>MIBW01000045.1:0-3729 GCA_001829625.1 Sulfurimonas sp. GWF2_37_8 | reverse complement strand
GTTTTATGGGCTCGCCGATGATATTTAAAACGTTTTGCAGTATATCTTCTATGAAAAACTCCGTTTTGTTTTCATCACTTTTGTAAAAATTTCTAAAGTTATCAATGGTGTTTGACATAAACTCTATTTGAAAAAGTGCATTTTGCATAGAGTCGGTAAACATTTCATCACTCATTTTCCCTTTTGCTTTAAAGGCTCCCAAATTCTGTAGTATGAGAGAGACTCTTGTGAGCGGCTGTCTCCATTGATGGGCGATGTTCGCAACCATTTCGCCAAGTTCGGCAAGTTTGCTTTGGTTTTGAAGCAAAGTATCGAGTCTTTTGGCTTGAAGGGTTACCAAATCAAATATTTTGTTCAACGCTCTTGTAAAGATAGCGGTAAAAAGAAGCGCCATTATAATCGCAAACAAGAGTATGACTACAATCATTTGCTTGTTGGTGTTTTTTGTTTTTTGTAAGGTGGCATCATTTTCAATCATGAGCATATTAATTGCATTATCTGCGACAAAAAGCGGTTGTAAAAAGTACTTTTTTTCTTTTGCTTCATTTTTTATATCGGCTTTTGTCCACTCAAGCTTTTGATTCTGGTGCTTGATAAAGTAGCCCTTGTTGTTTATTAAAGAGATGTCATAGAGTGTTGAATTTAGAAGGTTTTGTAAAAACAAGTCCATGAAAACATTTATTATTAAAACTCCCATAAATTTCTCTTTACGGTAGATAGGAGTAGCAAGCCTGATGACCGATTTGTGCGGAATTTCTACTTGCTCATGTTCTATGTTTAGGTCAATATTTGAGATAAAAACTTCGTTTTGATTCATTCTTGAGATTGTTTGAAAATAATCTCTTTGTGCTTTGTTTTGGAGACTTTGCGTTTTTTTGGCTATTTGTGACTCTTTGTCTCTCTCAAATCTTAAAACTTCTAAGCCATTTTTGTCAATATAACGCATCTGCATATAATCTTTATTTGCTTCCATGAGCGTTAAAAAGAGCAGATCTACAAAGTAACTCTGCTCTGCGTTTATGACAAAATTTAAAAATTGTTGATTCTGGGAAACGGCTACAAGCGCATCTTTTGTCATCTTTATATGTGCATCAAACTTCTCTTTTTTCTCATCGCCTTGCAGCTGCACCTCTTTAAGAAATTGCTGCGTTTGCTGCTCATGTGAAAAGTAGAGATGCACAACGGCAATAGAGAAGAGGAGGATGAGCGTAAAGATGATGTAAGAAAGAAAAAGCTTAATGCTGAATTTGAGTTTATTCATATCTGTTTATCTTGTACCCTGCATTTCGTACAGTGATTATGAAGTTTTCATACAGTTTTGAGCGTAACTTTTTTATCTGCGTTCTTAACGTGTTGTCTTGTACGGGTTTATCGTCCCAAATATAGTCTCTTAGAACATTCGGAGTTATGATTTGATTGCTGTTTTTACTCAAAATGTACAGAAGTTTTTTTTCATGCCCACTCAAATGAACCGCTTCATCTTTGTAAAAAAGCTGCATCAAAGAGAGGTCAAAACGATAATTTTGCGTAATATTGACATTGTTTTTCGCCACATCTTTGTGAAGAATCTGATTGATTCTAAGCTCCAGCTCTTCTAGTAAAAAAGGTTTTCTCACATAGTCGCTGCAACCGCTCTCATACCCTTTTTTAACATGCTCTATATCGCTTTGGGCTGTTATGAAGATGGCTGGAGTCATTATATTTTCTTTGCGAATCTCTCTTAGCGTTTCAAAACCGTTTTTTTTAGGCGTGTTAATGTCGAGCAAAAATATGTCATAGTTTTGCAAAAGAGCATTATCTAAAAGTGCTTCCCCGTCATGAAAATAATCAACTTGATGGTCGTTTAGCAAAAAAAAGTTTTGTATCTCTTTGCAGATAAATGCGTCATCTTCTAAAAGCAGTATTTTCATGTTTTTCCATTTAGCACTTTAGCGGCACTTTTATTTGTTTATAATTGTAAAAAGGAGTTTTCATGAGAATTATAACACTTATTTTATTTTTGTCTTTTTTCGCTATTGCTTCAAACAACTTAGCAAAAGAGACTTCACCCTATCTTTTGCAGCATAAAGACAATCCCGTTGACTGGCATCCATGGTGCGATGAAGCATTCAGCAAAGCCAAAAAAGAGAACAAACTTATCTTTCTCTCTATCGGCTACTCGACATGTCATTGGTGTCATGTGATGGCGCATGAGAGTTTTGAAAATGAGCATTTCGCAAAACTGCTGAATAAATATTTTATAAGCATAAAAGTGGACAGAGAAGAGTTGCCGCATATAGACAGTTATTATCAAAAGGTTTATAGAACTATGAATGGTAAAGGCGGTGGTTGGCCTTTGACCGTCATGATGACTGCAGATAAAAATCCCTTTTTTAGCGGGACTTATGTGCCGTTGTCTGCGGGTTATGGTTCTTTAGGATTGGTCAATATTATAAACAGCGTTGCGGCTACTTCTCATCAAAAACTTTCTCAAATAGGCGAAAAGGTGATAGTGTCTCTGCAACTGAGCCAAAAGCCCTCCACCCAAAAAGCCTCACTTCATTCTAATCTTGCAGAGAGAACAATCAACGAGTTTAAATCATCTTACGACTTTAAAAACGGCGGTTTTTCAAAGCGGCCGAAATTTCCGGAGGTTTCAAAAATCACACTTCTTTTGAAACTTTACGAGATAACAAAAAACAAAGAGAGTTTAGATATGGCGATTGGCGCGTTGGACGTTATGGCAAAGGGTGGGATTTATGACCAGATAGAGGGTGGTTTTTACAGATATACGGTAGATGAGGAGTGGCAAATTCCGCATTTTGAGAAGATGCTCTACACAAATGGCGAACTTCTCGAAGCCTATGCATTAGCATACAAACATACCAATAACCCTCTTTATAAAAAAATCATAGACGAGACAATCGCTCAAACGGACAAAAGATTTCAAATCGGCGGCATCTATATGAGTGCGAGCAACGCCGATAGCAAAAACAGTGAGGGGAAAAACGAGGAGGGATTTTACTTTGTCTATGAGTATGATGAGGTGTTTGAGCATCTTAAAAAAAGAAGTTTAAAAGAGTCAGAGATAAACGCTGTACTTGCGTATCTTGGAATTTTAGAAGATGGAAATTTTGACGGAGATTTGAGCAATCCGCATATCACCACAGATGTCGCACCAAAAGCTATTCAAAGGGTAAAAGAGCTGCTTTTGGAGATGCGCAAAACAAGGGAGTATCCATTTATTGACAATAAAATAAATACGGCATGGAACTCTCTGTATATCAAAGGTAAGTTTAAAGCGGGTGCAGTTGATAAAAAGTACACATTAGAAGCACAAAAGTCTCTTGATGCTCTGCTTGAGATGATGTATGTCAAGGGCGAGCTTTTTCATCAGACTATCCCAAATGTCAAACCTGTACAAAAAGCTCTGCTTGAAGATTATGCTTTTTTGATCAGTGCTCTTTTTGAGGGATATCAGGCGACTTTGGAGCAAAAATACTTTAATTTATATAAACAACTTATTGCAAAAAGTATAACGCTCTTCTATAAGGGTGGAAGATGGTTAGAGTCAAATGACGGTTTTGAAACATACGCAGACATCAGTGAGAGAGCGTACGCTAACGCATTAACGCAACACGGTATTAATATTTTAAATTATGCCGTTGTAGAGGCCGATACGAAAAAGTTTGCGATGGCAAAAGATATGGTAGATAATTTTGCCCAAGTGATACCAAACACAATTAACCA
>MIBW01000044.1:6842-8681 GCA_001829625.1 Sulfurimonas sp. GWF2_37_8 | reverse complement strand
ATGCTTCTGTGAACTGTTCCAAGCCCCAAACTATAGTATCAAGCTCATCTTCGCTTCTTATGATAAAGCCATCGTCTGTCTCTTCAAAACCAACAGGAAGTGTATCTACAAGAAAATCTGAATAAAGAGCAAGGTGTGATGAAACTTTAACGACAAGTTCAAAATAATGCTCCTGCATTATTCTGAAACTCCCATAACTGCAGCAAGTTTTTCTTTGAGTACCTGCGGAGTAAACGGTTTTACTATATAGTTGTTCACGCCTGCTTTAAGTGCGGTGATGACTTCGGCTTTACCACCTTCAGTTGTTACCATAATAATAGGAAGGTCTTTAAAACGCATATCGGCACGAACCTTTTTAACAAGTTCAAGTCCATTCATTTCTGGCATATTCCAATCGGTTATAAGCATCTCAATATCTGGGTTCGCATCTAAAGCTGCCCAACCTTCTAGACCGTCTCCACCTTCTAGGATATCTGTATATCCTAGACGAGCTAAAGTATTTTTAATTATACGACGCATTGTAGAACTATCATCAACAACAAGTAATTTCAAGTGAAATCCTTTATAAAAATTTAAAATTTATCCAGTAATAATAGCAAAAATCTGTTTGTTTTTCTATTAATTTAGCAGTTTAAACATCTTTGGTAAGTCAAGTGTGCCCTCATAATAGGCTTTACCGATAATAACACCATCCACCTCTTTTGTAGCTACAAGTGCTTCTATATCACTTGCATCTTTTACTCCACCACTAGCGATTGTGCTAATCCCGCTTGCTCTTGCTATGTCAAGCGTAAACTCTACATTAACACCGCTCAAAGTACCATCTTTGCCAACATCTGTGCAGATGATTGCTTCCACACCTGCGTTTGCAAACTCTTTAGCCAAATCTGTTGCTTTCATATTACTCACTTCACCCCATCCTTCAACTGCGACATATCCGTCTATAGCGTCTATGCCCACGGCAATAGGATATTTTGAGGCCATTTCGCGCACAAATGCAGGATCTTTGACTGCAATAGAGCCTAAAATAATTCGGTCTATCCCGATAGAGAGCATCTTTTTGATAGTCTCTTCGTCGCGGATACCACCTCCGAGTTCAAGTTTTACTTTACAGTTTTCGCGTATCTTGATAATCTGTTCAAGATTTTTAGGTTCGCCAGCAAAAGCTCCGTTAAGATCAACCAAATGCACCCATTCAGCACCCATCTCTTCAAACTTTTTGACTAAAATCCACGGTTCATCCGAATAAATCTTTGCACTATTCATAAGACCTTTTGTAAGTCTTACCGCTTTTCCGTCTTTTAAATCTATCGCTGGGTATAAAGTCATATGTGTATTCCTTATTTTAAATAGTAAAGCCACAAGTGGCGTGGGCTTTCTGCCGAAGAAAACCTAGTGTTACCGTAGCTAGCAGAATAACTTCCGATAGCGTAAAATTATAGTCCGATAAAATTTTTTAAAATTGCAAGCCCATTTTTGTGACTTTTTTCAGGGTGAGGCTGGATACCCATGATATTTTCATGAGCCACGGCCGAAGTAAAATCATAACCATAATTTGTTGTACCTATGATATCAGCTTCATTATCGCAAATAACATGATAACTATGTACAAAATAGAGATAATGCTCTTCATCAAGGTTTAGAAAAAGTGGATGAGGCTTTGTAAACATCCTATTCCAACCCATATGTGGCACTTTCAAAGGTTCACTAAACGCAACTTCATCAAACGCTACAACACTTCCCTTAATAAGTCCTAAACCTTTGTGATGTCCAAACTCTTCACTACTCTCAAAAAGAAGCTGCATACCCAAACAAATACCAATTATAGGTTTTTTACTC
>MIBW01000044.1:2944-6829 GCA_001829625.1 Sulfurimonas sp. GWF2_37_8 | reverse complement strand
GGTGTTCCATCGCATCGCCGAAAGCCCCTACTCCTGGGAGTATAAGTTTATCATACTCTTTGAATTTCGCAGGATCACTCTCCACAACTGTCTCTTTTCCAAGTTTGGCAAAAGCATTTTTAACACTTGCCAAATTTCCCATATTATAGTCAACTATTGCTATCATTTTTAATCTTCAATTTTTAATTTTGTAAATTGTATATATACCGCTAAGCCAACAAGAAGTATTGCAACTCCACCGACGATATACATCGCATACATCAATTTTTCTGGATCTGTGATGGCAAATTTAAATACCAGCATGAGCGCTTCAATAGATAAAGCAATAATAATAGAACCCAAAAATCTTACCATCGTTTTATGTGGTCCTGAGATATTATGTTCTTTGGAACGACCCATAATCTCCTCTTCGATGAGGGTTTTAGAGAGGTCAAAGATAGCTAGAGATAAAGTAATGAGAATGGTGGCTTCAAAAACATTTTTTGCTTCAAAATGGAGAACACTTATCTCGTAAATAAAAAAGCTCTGGACACCTTTGGCAAAAAGTAAAAGTGCTACGGCGATGAGTGCTAGAGCAAACAAACCATAAGAGTATTTAAAAAATTTGTTGAAAAAAGTATCAAAGGTATTGAGATGGGTGATTTTTAAAACCTCATCAAAAGGCATATCCAAACAGGCAACGTATTTGAGATTGCCATTTTCACAGTAAATAGGCTGAGAGGCTGTTACACAAAGCTCTCCCGTCATCAAAGAAGGATACGGATCAGTAATACTACATCTTCCCTCTCGTACCGCACGATAATAATAGGCTCTGTCTGCACGGATTTTTCCCTCATCTTCGTCTATTTGTCTATGTGCCGCAAAAGTCGGTGTGATTTGTACGCCTTTACTATCCAAAAGATAGACACCATCACAATTTTCCAAATCGCCTTTTATCTTTAAAAGACGAGGCATAATCATCTCTTGAGTTAAAGAAGGCAATCTATTTGGAATATTTTTTGAAAAGAGATAACAAAAATAAGCTCTTGCTTTGGTTCTGCCGAGTGAAAAGTCTTGGATATCTGCTGGGACCATTGGAATATATTCACCTTTGTTTTAATATGGCGGGATTATACCAAAGGCTAAATAACAATAAGTTTACTTTAGTATAATGTCGCTTATGAAAAAAGATATGCATAAAATAGCCATTGTCAGACTCTCTGCGCTTGGCGACATAGTCAATAGTGTAATAGTATTGCAGTTTATTCATGCAAACTACCCAAACGCAGAGATAGAGTGGATTACAGAGGAAGTATTTGCTCCACTGCTTCATAAGCATCCACTTGTGCATAAAGTTCATACTATCAACCTCAAACGCCTTAAAAAAGAAAAAAGTTTCACTTTGCTTAAAGAGACCCTATTTTATCTTCGTTCACTTGGAAACTTTGATATTATCATCGATATGCAAGGACTTTTGAAGTCAGCTTTCGTTGCACGACTCATCGGAAAAAATACGCATGGTTTTGATAAAAACTCATCCAGAGAAGCTCTCAGTTCACTTTTTTATAAGACAAACTCATCTATCCCTTACACCCAAAATGTCATCAAACGCAACTGTTTTTTAGTCGCTGATGCACTTGGTTTTGAGATAGATGATACGATGATTTTAACAAAAAAGCCTCTTTTTGAAGTACAGCAGCAATTTAGCTTGAAGCACGAGAAAAAAAACATTGCTATTGTCATCGGTGCTTCTTGGGAATCAAAAAAATATCCAAAAGAGCACGTCACAGAACTCTGCAATAGCCTCAAAGAAAATGCCTTGATTATCTGGGGAAACGAAGCAGAAAAAGAAGAAGCTGCGTTTATAGCCGCGCGCAGCAACTATGCGACACTTGCCCCAAAACTCTCCCTGAGCGAACTTGTCTCTTTTATATCTCAAGTTGATCTGCTTATTGGAAATGACACAGGACCTACCCATATGGCTTGGGCGCAGAACATCCCATCTATCACACTCTTAGGGCCAACAACCACACGTATGATTTATGAAACAGCAAAAAATAGAGGTATAAAATCTCCTTCCTTGGTTAACCTCAACAAGATTGACAAAAATGATTTTTCTATCAAAGATATAAAAGTGGCAGAGATTGTAAAAAACGCAAAGGAGCTTTTGGCAAATGGGATTTAAACTTTTTTTACTTTTAGAAAAATTTTTGATAGCACTTCCAAAAAAAAGTCGCAAAACATTTTTTGTTTTTCTTGGCAAATTGGCTTATATTCTCTCTCCAAAATCCCGCAAAATTGTCAGACAAAATCTCAACTTTGCGTTTAATGAGACTTTGAGTGAGACAGACATAGATGAGATAACACGCTACAGTTTTAAAAATCTTCTACTCAACTTTCTACATCTCATGGAAATACGCCACATGCGTGTCGAAGAACTTCAGAAAAAAGTTACGATTCAAAACATCGAAGCCGTACAAAAAGTCCATAAACAAGGGCGTGCAGTTATTTATATCACAACACACTACTCCTCATGGGAATTAGGAGGTGCTGCTATCAGTGCACTGATAGAACCACTGGGAGCTGTTTATAAAAAGATGCAAAACGAAGAGTATGAAGCCTGGGTTTTGGAGTCACGTGCACATTTTGGAAACATCAATCTTGAAAAATCCAATGTTATCAAACCCCTTATAAAACTCCTCAAAAACAAAACAGCCTGTGGTATTCTTATTGATACGAACATCAACAAAAGAGAAGGTTTGGAAGTTACGTTTATGGGACAAAGTATCCGCCAAACATCCACGCCTGCCTATCTTGCACGTAAATTTGATGCAGCTATCATCCCTGTTACTATGCGCACAGATGATGAAGAAAATTATACTTTGATGCTTTTTGATGAAATCGTCGTAGAAAAAACAGATGACGAAGCCGCGGATATACTCAAAGCAACGCAAGCTCAAGCGGATTGGCTCACTTCACTCATTAAAGCCGAACCGAAATTTTGGTTTTGGCTCCATAGACGCTGGAAAAATGAGCATGCCCATATTTATAAAAGATAAGGAACAAAGCCCTTTAAAGCGTTTAACTCGCGCACTCTTTTGTTCTGGCTTCAAAAAGTTTAAGAATCGTAAGAAAGAATGATGTAATCGCAGGTCCAAGAATCATTCCCCAAAAACCAAAAGTAGCAAGTCCTGCTATGATTGAGAAAAAGATGACAAGTTCATTCATCCTTGCGTCATCCTCTTTGAGAAGTCTTTTGTTAATCTCTTTGATAATAAGCGGTTTTACAAAAGTATCTGCGATAATCGAGATCACTATAACTGAATAGAGTGCTATAAAGATAGCTCCACTTTCATTGCCGATAGAAAACTCAAAAAGCATAAATGGTAGCCACATGAGCACACCGCCGACAACAGGTATCAAAGAAGCAAATCCGTACATCACACCAAACAAAAGCCCATTGTAGCCCATAGAAGAGATGGCGACTCCAAACAAAACTCCCTGAAACATTGCGTTTACGATTATAGAATAAAAAACAACACTCATGACTGAAGAGAGTTCTTTAATAAGTGTTGTCGTTTCATCTACAGACATCTGCACAACACGCTTGAGGAGTTCCACTATAAAAGCTCCATTATACTGAGCGAAAAAATAAAAGATAATAACAAGAAACGCATTTTTGAGATAACCAGCGCTAAACGCACCCATGCTACCTGCAATAGAAAGGGTATTTGTCGTCAGTGAGCTGATGTTGAGATTTTTCATCATATCCAATGCGTAGGGCTTCAAAAAGAGCAGATATTCAGGTGGTGTTTCTATAAAAGCCTGAGCCATCATCTCTATGTTGATAAAAACCTGAGGGTCAAGTCTATTGAGCTTCATCGTGAGTGTTGCCAAAAAATATCC
>MIBW01000044.1:0-2907 GCA_001829625.1 Sulfurimonas sp. GWF2_37_8 | reverse complement strand
GCCGCTAAAAATTTTGACTTCAAAATCTTCTCAAAAAAATTTTGAATATTTGCCGTAGAAATAGCAAGCAAAGCCGCAATAGTAATACCCAGCAAGAATGGAGCATATAAAAGATACATCCAATAGAGTGAAGTTGCAAAAAGTATGGCGACAAAATATTGTGGTTTCATTAAAAAAGTTTCCCCTCTTCTATCGAAAGTGTTATGTTGAGAACATCATAAGTCGCGCGTGTGGCTCTGCGTCCTTTTGCTGTGCGTTCAAGATAACCGTTTGCTAGCAGATATGGTTCCAAAACATCTTCCACCGTACCTTCATCTTCACTCAGTGCAGCGGCAATAGTACTCAGACCCATTGCCCTTCCCTTAGCGGCTGCTAAGAGACTCAATAAACGCAAGTCCATTTCATCAAAACCATGAGAGTTGATACCCAATTCATCAAGTGCATATTTTGTGCGCTGTTGTTTGATGTCATTTTCGTTTGCTACTTCTGCAAAATCCCTTACACGACGCAATAAACGCAGTGCAATACGCGGTGTGCCACGACTGCGTTTCGCTATTTCAAGTGCTGCTTGATGAATAATCTCTTTATTGAGTTTAAGTGAAGCCTGTGAGATAATTTTTGCAAGTTCATCGGAAGAATAAAACTGCATCCTAAAACTCATGCCAAATCTATCTCGAAGAGGATTTGAGAGCATTCCCGCGCGCGTGGTCGCTCCGATAAGTGTAAAACGCGGCAAGTCTATCTTAACAGTCTGTGCAGCAGGTCCACTTCCGATGATAATATCGATACGAAAATCTTCCATAGAGGAGTAAAGTATCTCTTCAACTGCAGGTGAAAGACGATGAATCTCATCAATAAAAAGGATATCACCCTCTTCAAGATTTGTAAGAATTGCCGCCAAATCGCCACTTTTTTCTATCATGGGTGCCGCTGTCACTTTTATATTTGCACTCATTTCATTGGCGATAATAAGTGCTAATGTCGTTTTTCCAAGTCCTGGAGGGCCGTAAAACAGTACATGGTCAAGTGCTTCTTTGCGTTTTTTACTTGCCTCTATAAAAACACCAAGATTTTTTTTGATCTGATCTTGACCTATATATTCGCTCCAAACATCAGGACGCAGCGTAACTTCGCTACTCTCATCTTCAGCATTAAATCTCTCTATCTCTACCAACCGTTCCATATGCTTCCTAGTGTGACTTTAAAAAAATCAATATGTATGTATCTCTTGAGGAAACTCTCGTGATTTCACCTCATCCGCGTATTTTTCTACTGCTTCTTTGACGAGGCTTGCTCCATCAAGATATTTTTTGACAAACTTCGGTGTAAAAGCTTCAAAAAATCCAAGCATATCAGAAAAAACAAGCACCTGCCCATCAACACCATTGCCAGCACCTATGCCTACAACGGGAACATTTACAGCTTCTGCAACTGCAGTAGCGACCTCAGCTTTGACACCTTCGATGACAATACAAAAAGCACCTGCCGCTTCTATGGCTTGCGCATCTTTGATGAGCTGTTGCGACTCTTCTTCTGTTTTGCCTTTGACTTTATAACCGCCCTCACTGCGCAGAGACTGAGGTAAGAGACCTATATGCCCGCAAACCGCAATGGCATTGCTTGTGAGATATTGCACAATCTCTGCTTTGTCCGCACCACCTTCTATCTTGACACAGTCCGCAGGTGTCTCACGAAAAACACGGATTGCGTTTTGCAGGGCGATCTCTTTTGTAATGTAGGTTCCAAAAGGCATATCACAGATAACAAAACTCTCTTTAGCACCTATGCACACTGCGTTTGTATGGTAGAGCATCTGATCCATCGTGGCGCTGAGTGTATCAGGTTTTCCTGCGAAACTCATATTGAGACTATCTCCCACAAGCAGAATGTCCGCACTCTGCTCAAAAAGAGAAGCGAAAAGTGCATCATACGCCGTAATCATCACCAAAGGTCGCACTCCTTTTGTCTTTTTTATAGCAGATAAAGTCATTTTTTTTCTCATGTGCAGGCTCTTTATTTGGATTAGTTTTAGTAAAAAGAATTTTAACTAAAAACTGCTATAATCCAAACCATTATAGGAGAATTATTTTATGGGTGTAAGAAGTGATTTAGAAGCTTCCTTTGATTTTGACATAGTTGATGAGTTCTTTGATCACTATACGATGATGGTTGAGAGTATGGAGGTTATGATAATCGATCTTTCAAAACCTACAATACAAAGAAGAAGCATCAATGAGCTTTTTCGAGTCTTTCACAATATCAAATCTGCTTCTGGTTATCTTCAGCTCAGTTCAATGAATAAACTTGCTTCTTTTGTAGAAGATGCACTTGAGATTTTACGCGCAACACAAAAGCCCATAACACAAGAGACCATCGACTGGCTTTTGAATATAAGTGATATGTTTGCAAAGTGGCAAGAAGATATAAAATTTGACAACGAACTCAGTAAAATCAATTTCTCTTTATTAAAATTACCTGATTTGGAACAACAAACTTTATGAAAAAATTAGTAGCATATATCACTTCTGGATATCCAGAAAAATCTTTTAGTATCGACCTTGCGCTAGCACTTGGGCAAAATGGTGTGGATAGTATCGAGCTTGGTGTTCCTTTTTCTGACCCTGTGGCAGATGGTCCTCTTATAGAAAAAGCAAACCATAAAGCCCTTGAGCTTGGTTTTAGATTTTCACATCTTTTAGAGATTTCAAAAGCCATAGCTCCTCATGTTGATACTTTATGGATGGGATATTTCAACAGTTTTTATCAGCAAAACATGGACAAACTTATCCCACTTGCCAAAGAGATTGGCGTTAGCGGTCTCATCATTCCAGATCTTCCTTATGAAGAGTCACTTCGCTATAAATCATTATTTGAAAATAACTCTGTTGCAAATATCAGCTTTGTAGC
>MIBW01000043.1:7742-21993 GCA_001829625.1 Sulfurimonas sp. GWF2_37_8 | reverse complement strand
CTCTTGCTATTTTAAATTGCTTATAGACATATCTGTTTGCAGGAAGTGGGTTTAGGTATGGTAAATCTATCTCTTTAAGTACCCTTCACCCACCTATAAGAAACACTGAAATAATAATTTTTATTTATAGTGCGCTTACTTTAATTAGCTATAATCCAGCAAATTAAATTATAAACATTTATGGAGAAAAAGTATGACGATTACCAAAAGGGTAACATTTATAGCTAAGGAGGGCTGCGAGGAAAAGATGAAAGAGCTTCTAAGTGGCATGGTAGAACCAAGTAAAGCGGAAGATGGCGTTTTATTTTATGAAATATTTCAGTATGAAAATAACAGAAGAAAATTTATGGCAGTTGAGACTTGGAGAGATGAAGCAGCGCTTGATGGGCATAAAACATCGAAGCATTATAAGATTTACAAATCAAGTTTTGAGCCTTTTTGTGAAGCAAAATATACAGATGAACTTCAAGTTTTAGGATAAAAGATGAAAAATTTATGGAGAGATGAAGAGGCAAAAAATTTTCAAAGTGATTTGGAGTTACGGGTTTATACATCCAATCTTTTAGGTCAAAACAATGAACTGGTACTTCATGGAGGTGGTAACACTTCTGTGAAAACAAAAGTTGGCGGCGAAGAGTTGCTTTTTGTCAAAGGCAGTGGTTGGGACTTAGAAAGTATCAAAGCTGAAGGTTTTGCTCCTGTAAAACTCTTTGCTCTTTTAGAGATGGCAAAGCTACAAAAGCTAAATGATAGCGATATGGTTGCTGCGCAAAAAGCTGCTATGACAGATACCTCTGCTCCAAATCCTTCCGTTGAAGCGATACTTCATGCGCTTATTCCTTATAAGTTTGTCGATCATACACACGCAGATGCTGTGGTGACACTCTCAAACGCAGTGAGTGGCGAAGAAAATATCAAAAAAATCTACCCGAATTTTTTGATAGTTCCTTATGTGATGCCGGGATTTATTTTGGCGCATACTGTTTATGAGATGACAAAAGAGATGGATTGGTCGTCAATAGAAGGGATTATCCTGCATAACCACGGTATATTTACTTTTGATGATGATGCAAAAAGATCTTATGAAAAAATGATAAACGCAGTCACTAAAGCGGAAAAGTTTTTAAAAGAAAATGCTCCTATAGATTTGGAACATACACACATTCATAGTGATTGCGATATTATCAAAATCCAGAAGTTTTTCTCTGCACAAAAAGGTTATGAAGTCTCTATAGTCATCAATCAAACGCCACTTGCTACATTCTATGCTGCGCAGCCAAATCTCAGAGAATTTGCATCACGTGGTGTTTTAACTCCTGAGCATATTATACGCACTAAAAGGGTACCGCTTATCATGGAAGACACAAATCTTGAAGAGGGTGTTAATGCGTATAAAAAAGCGTATTTAGAGTATTTTCACAGACACGCGACAAATGAAATATCAATAGAACCTTCTCCAAACTATATGATTATCAAAAACGCAGCGGTCATCTCTTTTGGCAAAAATAAAAAAGAGGCGCAGATGGTGAGTGATATCGTTACTCATACGATGCTTGCTGTTCTTCGTGCAGATAAGCTTGGCGGATATAAAAGTATCAGTGAAGAGGATAGTTTTGCGATGGAGTATTGGGAACTTGAACAGGCGAAATTGAAACGATAATATGCAATATTTACTTTCTATTGATGCAGGAACAGGAAGTGTTCGTGCGGTACTTTTTGACACTCTGGGCAATCAAATAAGTGTTGCGCAAAAAGAGTGGACGCATCTTCAAGAGACGGGTGTGGCATGTTCTATGTCTTTTGATTTTGAAAAAAACTGGAAACTTGTCTGCTTATGTATCGCAGACGTTGTGCAAAATGCGTCTATAAATGCAGCAGATATCCTAGCACTGAGTGCTACAAGTATGCGTGAGGGAATAGTTCTCTATGACAAAGAAGGCAGAGAACTTTGGGCTGTAGCAAATGTCGATGCAAGAGCGTCAGAGGAAGTGAAATATCTTATAGGACATTTTGAAGGAGTTGAAGAAGAGTTTTATGCATATTCAGGTCAAACCTTTGCTTTAGGTGCGCTTCCTCGTCTTCTTTGGCTCAAAAATAACAGACCCGAAATGTATGAAAAAGTTACGTCAATCTCGATGATAGGAGACTGGATCCTAGCAAAACTCTCAGGTGTTATCGCAACCGATCCCAGTAACGGCGGAACAACAGGTATATTTTCTCTTGAGAAACGCCAGTGGATGCCAGAAATGGCAAAACGAGTAGGTATTAAAGATGACATTTTTCCCACCGTGTTTGAAGTTGGGGCATTTATGGGAAATGTTACGGCTCATGCAGCAAAAGAGAGTGGACTTTCACAAAATACAAAAGTTGTGATGGGTGGTGGGGATGTGCAGCTTGGTTCTGCTGGTCTTGGCGTAGTCAACGCAGGGCAGGTGGCAGTCCTTGGCGGTTCATTTTGGCAGCAAGTGGTCAATATTCCATCGCAAACGCAGCCTCCAAAAGATATGGGCATACGCATCAATCCTCATGTCATCAAAGGTTTGTCTCAAGCTGAGGGCATCACTTTTTTTAGCGGTCTTGTTATGCGCTGGTTTAGAGATGCGTTTTGCGATATGGAAAAACAGCAAGCAGATGAGCGGGGGATAGATGTTTATACGCTTTTGGAAGAAAACGCCAAATATGTGCCGGTAGGTTCCTATGGGATTTTGCCTATCTTTTCAGATACTATGAAATATGGCAAATGGTACCATGCAGCTCCGAGTTTTTTGAACCTTTCACTAGATGCAAAAAGGTGCAATAGGGCTTCGATGTTTCGTGCTCTTGAAGAAAACGCAGCTATCGTCTCAAGTATCAATCTAAAAAAAATTCAAGCTTTTAGCGGTGTTGCGATAGAGGAGATAGTTTTTGCAGGTGGGGCTAGCAAAGGCGCGCTTTGGTCGCAGATACTTGCTGATGTCACAGGTTGCAGGGTGAAAATACCACGTGTCACCGAAGCAACAGCTCTAGGCGCGGCAATGGCGGCGGGTGTGGGATGTGGTATCTACGCAAATCTGCAAAACGCAGCAGAAACTCTTGTTGTTTGGGAAAAAATATATCTTCCAAACGCAGAAAATACAAAACTATATGATGCTATAAAATTACAATGGCAAAATGCATATGAAGCCCAACTAAAGTTAGTAGATGCTAACATCACGACTTCAATGTGGAAGGCACCAGGACTATAAATGATACATAACAGAATAAATTTTGATGAAGCACTCGCACTCTATGAGATGGACTTTTTTGAGCTTGGCGATTTGGCGGATGCAAAACGCAAAGAACTTCATGGCAACAAAACTTACTTCAACATCAACCGTCATATCAATCCGACAAATGTTTGTGCGGATGTATGTAAGTTTTGCGCCTATTCGGCCACACGCAAAAACCCAAATCAATATACCATGAGCCACGAAGATATTTTAAAAATTGTTGCAGAGATAGATGAGAGAGGTGCCAAAGAGGTGCATATTGTCTCCGCGCACAATCCAAATGTCACTCTTGAGTGGTACCTTGGTATATTTAAAAAGATAAAAACGCAATACCCGCATTTACATATTAAAGCGCTCACAGCTGCTGAAGTGGATTTTCTCTCCCGTCATCACACTAAAAGTTATGATGATATATTGGATCTTATGATAGAAAACGGTGTGGACTCTATGCCTGGTGGCGGTGCTGAGATCTTTGATGAGAAGGTGAGAGACTTTATCTGTAAAGGCAAAGTAACTTCAGATCAGTGGATAGAGATCCATCAAAAATGGCATGAGCGAGGCAAAAAGTCCAATGTGACAATGCTCTTTGGTCATATAGAAAGCCGTGAAAATCGTATAGATCATATGATGCGTATCCGCGCACTACAGGACAAAACAGGCGGATTTAACTGTTTTATTCCGCTTGTTTATCAGACAGAGAACAATTACCTCAATATCAAAGCGCCGATAACGGCAAATGAGATACTTAAAACTATGGCAGTTGCACGTTTAGTGCTTGATAATGTCCCAAATCTCAAAGCCTATTGGGTCACCTCTACTGTAAATTTGGCACTTGTAGCGCAAGAGTTTGGAGCAAATGACTTAGACGGAACGATAGAAAAAGAGTCTATCAACTCCGCCGCAGGTGCCAAAAGCGCCAACGGCGTAGTGCTAGAAGATTTTGTCGCGCTTATCAAAAACAGTGGATTTACTCCAGTTGAGAGAGACAGCGTTTATAACGAAATCAATGTTTGGTAAAATAGAGATTATAAAAGAATTTAATACAAAAAAGGTTTACCTTGATTCAGATAGATAAAGAAACAAAGCTTACACTGCTCTACATTCTTTTTGCGTTTACATTTTCAGTTGCACTGCGTTTGATATGGGTTTATCAATTTGGCGATTATGAGGCTTTTAAGTTTAACGGCCAACTGATGATAAACACAAATGACGGCTATTTTTGGGCAGAGGGTGCGCGTGATATACTTAGTGGTCTCTCACAGCCATATGATCTATCTCCGACGACTTTGGCAACTTCACAGCTCACTGCATTTTTTGCAAAGATTTTACCTTTTTCTTTTGAGAGTGTTATCCTTTATATGCCTGTAGTGCTGAGTTCTCTGGTTGTTATTCCTATGATTCTTATAGCAAAAACGCTGCATAATCTCACCCTTGGATTTATCGCGGCACTGCTTGGTTCTGTGGCATGGAGTTATTACAACCGTACTATGGCGGGGTATTATGATACTGATATGCTCAATATCGTGCTGCCGATGTTTTTACTTTGGTCTATTATCTGGGCGATAAACACCAAAGAAGAGAAATATCTTCTTATTACGGCTATTGATATTCTCATCTATAGATGGTGGTATCCGCAGAGTTATTCCCTTGAGTTTTCCTTTTTTGCACTCATCCTTGTATATGCTTTGATTTTTGAGAGAAAAAATCTCTACAACTACAAACTTTTGGCCATTATGCTTTTTGCAATGATGGATGTCGATGGAGTGATTCGTTTGCCTATCGTATTTGGACTCTATGTTTTTTTTAAGATGGAAAAAGCAGACAAATTTGCTTTTTCCATTTTAGCACTTGCGGTAGTTGCGTTTTTTGTAACAGGCGGTTTTGACCCTATTTGGTTAAGGCTCAAACTTTATGTTTTTACGGATACTTTAGTAAGCAGCAAAGAAGGAATGGGACTTCACTATTTTGCCGTTATGCAGACAGTACGAGAAGCAGGATCGATACCGTTTTCTGAGTTCGCAAATCGTATCAGTGGGCACGGTGTTACTTTTATCCTTTCTCTTGCTGGTTATGTTTACCTTGCCTACAAACACAAACTCATGTTGCTAGCACTTCCTATGATAGGTCTTGGCTTTTTAGCCAGTGTCGGGGGATTGCGTTTTACTATCTACGCTGTGCCGATTTTGGCTTTTGGGGTTGCGTTTTTGATAACAGAACTTGGACGTGTGATGCCAACGGAAAAACTCAAATATCTCAGTATGGTTGCGTTTACCTTGGCTATTTTATATCCAAACTATCAACATATAGAAGGGTATAAGGTACCTACTGTGATGAATACGGATGAGGTAAAGGTGCTTGATATACTTAAAGTCAAAGCCAATAGAGAAGATTATGTGGTCGCGTGGTGGGATTATGGTTATCCTATTCGTTATTATGGAGATGTTAAAACGCTCGTTGATGGGGGCAAACATGATGGAGATGTCAATTTTCCAGTAAGTTTTATTCTTACCTCGCCACAAGAAGAAGCGGCAAAGATGGCAAGATTGGATGTGGAATATACTGAGGCAGGTTATGAAACTAATCGTTCTCTCTCTTATATAGAGCAGATGTGCAGTGATTATGGCTTTAGTGATGCAAATGATTTTTTACTTTCACTGCAAACAGAGATAAAACTACCAAATAAGACAAGAGATATCTATTTTTATCTTCCATTCAATATGCTGAGTATCTATCCAACGCTCACAAAGTTTTCGTATATTGACCTTATGAGTGGCAAAGAGAAAAAAGCACCATTTTATTTTATAAGCAGAAATTTCCGTGATGTAGGCTCTTCTATCCAATTAAGTCAAGAAGTTTTTATGGATAAAGAGACTTTTGCACTCACTATTGGAACACAAAAAGTGACACCAAAACGATTTGTAAAAACTTTTTATGACAAAGAGATGCAACTCCAAAGCAGTGTTCAAAACATAGACCCAAACGCAGAGGTAAGTATCATCTATATGTCTAATTACAATACATTTTTAGTGCTTGATGAAGCAACATATAACTCTCTTTTTATTCAATTGATGGTTTTAGAAAGTTATGACACGAACCTTTTTGAAAAAGTGATAACAAATCCTCATGCAAAGGTGTATAAGCTCAAAATATAAATACAACTTTAAGATGTGTTTGTACTCTTTTGTTGTAAAATTTACATAAATTATCAAGGATTTTTATATGAAGACAAGCGTTAAAAAGTGTTTATTTCCAGCCGCAGGATACGGTACAAGATTTTTACCAGCGACAAAGGCTATTCCTAAAGAGATGTTGCCGATTCTTACAAAACCGCTTTTACAGTATGGTGTGGAGGAAGCAAGAAGTGCGGGTATTGACACGATGGCGATTGTTACAGGGCGTGGAAAACGTGCGATTGAAGATCACTTTGACAGATCTTATGAGCTTGAACATCAAATTGATGGCACTCCTAAAGAAGAGCTTATGAAAGAGATTAGAGATATTGTAAAAAATTGTACAATCAGTTATACAAGACAAGTTGAGATGAAGGGCTTGGGGCATGCCATACTCACCGGAGAAACCCTCATAGGGGATGAACCGTTTGCAGTTATCCTTGCGGATGATTTATGTGATAATGGAGACAACGAGCCTATTCTATCTCAAATGGTAAAACTCTATGCACAGTATCAGTGTTCTATAGTAGCCGTAGAAGAAGTGCCGCCAAAAGATACAAATAAGTACGGGGTTGTTGCTGGTGAGTTTATCACTCCTGATATTATGCGTGTAAACAATATGGTTGAAAAACCGGAACCAAAAGATGCACCTTCAAATCTAGCAATTATCGGACGCTATATTCTCACACCAGATATTTTTGATATTATCAGAGAAGTTAAACCTGGTAAAGGCGGAGAGATTCAGATTACGGACGCACTTTTAGAGCAGGCAAAACAAGGAAAAGTGATTGCGTATAAGTTTAAGGGCAAGCGTTTTGATTGTGGAAGTGTAGATGGTTTTGTGCAAGCAACTAACTACTTTTATGCAAAAAGCAACATATAATTTACATTTAACATTTGAACAGATAAGGAAAAAAGTATGCACTATCAAAATAACTTTACACCCACGATTTCGGATAATGAACTCTTTAGTGAGATAATCAAAGAAAAAGAGCATATCGGTTACTACAATCTTGTAAATCAAGATACAACTGCGTTTAAAGCGTACGCTAATGAGGTGAAGCAAAAAAATATCGTAGTAATCGGTATAGGCGGCAGCACTTTAGGGACATACGCAATTTATAAATTTCTCAAACATTCAAAAAATCTCTCTAAAAATCTTTATTTTTTAGAGACGACAGACCCTATAGATATCAAATCAAAAATCGCGACTATCAACCTTACGGATACGCTTTTTGTTATCATCTCAAAGTCCGGCACAACAGTTGAGACAGTTTCTATTTTTAAATACATCAACACTTTAGTCCACGTGGATGCAAGCAACACCGTTGTCATTACTGAAAATGATTCAAAATTGAACTTTTATGCGCAGAGCAATGGTATGCAAACTTTTGAAATACCTAAAAATGTAGGGGGAAGATTTTCTGTGTTAAGTGCTGTAGGTCTGCTTCCTCTTGCGATAGTCGGTATAGATATTGATGAGATTCTGGCTGGAGCGAAGGATGTTTATAACTCCTTTTTTCAGCTGTGTGCACAAGATGATGCACAGGTTAATTACCACGAGCGCGTTCTTAAAAAAGCGAGATTTTTTACAGAGTATAGAAACAAATTTAATATCAATGTTGTTTTCTCTTACTCATCGCGTTTAGAAGGATTTAACAAGTGGTATATACAACTTTGGGGAGAGAGTCTTGGCAAAATAGATACAAACCAAAGCAGACAAGGTCTCACACCTATCGGTATCATAGGTCCGATAGACCAACACTCATTTTTACAGTTGATTGTCGGTGGAACTAGAGATAAGACTGTAACGGTTATTAAAGTGGAAGATTTTGATAATCATCTCAAAATCCCGCAGATAACACTTGCAGGTCTTGAAGAGTTAGATTATCTTGATAATGTAGAGTTTTCTTCACTAATAAATATGCAAGCAGATGCAACGATAGAGTCTATTAACAGCTTTGGCGATATACCTTGTGATGTTATCACTATCACAGGTGTAAACGAAAGAGCGATAGCAAGTTTGATGTATGAGTATGAACTTTTAACATCGGCTTGTGCAAAATTTATGTACATAAACGCATACGACCAACCAGGTGTTGAGAGTGGAAAAATAATTCTTAAAGAGAAACTTGCAAATAAATAACCGATAAGTTTTATAGCCAAACGGATTTATTCGTTTGGCTGTTTAATATCAACTAATGATATGCCCCACAAATTTACTCATATTGTCTAAAATCTCAGAACCTTTTCTAAATCCAAGACCACAAGCTTCATAAGCAAAGAAAACTCCTGCTTGATATTTCACTCCATCTGCATCTTTTGGAAACTCTATATACTCTTGATAGACTTTTTTGTAGTTACCGTAAGGTCCTGCGTTTTGGATGAGTGTGACTCCATCTGCGTCGATAATCTTTGTATTGGCACCTTCTCTTCCAAAAACAGTTTTTTCGACTTGTTTGATTCCTTGGAGTGGTTCAAAAGATGTTTTGAGCAGATAAGGAGATTCTGGAAACAGATCACAAAGTATCTTCATCATTCCCTTTGATTGAAACAAAAGTGTGTAGGCAGGGTTTAAGATGATAACTTTTTGATTTTGCATAATAGTTGTGAGCATCGTAGCAAGCTCAGGTTCATCGCTAGCTATATCTTCCCAAGGATAGAGTTTAAACCAGTATTCGTAAGGATTTTCATTTGCGTCAAAAATACCCTCTTCATCAAAATGGGTGTTTTCAAGATGCTCAAAACCTGTGTTAAATCCGGCATCTGTCGCCATCTGTTGCAAGAGTCTTGTTGTAACTTCTTCCTCTGCGTTTTGTGAGATACTCGAGAAGAGGATTTTCCAGCCATCATAACGTGCTTCAAACTCTTTTGTATCATCAAAGAGGGTGATAAGACGTTTAAAATTTTCACTTATAGACTCATAGATATTATTAAATTGCATCTGTTCATTCATGCCATTGTGCTTCAGAATAGCCCACTGCAGTAGAGCAGTCTCAAAGAGCCCTGTTGGAGTATCAGCGTTAAATTCGATGAGTTTTATAGCTTGCCCATCAATCCCGCCTGCGAGATCGAAACGTCCGTAAAGATGCCAATGGACATCATTTTCCCAGCTTTTTTTGATAGAATCGACAAGATTAAATGGGATACCGAGTTCAAAAAATAAATCGTTTTGTATGACATACTCAGCAGCTTCTACGTACATGTCATAAAGCTCATTAACCGCTTCATAATAAACTTCTGCTTCTTGTGAAGTCACATTTACGAGCGCATCACTTACATATTTACTTCCATCGCTATCTGTATGCCAAGAGAAGCCAAGTTCTTCGAGAGTTGCATCATCCAGTGGACGTACTTTTTGAAGTTTTACCATAATTTAGCTCCCAAAATTTGTTTTGCTTGCGCTGTTACTTGAGCTTGAAGAACCAAAAAAGCTTTTTTTCCCAGATGTAGCAGAAGATTTAGCAGCAGAACGTGCGTAGGGACTTTGGTTGACACTTGTAGCCTTTTGCGAGAAATTTTTGTTGTTCATTAGTGCATTTCCTATCATATTTCCAAGAAGTGAACCAGCTGCGACCGCAAGAATCGTACCTGCTAGACCCATACCTCCGCTGCTTTCTCCGCTTTGTACAGTCTCACTCGTACCATCTTGCGTTTTGAGATACTCCTGTTCTGCTAGAGTTTTCATCTCTGCTTCATTCATAAAGCGCTCAACTGTATTGCCATTTGCATCTTTTTCACGAATGACGGCACGGCTAGGTCCATCTGTCGGCACCTCTTCGACGACGAGATATTTGCCATTTGGCTGTTGTTCGATGACTAAAAATTTGTTTGCAGGTTTTTGTTCTTCTTGAGCGCATCCGCTAAGTACGCTCATCATGACTAAACCAGCACCGCCTAAGGCAACACCGTTTGCCAAACTTGTGAGATGTTTCATGGTATTAGTTCCTCTTTTTTAAGTAAAATTATTTTTTGAAGGTCATAATCATAAAATGTTATGTTTGTACGACCGATGTAATAAACATCGCCCGTGAAAGTATATCTTTTTGATTTAAATATTTGATTTTTTTGCATAAAAAATCCTGCGCCAAGTGCGTTCCCTATCTGTGGTATAAGTGTTGCAAGTGAAGCTGTAAAGAAAAAGATAAGGATTGGAAGTTTGATTTTATTGGAATCGATATATGAAACCAAATAGCCAAAAAAGGCACTAAAAAGAAGATAGATAAAGATATTTTGGTTATCTGCAAAATGAATATTATAGTATAAATCAATTTTGTAAAAATCAATATAGTTCTCTTTTATGCCTAAAAAAATCAAAAAATCAAAAATAAAAGTGATAAATACACCAGTTAAAAACGCTTGAACTATTTTACTCATCGGAGTCTCCTTTTTTTTCTGCGACCCAGCACCAAGATTGTTGATGCGCTTTTTTCACTCAAACCGCGATGGTCTTCTACTATTATATCAGCTTTTGATTGGCAGAAACTTCTCTCAAAGTTCTTGCCCGCTGCGTTTGCAGAAGTGGAATATGACCAGTGGAGTGCACGAATGATAGAGGAGTGAAGCTGTGTTGGGGCAATGCGAAAGGAGTTTTGCTTGAGAATAAAAGTCGTTTTTTTCGCGCGTCTGACACTGTTTTTATGTTTTTTTGGAACTCTAAATCCTGCGTTTTTAAAAGAGGCAAAACTTTCAAAGACTTTGATAAAAGGTTTTGAATTTGCACGGGATTTTATCTCATAGAGCTCATGTGCATTTTGAGATAAAAAACCGACGGTAGTGTCGGTTTGTGCTAGGACGACACTCACCCTTAAGCTAAAAAGTCTTGAAGTGCCTGAGGAGAAGACCATGATGTATCTTTCATCTCTTCAAGGGCTAAGATAAGTGCTCTTGCGGCACTAAGTGTCGTAAAGTATGGGATGTTGCGTTTGAGAACTTCTTGACGAATTTTCACAGCATCTTTTTTAGAAGTGTTGTTATCTGAAGTGTTGATTGCCATAGATATTTCATCATTTTTCATGCTATCTTCTATATTTGGACGGCCTTCTGATATTTTAAGAACTCTCTCACATGGTATGCCTGCTTCTTCGATGATACTTTGTGTACCTTTTGTCGCTACAAGTTTGAAGCCATTTTTATGAAGGCCGCTTGCTATCTCAGCTGCATGTTTTTTGTCTGTATCGACAAACGAAAGGAAACATATCCCGCCTGTTGGAATCTTATTGCCTGCTGCAAGTTGTGCTTTGGCAAAAGAGATACCGAAGTTTGAGCTGATACCCATCACTTCACCTGTTGACTTCATTTCAGGAGATAAAACAAGATCAGCTCCATAAAGTTTATGGAAAGGAAAAACTGCTTCTTTTACGGAGATATGACCTTTGAGAAGTGGACGAAGCAGATCGTTTGCTTCTTCTACTATGTTATATTTGTCATAAAATGCAAGTGCATCTCTGAGGTTTTCACCCATCATAACCCGTGTTGCAACTTTTGCAAGAGGCATACCTGTTGCCTTGGAGACAAAAGGAACAGTTCGTGAAGCTCTAGGATTTACTTCAATAAGATAGATATCACCTTCATAGATGGCGTACTGGACATTCATAAGCCCGACAACACCTAAACCAAGTGCGATAGTTTTTGTCTGCTGTTCTACTTTTTCTATTAGTTCTTTTGAAAGATTTACGGGAGGAAGTGAACAAGCGCTATCGCCTGAGTGGATACCCGCTTCTTCTATATGCTGCATAACTGAACCGATATAAACCTCTTTGCCATCACAAATAGCATCTACATCAAGCTCGATAGCTTGATCTAAAAATCTATCAATTAAAACGGGTGCATTGTGCGAAACAGAAACTGCAACATCCATATATTGTTTGAGTTCATCTTCACTATAAACGATACGCATACCACGACCGCCAAGAACAAATGATGGACGTACAAGAACAGGATACCCGAGACGCTCAGCAATTACATATGACTCTTCTTTAGTACGTGCAAGACCATTTTCAGGCTGTTTGAGACTATTTTTGATAACAAAATTAGAAAATTGTTCTCTATCTTCAGCAAGGTCAATAACAGCTGATGGCGTTCCTGCGATTTTTGCACCGATTTTTGTAAGTGAATCTGCAAGCTTAAGTGGTGTTTGTCCACCAAAATGGACGATAATGCCGTCTGGATTTTCATTTTCAATTACTTCACGCACATGTTCAAAATCAATCGGTTCAAAATAAAGTACATCCGAAGTGTCATAGTCTGTTGAAACTGTTTCAGGGTTACAGTTGTACATGATAGTTTCAATTCCCATCTCTTTAAGCGCAAACGCAGCATGAACACAGCAGTAGTCAAATTCTATCCCTTGACCGATTCTGTTTGGACCGCCGCCGATAATCATCACTTTTTTCTTGTCACTTTGGCGTTTTTGAACATTTGGAAGTTTTGTAATGTTTGTAGATGAATAAAGATATGGTGTCAGTGCTTCAAACTCTGCCGCACAGGTATCTACTTCATTGTATTCCAAGTGAACGCCGAGTTTTTTTCTTGCATCATAAACATCATTTTCACTTACTGTTATTTCTGAATTTTGAGCGATAAGCTGAGAAATTCTTTTATCTGAAAAACCGTCAACTTTTGCAGCTCTCATGAGCAGTTCGTCTGTTAATATTGCAGATGTCATTGCTTTTTCAGATTGTAAAATCTCTTCTATTTGGTACAAAAACCAAGGGTCGATGTTACAAGTTTCAAACATCTCTTCTACGCTCATGCCACGGCGAAAACCTTCAGCTACATACAAAACGCGGTCTGCGTTTGGACGGCGAATTTCGTGTTTTACAAACTCATCATCAAAAGGCATTGCATCAAAACCGCAAAGTCCTGTCTCAAGTGAACAGAGTGCTTTTTGCATAGACTCTTTGAACGTGCGTCCAATAGCCATAACTTCACCGACAGATTTCATGCTTGTACTGAGTGTATTTTCTGCTTCAGGAAATTTCTCAAAAGTAAAACGAGGGATTTTTGTTACAACATAATCGATAACAGGCTCAAACGCAGCAGGTGTTCCTGTAATGTCGTTCGTAATCTCATCAAGTGTAAATCCAACGGCCAAAAGTGTTGCAACTTTAGCAATAGGATACCCTGTAGCTTTTGATGCAAGAGCAGATGAACGAGAAACGCGAGGATTCATCTCAATTACAATCATACGTCCTGTTTTTGGGTCAATTGAGAATTGAACATTACTTCCGCCTGTGTCAACACCAATTTCACGCAAGATGTCAAAAGAAGCATTACGCATTCTTTGATACTCTTTATCGGTGAGTGTCAGGGCAGGTGCTACTGTGATACTATCACCTGTATGTACACCCATAGGGTCGAAGTTTTCGATAGAACATACGATGATACAGTTGTCCGCTTTGTCACGAATAACTTCCATCTCGTACTCTTTCCAGCCAAGAAGAGACTCCTCTATGAGGATTTCTGTGACCGGAGACTCATCAAGTCCGCGTCTTGCGAGTTCTTTAAACTCATCCATGTTATAAGCAACACCGCTTCCGCCACCTGCGAGGGTAAATGAAGCACGGATGATGATAGGAAAACCGATAGTCTCAGCCGCTTTAAGTGCGTCATCCATATCGTATGCGTACATAGAAAATGGCAAATCCATCCCGATTTTAATCATCGCTTCTTTAAACGCGGAACGGTCTTCGCCTTTGTGGATAGCCGCAGGAGAAGCACCTAAAAATTCCACTCCTTCAAGCATACCCTTTTCATACATTTTTGTAGCGACATTCAGTGCTGTTTGTCCACCCATAGTTGGCAGAACCGCATCAACTTTTTCATCTTTGA
>MIBW01000043.1:0-7733 GCA_001829625.1 Sulfurimonas sp. GWF2_37_8 | reverse complement strand
CTATTATCTCTTCTTTGATCGGTTCGATGTAAGTTCTATCCGCAAATTCTGGGTCTGTCATGATGGTTGCAGGATTTGAATTGATAAGAATAACACGGTATCCCAACTCTTTGAGAGTTTTAACAGCTTGTGTGCCTGAGTAGTCGAACTCACAGGCTTGTCCTATGATAATAGGACCAGAACCAATAAGGAGAATTGTTTTAATGTCGGTGCGTTTTGGCATTTGTAACCTCTTAAAAATATGTGCAAAAAATTTGTTTATTATAGTCAAGAGGCACTTAAAACTTGATGAGTTTTAAGTGCCTCTTGAGAGGTTTCTTAATATTCGAAAGTGTAGATAAGTGAAGCAAGCCCTGAATAGATGTATTCTTCATCAACAAGAGGGCTATTTATTGCCTCTTGTGAGAGTTTATCTACCCTGAGATTGATCAAGGCAGAGAGTTCATTTGTAAGTGGATATTTGATGTAAGTTTGGGCTCCGATTTGTAATCCTTCAGAAGGTACATAAGCTGCTCTTTGTGCGTTTACTTCATCTGTTTCTACACCATAATAATAGTTTGTAAATTGTGCTGTTTGATAGATAAAAATAAGACTTGGATAAAAAGAAAATTTGCCATATTCAAAGTCATATCCAGCTTCAGTTTTGAAAATCCAGGAGTCGTATCTTCCCATGACATCACTCAAAGCCATTAGTTCGATATACGCTTTGTCTTTTTGAGCACTAAACGCAACTCCGCCTTCAAATGTATTTTCTCTTGTGTGCATGCCCACTATCTCAGAAGCAGCATAACCATAAGTTCTTGGCTGGATGGTAAGCGAAAACCCCCAAGCATAATCCTCTTTTTTCTCTCCTAAAAAGTAAACACCTGCGCGACTCCATCTCACATAAAAGAGTCCGTTATCAAAAAAGATGACAGGAGAGGGCAGTAGTATATCATCTACACCTTTATAGGGCTGCGTTTGTATATAGGGACCAGCCCCAATAGTGACTTTTTGTTTTGAGTCTTCCGCCATTATATGAGCGAAAAATACGAGCAGTATGAGTAAATATTTCATCGAACACTCCTTATCATATGAAAATAGTTTGGATCGTTTTCTTTATAGTAGGGTACTACTATTGCGTTTTGAAATCCTACAGAAGAGCTTACGGATATAACGCGACCAACTTTAAGACCTTTGAAAAAAATGCCATCAAGCCCAGAAGATATCACTTCATCTCCTGCGTTTATTGTAATCCATGTAGGGATGAACTTTACAATTAAGTTTTCTGTGTTATTGCCATGGGCGATTCCTGGAGCGAGTTCACTTCCTATATAAACAGCATAAGAGCTTTTTGGGTCTTTATTGAGTAAAGCAAGTGCTCTTTCCTTATGTCCAACAGCTACGCCAGCTACACTATCTTGATAGGTGAGTCCATAAATTTTAGAACTATTAAACTCTTTGATGTCAAGCCATAGTCTGTTGAAATCACCAAACTTTTCATAAGAAAGAACACGAACGAGTTCTATATTGGGATTGATAGCAAGAGAAGAGTTGTTCTCTTTGAAAAGATCATTCACCTCTTTGGAAAGTTGCATCATTAGGATATGACCTTTTTCGTACATTTGGAGTTTTGATTTGAGCTGTTCTATTTCTGTAGCTTGAAAAAAGTGTTTATCAATCGTATTTGAGACATAATCAATAGAGTTGTGATAAGTTGATTTTAGAGAGTTGAGCGAAGCGATAAAGGGATTTTGTATAAAGTTCGTATAGTATAAGGCACCCACAAAGAGTGCTATAAAAAACGAAAAAAAGCCAAAGAGCTCTTTATTCATTTTCAAAAAGTTCTTGGAGTAGGTCTATCTCTTCAAGAGCGCGTCCTGTTCCTCTTGCAACTGCAAGAAGGGGCTCATCAGCCACAAAAACAGGGATTTTTACGATATCTGAGAGATATTTATCAAGCTGACGGATAAGTGCTCCACCACCCGTTAGAATGATACCGTTGTTAACGATATCTCCAGCCAAATCAGGAGGCATCTGCTCTAGAACGTTACGAAGTGCTTCTGCTATCTCTTTAAGCGGTTCTTTCATCGCTTCTCTTGCATCTTCACTTGTGAGTTCGATTGAACTTAACAGTCCTTCGACTTGATCACGACCGTTTACAACCATAGTTAACTCTTCCGCTAGAGAAACTGCCGTGCCTATATTGATTTTAATCTCTTCAGCAACTCTTTCACCGATAAGAAGGTTATATTTTTTTCTTACATAGTTAACGATACCTTGATCGATTTTGTCTCCAGCTGTACGGATAGACTTTGAAAGTACCAGTCCACCAAGAGAAACAACTCCTATTTCAGTTGTTCCGCCACCTATATCTACAACAAGGTTCCCCTTAGGCTCACGGATATCTATCCCAGCACCAATAGCTGCTGCCATAGGCTCTTCGATAAGGAAAACTTCACGTGCACCAGCACTGAGTGCTGATTCTCGAACTGCCTTACGCTCCACTTGTGTTAGTCCGTAAGGAACACAAATAATGATACGAGGAGAGATAAGTGAACTTCTTCCATGAGCTTTTTCAATGAACTTACGGATCATTTTTTCAGTCATATCAAAGTCTGCGATGACTCCATCACGCATAGGACGGATTGCTTTGATATTGCCCGGTGTTTTACCGACCATATCTTTTGCTTCATGTCCTACAGCCAAAACTCTTTGTTGTCCGTATCTTTCAGTTTTTACAGCAACAACAGAAGGTTCGTTGATGATGATGCCTCGACCCTTCGCGATAACGATAGTGTTAGCTGTACCTAAGTCTATAGATAAGTCGTTGGAAAAAAGTCCTATTAGTTTATTGAAAATCATATCTTCCCTTTATGCTGTTTGTTTTGTAGATTTTTTGATATAGACGGGTTTTTCTGCGTTTTCGATAACTTCTTTTGTTATCAAAACTTCATAACCGTCATACTCTGGAAGTTCATACATAATATCTATCATATTTTCTTCCATAATCGCACGCAGACCTCTGGCGCCTGTCTTGCGTTTGAGGGCTTTTTTAGCGATGGCAGCAAGAGCTTCTGTCTCAAAGTTAAGTTCTACGCCGTCGATTGAGAAGAGTTTCTTATATTGTTTCACAAGTGAGTTTTTTGGCTCAGTCAAGATACGAACCATATCTGCTTCACTTATTTCGCTTAGAGATGCGATAATAGGCAGACGACCGACAAGTTCAGGGATAAGTCCATAACCAACTAAGTCATCTGGTTCAACCATATCAAAAGTCGGTTTCTTCTCATCTTTTGTTTTTTTTTCATGTCCAAAACCAAGAACATTTTCACCCTGTTTTTTCTTGAGAATCTCTTCAAGACCATCAAACGCACCGCCGCAGATAAATAAAATATTGGTTGTATCTATAACAGTAAAATCTTGATTTGGGTGCTTTCTGCCACCTTTTGGCGGGATATTTACAGCGGAACCTTCGATGATTTTAAGAAGTGCTTGCTGTACACCTTCACCTGAAACATCACGAGTAATAGAACGGTTTTCGCTCATACGCGAAACTTTATCGACTTCATCTATAAAAACTATGCCTTGTTGCGCACGCTCAATGTCACCATCTGCTGCTTGAAGAAGTTTTGTTAAAATATTTTCAACATCTTCCCCAACATACCCAGCTTCGGTTAAACTTGTTGCATCGGCGATGGCTATAGGCACATTCAAAACTCTTGCAATTGTTTGAGCCATAAGCGTTTTACCGCTTCCAGTTGGGCCTATGAGTAAAACATTAGATTTAGCTATTTCAGTATCGTCTTCAGTTATATTTTTTGTTTTAAAGATTCTTTTATAGTGGTTATACACCGCTACGCTTAAAAGTTTTCTTGCTCTCTCTTGGCCGATGATGTACTCGCCTAAAAAGTTATCAAGTTCTTTTGGTGTCATAAGCTTATTTACGGCTTCAAGAAGTTTTTTTTCTTTTGAGCCATCAACGATTTTTTCATCGCCAAACATTATTTTATATGCGCTTACTACACAATTTTTACATATGTAAACGCTATTCCCAGCTATTAGAGGGTTTTCTTCACTCTCTTTTGCGTCACAAAAACTACAGTGTCTCTGAATCATATATTTTTCCTCTCAAATGGGATCCCGCGTTTTGTTTCTATTACAAAATTGCAGAGATTTTTTACATATTGGTTTGTTGTATTTTTTAGTATCTCTTCGGCGCTCTCTTTGAGTGGCCGGCCTGACTCAAAAAGATCTCTATAGGCAGATTTGAGCGCATTAATATCATCACGTTCAAGATGACGGCGAAGACCGTTTAGATTCAGCCCTCGAAGTGTCGCACGATTGCCTTCAGCTAAACAGTACGGCGGAACATCTTGAGAAAGTGCACTTGCCCCTGCAATCATCGCAAAATCACCGATAGTGACAAACTGATGGATAGGTGTCATGCCACCGACAACCGTATGATTTCCAATGACGACATGTCCAGCGAGAGTCACTGCGTTTGCAAAGATACAGTTGTCACCGATGATAACATCATGCCCCAAGTGCACATAACCCATAAAAAGATTTTGGTTGCCGATAACCGTTTTGCTGCCGCCACCTTTTGTTCCTGGGTTGAAAAGCGTGAATTCTCTGATGGTGTTGTTATCGCCGATGATAAGTTCGACATTTTCTCCAGCAAATTTTAAATCTTGAGGAATAGAACCAAGCACGGCGTGTGAAAATATACGATTGTTTTTACCTATGCTTGTTTTACCGTAGATACAGGCACCCTGTGCGATAGTCGTTCCATCGCCGATAGTTGTTTGTGAGGAGATAAAACAAAAAGGTCCAATCTCAACATTTTCACCGATGAGGGCACCTTCTTCAATAACTGCTAGCTGTGATATTTTGCTCATACTCTCTATCTTTATTTATCTACAATCATAGCTTTGAGTTCAGCTTCTGAAACGAGAGCACCATCCACATATGCTTTACCTGCAAGAAGCCAGATAGAACCTTTTCTTTTGATAACACTAATGCGGTATTCGAGTCTGTCGCCTGGTTTTACAGGAGCGCGAAACTTTGCTTTATCGATACTCATGAAATAGACTACTTTATTTGCAATTTCTTCTTCGTTCATCTCATCCATACTCTGAAACGCTAAGATTCCACCAGCTTGTGCCATACCTTCTAAGATCATAACGCCAGGATAGATAGGGTGACCAGGAAAATGGCCTTGAAATACTTGCTCGCTGATAGATACATTTTTGTATGCTGTAAGTGTTTCATTTTTTACGATATCTGTCACGCGATCTACAAGCAAAAAAGGATAGCGGTGAGGTAAGATCTTTTGAATTTCCATAACGTCCATGATCATATATAAAAGCCTTCATAATAATTTTGGCAATTTTAGCTAAATTTTTATTATAGAATGATTAGTTTTTCTTTGACATCTTCGTATGTTTTTGTATCGAGATAGATATCAAGCTTTGTATCTAAAACTGATTTGAGCACGATTATAGGGCTTAAATCGTAGTTTGAGCCTGAGATGATATGGCGTATTTTTAACTCTTTTTCTAAAGACGGAGGATTAAAAATAAGTTCGTTTATCTCTTGATATTGCGTTTGGCACAGTTCATTAAAATAATTTAAACTTATAAACTTGATCTCTTCACGGTTAAAGTAGTGTATGTTTTGATTTTTAAATTCTATCTTGCCTTGGGCTTTTTTTCTTGGAAGAGTAGAGTAGCAGAGGGCATGAGCACTTAAAACTTTATTTTTGCCCTCTGTCACTTTAAAGCCCAGTTGACGGTAGTTGAGAAATTTCTCTCTTATGATTTTATATGCTACGCCTGCATCTTCAAGTTCCATTCTGCGTTTGTAGATCTCAAGTCGCTCTTCTATGGAAGCGGGAAGTGTTACGTTTGATATCGGTGCGAACATCTCATCCATGAGTTTATTTTGTTGGTTTCGTTGCATGGTGAGTCCAAAAATACAGCCGCAATAGTCCTGACGGTAAAGCTGTTCCTCTTTTGTGACACGGCTTTGGTCTTGTGTACCTCCGCCTGAGCGATAATCCACTGCAATAAACTCTACGCCATGTTTAGCATGAAACTCATTGCCTATGCGTTTGAGTTGTTCTTGGGATTTGAGAGGGCTAACAAGTAAGGTTGTGGTGATTTTACTTTCACCGATCTCAAGTGCTTTTTTTGCACTTGTTATAAAACGCTTATCAAAACAGACTTCACAACGCGCCCCTTTTTCAGGTTCGTTTTCAAGTCCACGAACGGCTTGAAGCCAGTTTTCATAATCGTATTCGCCCTCAAGTAAATCGATACCAAGTTTTTTACATGAGCGTTCTACATCCAGTAAACGCAGTTGGTATTCTGAATATGGATGGATATTTGGATCATAAAAAAATCCGGTGAGTTTTTCATCTGGATAGTCATGTTGTAGTTTTTCTAAAAAAAAGTGCGAATCAACGCTGCAACAGATATGGACTAAAATGGGAAATCCTTTTAAGAATGTAAAAATTCTTAAAATTATATCTAAAGATAAAATAAGCATTTTTTATAAAATAAACTTTATTTTTGTAAATAAATTTCAAATATAATATTTATTATGCTAGCATTTTGTAAAATAAATCAGGAATATGAAATGTTCTTACACTTTAGTGTAAATAATTATCGTTCAATCAAAGATACTGTGACATTTAGCATGGCATGTGGCGCTAAAGATAATGATAACTTTTTTAGCATAGGCAAATATGACTTGCTTTTGAGTGCAGTTATCTATGGAGCTAATGCAAGCGGAAAAAGTAATCTTTTGCGTGCGATGGCGTTTATGCGTAATATGGTGCTTAACAAAGATAAAGTAATCCAATCTACTGATACCCTTGCTTACGACCCGTTTCGCTTAAACACCTCTACAAAAGATGCTTCTAGTACATTTGAAATGGTCTTTTTTATCGCTGAAGTGAAGTATCGCTACGGATTTGAAGCGGATAAAACGACGGTTTATAGTGAGTGGCTTTTTGAAGATGCAAGCGGGCGAAAAGAAGCAAAACTATTTTATAGAGATGCCGATGAAGCACACTATGTCAATAAAACACGATTTCAAGAGGGGTATACTTTTTTTGATGCCACTTCATCGAAAATCAAAGTCTCAAAAAATCAGCTTTTTTTATGGAAGTGTGACCAAAACGACGGAGAGATTGCTAAAAGTATTTTGCAATGGTTTAAAGGATTTAATTTCATTGACGGAATTGAGCATCGAGGCTATAGTAACTATACGATGAAAAAGATGGAAGATAGCGATTTTAAAAACGAGATTCTTAAGCTTGTTAAAACGGCGGATATCGGGATTGAAGATATCCGCTTTGAAAAAGAGAAATCTGTAATCAAAACCTATCACACCGTTTTTGATGAAGAGAACAAAGAAGTCGGCAAAGAGATTTTTGAGCTCGATCATGAAGAATCAAACGGAACACAAAAGCTTTTCAAAATCCTAACGTCGCTGTTAGATACCTTACAAGAGGGTAAAATTCTCCTGATCGACGCACTCGATGCCGCTTTGCATCCGATGCTCACACAGCATCTCATTAAGCTTTTTCACGACAAAAACATCAACACAAAAAACGCTCAACTCATTTTCGCGACACACAACACAAACCTCTTAAAGCCGCAAATGTTTAGACGTGACCAAATCCGGTTTAGCCAAAAAGACAAATATGGTGCAACCGATGTGTATTCTCTAGCAGACATTAAAAA
>MIBW01000042.1 GCA_001829625.1 Sulfurimonas sp. GWF2_37_8 | reverse complement strand
TTTACTCTCAAGGTTTGATTTGAGGACGATTGATTTTACGATGATAGCGCCGATTAGTAGGATAAATACAAAAAGCAAACCTGCCATAAGATCAGCATAAGAGAGCCAGAAATTTGTATCTTCATCTTTTGTATTTTTTCTAAACATTTATCTGTCTCTTAGTTGATTGGCTACCATCTGATGGTATTTTCTGATACTCTCTTGCGTTTCTTGGCTCTCTTGAGAGACATGAGCGGCAAAATCTGCAAGTTTTATGACAATATTACCGACTTCACTGTCTATTTTTGTGAAAGTGAGATTGAGGGAGTTGTTGAGTTCGGCACTAAAAATTTTTGTTGTTTTTTCAAAACTTCTTGTTGCGACGGTAAAGTCAACTAAAGCTTTATCGATATGGTTTCTAGCACCAACAGCACTTTGTGATTTATCAACTTCACCGAGCACCTCTTTAAGCTCCTGTGAGGCTTGGTAAAGGTGTGTAGCAAGATTTGTGAAGTTTTGGTTACTCTCATGCATAATCTTTTCAAAACTCTCAAGATGTTGGGTATTAAGTGTTTTGATGAAATCCAAATCAAAAGTTTCTTTAAGAGTAGAGATGAGTTGTCTCTCTTTTTTATCTTTATGAGCCTGCTTATAAATGATAAAATCTTCTTTGCTCCACAATGAAGCAGCAAAAATATTTTTTATAAGCCCAAAATAAACATCTACTTTGCTCAAACCTCTTTTTTCAAAATACGTCCAAATAAGAGAGAGCAAAATACCATATATAGAGGCAAAAAACGCAGAACCAACACCGCTAAGAAGAATACTGATTTCATTGTCAAGGGCTGCTGTTTCTTTGACGGAAAAGTTTGGCATGGAAACAGCAATAGCAATAAAAGTCCCTAAAATACCCATCATAGGGAAAATAGAGGAGGCAACGGAGACAAAATTGTTATTTCTAATATCTGCATAATGAGAATGAAGATAGTTTTCTAAATCCAAAACAGATTTGTTTGTATCCCCGAGTCGCAGCATTGTGGCATCTATTTTAGTTTGAATTTCTTCTTCTAGTACAGCGTAAGAATCACGCATTTTACAGATACTATAGTTTGCGTTGTGGCGTATAAAAAGCAAAAAGATAAAAAGTATAAAAGCCAAAATACTTAAAGTATGCAAAGATATATTGAGTGGGATTACGCCGATATAACCAAATGATACAAAAAGAAAAAAAAGTACAGGTATCGTAGATATGACGACAAAATTGGCAGAACAGCTTTTTTTGTTTTGAAGAACTTGCATAGCGTTTCCTAGTAGATAAATAAGTTGTGAATTATATACTAAAAAGCGTTTTGTTTTTTTAATGAATATTTTGCATATCTAAATTTTGCACACTTCAAGAACGCGTTCTCTTATAAAACAACTAATTACTTTTCTTTTCTGTTGAAACTCTTTTTATTTATAAATAAGAGTGCCAAAACACTGATGGCACCTCCTAGAACAATATGCAGTTGTATCGCTTCATCAAGAATGAGCCAAGCTATTAAAAGGGCAAAAACAGGGACTAAAAACATAAAAGAACTTGTTTTTTCACTTCCAAGTTTTCCTGCAGCGATAAAAAATATTGTTGTTGCAACACTCTGACCTAAAACGGATATGTAAATAAGTGCAATCCAAAACCGGCTTCCTTGTTCAAATACTACTAAAAGATCTACGTTATAGGTATAAAAAAAGGATGCGATAGTCGCTGTGAGTGAGATAAAAAAGCTGTAATGAACTGGATGAATATGCATTTGCGAATGTTGTGAGAGCATAGTAACTCCAGCCCAAATAGTGGCGGAGAGCAAAAAGTAGATATTTGCACTATTAAAAAAAAGAGAAAGATCACTCAGTTCAAGCATCACTGTACCACCCACTATTCCTAGTGCGAGACCAAAATATTGGATATTTTCTAATCTTCTTCTGAAAACGAGTGCCACAAGTAAAAAAGTCATAACTGGGCTGAGTGTGGTAATGATAACACTGCCTGAGCCTGCAAGACCATATTTGATACCAAAAAAAGAAGAGACCATAAATGAGATATTGAGTACAGAACTTCCAAGAATATATTTAAGACTTGAAGCATTAAGTGTTAGAGGCTTTTTGATAAAGTATAAAATAGGTAAAAAAGAGAGGGTAACGATAAAAAAACGCCAAAAAACGATGATATCTACTGGAAGTGTAGTCGTGAGTATTTTCAGTGCACTCCAGCCACCACCCCAGAGAAACATCGATAGTATAAGAAGATAGGTAAAGTGTGTATGATTCATGAGGCGTAAGCGTATCTTACTTTCTCATTGTACGTGCTTAAAAAGAGGGTAAAACCTCTGCAAAACGCAGAGGTTTTAAAGGATTATTTCCACGCCTTCGTTCGAATGCGTGAGTGACAAGATGTACACTCGTTGAGAATACGAGAGTAGTTATCCATCGCATCTTCAATATTTTCACTTTCTATAGAGACGATAAGATCCTCTGCATAAAGTTTTATCATTTGCTCTCTCTTTTTTGCAAATTTTCCAGCATCTGCTTTATCGTTTGGTAAATAAGATGTTGGGTCAGTAGTCAGCAGTGAATCAAGACTTTTTATAAGTTTTGTTGCAGCTTCTTTTACTCCAATTTTATTGTTATAAAAACCTGCTCTTTGTATATCCGTAACAGCCGCAAGCATAGTTCTCATATCTGAAGCAAGTTTAGACTGTTCTGTTTTTGTCTGTGCATATAATGATGAAGCGAATACAAGACAAAGGATGCTTAGTATGACTTTTTTCATGTTTCTCCTTTTAGTATTGGATGATTTCTTTGGTGTACTCGTTAAGAGTTACCATTTTGGCACTTGTATTTACGAGATTTTTTGCCTCTCTTTTACCGCCGTAATATTTTTTAAACTCAGGTTTAAAAGCTTGAAAATACTCATGAAATTTATCAGGTCCCAAAACTGCTACAGCCCAGAGTGTATCATCAGCCGCTACTTCAATAATTATAGAAGCCAAAGGCTGCGCTGCAGGACCAGCTAATCTTTTACAACCCTCTTTTGCATCAAACGCAGAGAGGTGAGAGGAACAGACCATAACACCGCCATGTTCATACGCCATAGTTTTTTTATCTTTTGTACAGTATTGTAAGAAGCTGTCATCTGGAGTTGGGTGCGCAAGCTGATGCGAACATATAGCGCTGTATGCGACGATAGTTCTTTTAGCACCTACACCACTTTTCCAGATATATTCTTGTCCATCTTCTGATTTGAGAGTTACATCTTGTACTGTTGGTGTATCAAGATCAAGTAAGATTGAAGGGGTTGAAACATAAGGATAATTAAAAACATAATTGGTCTCTTTTTTGAGCGTACTTGCTTTAATAGCAACACCACTAGCATCAACAAGTTGGACTTTTTCGTATGTTTGGTATAAGATGTTTGTATCAGCGTAGAGTCTGCCTGTAATTGTAGATGGGGATATGGCGACAAGTGCTCCTGTTGCAGCAGTCACTTTCAAAAAATTTCTTCTATCCATGAAGATCCTTATAATATATGTTAAATAGAAGAGGCAAAAGAGCCTCTCCGGTTTTAGTTAAATAAATCCGCCATGATTCCGCGGTACCAGTCACGGTTCGCTTTTGCAGTAGCCGCTGAACGGAATTTTCCGTCTGGACCTTTTGGAACTTTCGCTGCACCATTGATAACAGCACCAGTCCAGCTAAAGTCATGTGTTACCATGATAGCTTCTTCTGGCTTATCACCTACCATAGAGTAGCAAACATTTCCTGCGTTTATTGTAGTAGTTTTTACTAAAAGTTCATAAGGTTTGCCATGTAAACGGTGTGCAATCTCTTCAACACATTGCTGTCCTGTCCAAACAGCAGTTTGACCACTTGGTGGAACACCGTGACCTACAACATCTCCAACAGCATAAATATCTTTATCTGTTTTTGTTTGGAAAGAACAGCCGTTCATAAGTACCTTACCAAATGAATCTTTTGTTACTTCAACACCTGACATTTTTACAACACCGTTTGCTTTGTTATTTGGAATGAGATTTAGAACCGCATATTTGTGAGATTTTTTCTCTTCCTTCATGATGTCAAAACCATCAGCGTCTTTTTTGCCTGTAGGAATTTTTTGTGTGAAAGAGATAGTTTTTCCATCTGTATCTACATCATCAATCTTACAAAAGTCCATGTGAACTACTTTGTCACCATAAAGTTCTTTCCAAGACTCTTTAAACGCAGCGCCTTTTGCTATATCTTTGCCTGGGTTAAGGATGATAACCTTACCTGCGATATCCTCTTTTTTCATATACGCAGCTATCATACTTGCTCTTTCAAATGGAGCAGGAGGACAACGGAATTTACCTGATGGAACTGTGATAACTACATCGCCATCCTCCATGTTTTTGAGCATTCTGTCAAGTGCAACGTGCTCAGAACCTGGGATAAGTGCACCTGGTGCATTGCGTTTGAGATCAGCAATTTTTTCTTTTGAGAACGTTGGAAATTGGTTTTCATAGTCATAGTCGATACCTGGAGAGAGAACCAAAATATCATATTGTACGATACCCGCTGCTGTATGAACCTCTTTAGCAACTCTGTCTATGCCGATTACTTCTGATCTTAACATAGAATATCCATGTGCTTCAACTGGTTGTGCATAATCAAAGATAAATGTTCCAAGGTTAAGACCTTCAAGTTTTCCTAGGTAAGCATTTGAAAAAGGGCAAGACATAAATGTGTCATTTTTTTCAATTACAAGTACATCAAATTTACTATCTTTTTTCTTTAAACCTTTTGCAACAGTAAGACCGCCAAAACCTCCACCGATAACAACTATTTGGTGTTTACCAAGAACATTTTTTTTACCTGCAGTAGTCGCACAAGTACCAGCAGCTGGCGTAGCGCTTGCATTGTTACAACCTGTTAAAGTAGATACGGCAGCAGCGGCAACGCCTACTGCTCCGATTTTTAGTGCATTACGACGATTCATATTCATTTTTTCCCCTTGAATGTTATATTTCAAAAATCGCTCTAGATTTTCGGACTGCAGGAATATTATAAATTATTATATAAATAGAAACTTAATGATTATGATTAGTTATATGAGTGACTCAGATATCTTTATAAAGAAAATAAGAATACTTTATGTTTGTCTGCGTTTTATATATCACATTAAAGTGACATATAACTCATATCCTCGTAATATAGGGTGTAGTGAAATTTGTAGATTTAGCTAAGATTATATTTATTATTAGTAAATTTTTAAATAATTTTTTTTGTAAAAAAGAGGAAAAAATAGACAAATGTTACATAAAAGTGTCAACTATATTATTAAATATTATAATAAATGTTTTTTTAACCAAAATGACAATACATAAAGACCCCAAAGATGCTGTTTGAAACTTCCTTTTGCGGCGGTTTGTATGTATCTTTGTAACTCATCCGCATTAAATAAGCCTGTTTGGGCATTTACCTCTTCAATGAGAGAGAGTTTTCCTGAAGCGATAAGATATTCCATATAAGGGTTTGCAAAACCTTTTTTCTTGCGTTTAAGGATGTTTTCATCGAGTTGCGTTTTCATGATCTCTTTGAGTAGGGATTTGGTTACTTTGTCTTCATAGCGAAGATGTGGCGCTAAAGAAAAAACGCAAGAAGCCAGTTTGTGATCCAAAAATGGCGTACGTGATTCGATAGAATGTGCCATACTCACACGGTCAAGTTTAGTCAAGAAGTGTTCTGCCTGAAAGAGGTTGAGATCGATATAACTGTACCATATACTCTCATCACTGTGTTTTGAAGCTTCAAAACGTTCACGATAAGTTTTGAGATACTTTAGTGATTCGTTATCACGAACGTTGCGTTTGAGCAGAAGATTTTTTTGTAAATCGGTAAATTTTTCGCCTGAAGAGCGAAACAAAAGCGTATCATCAAAAACTCTTTTGTACCACTCCCATTCGCGGTTCATGGAGAAGTTGGCACGGAAATATTTTTTGAGCCAGTTTTTATGTGCCAAATTTGAAGCCTGTTCTATGTCGAGATATTCAAAATATTGTCTATATCCCAAAAAGAGTTCATCGCTGCCTTCCCCGCTGAGCACAACTTTAAAACCATCTTTTTGAATCTCCTCAAAAAGTAGATACAAAGGGATAGCGGCGGGATCATTGAGTGGTTCGTCCAGCGCGTCAAAAACTTTTTCACTTGCGTTTATGAACGCATCTTGAGAGATTTCCACAGCTTTATTTTCAAGCCCTAAAAACGCGGCACTTGCTTTTGCGTTTTGTCTCTCATCGTATTTTGCAAACTCTTTATATCCCAGCGTATAGGTTTGAAGTTTGGCTCCATGAGCCAGCGCATAGGCATTGAGTGAAGCGCTGTCTATACCGCCAGAGAGCAGTGATGCCATAGGTACATCTGAGTCTAAACGCAGTGAAATGGACTCTTCGAGCAGATTTGAAAGGGTGTAAATAGCCTCATCTTTTGAAGTTATTTGATTTGGTGTTGCGTCGAGGAGGTCAAAATATCGCGCTATTTTCAGTGCTGCGTTTTGATAGATGAGATACTCTCCTGCTGCAAGTTTATGTATGCCCTTGAAAAAAGTATAGGGCGGTGCGGGTGCCAAAAAACTTAGATAACTCATGAGCGCATCATCATTCATCTCATTTTTGCGTAAGAATGGAATCAGCCCTTTTATCTCCGAAGCAAAGGCAAACGCAGTTGGAGTTTGTAGATAAAACAGAGGTTTTTTTCCAAGCCGATCACGAAAAAGATAGAGTGTTTCCCCGTCCAAAAGGGCGATAGCAAACATACCGCGTAGGTGTTGTACAAAATCCACACCCCATTTGAGATAAGCGGCGATGATGACTTCACTATCTCCCTGCGTTTTGAAGTCAAAATCAAGTTCTTTTTTGAGTTCTTTGAAGTTGTAAATCTCTCCATTAAAAGAGAGCAAAATCCGCTCATGTATAAGCGGCTGATGAGAACGTTCACTTTTGTCAAGGATACTAAGTCTTTGATGTGCAAAAAAAAGTTTTTCTCGCTCATGTATTCCACAGTAGTTTGGTCCTCTATGGGCAAGTTTGGAGAGTGCAAATCTTGCAATAGCACTATCAAACTCTCCTAAAACTCCAAAAATAGCACACATCTAAAAAATCACTTTTGTTTGGATAGGGAACTTGCTTTTTTTGAGGCGGGTCATGCTTGTCCTTTTCTTATAGACTCATTGCAAACTTGCTTTAGAGTTGTGTATTATATTCTAAAAAGCGGAGGAAAGTGGTGATAAAAAAAGGTATAATTATTTCAAAAATCACAAAAATCAGGTGAAAGAATGGTACTTTTTAAAATATTTATTGGAATGTATCTCTTGTTTTGTGTCTTGGTGAATGCCTCTGAACCTCGCCAAAAAATAGTCGCTTTTGCGCAGGACACAATGTCCAATGACTTTAGAAAAGCTCAGGTTTTTGAAGTAAGAGATGAACTCTCTAAACATCCTGAGATACAATTTATCTATTCTGATGCAAACTCCCAAACCTCTTTACTTATCTATCAGATACAAAAATATATCAATATGAATGTGGATGTACTTATTGTAGGAACTAACGATGAAAACGCAGTAGTTCCTATTATCAAACAGGCTTACGAAAAAGGTATAGCCGTTATTATCCTTGATAGAGGGATAAAAGGGAATGCTTATACTACATTCATCAATTCGGATAATATCAAAATAGGCAAGTTAGGAGCTGAATATATAGCGCAGCGGCTAGAAGGAAAAGGTACGGTGCTTTTGTTTGAAGGGCTGCAAAAAGCGGATGTAACAAAAGAGAGAACGAAGGGTTTTAAAGAGGAGATAGCAAAGCATAAAGATATAAAAGTTATCACTAGAGTGGGGAACTATCTTAGAAAAGACGCTATCACGCAAACTCAAAAACTCATTGAAGATGGCATCCATATTGACGCGATATTTTCACAAAGCGACAGTATGCTCAGTGGTGTTCGCTTAGCTTACAAACATTATGGCAAAGATAATAAATCAATCATAAGTGTCGGCTGTGATTATACGAGTGAAGCGCAAGAGGCTATCAAAGCTTCTGAACAGTCGGCATCTGTACTTTTTCCTCTAGGCGGTAGGGAAAGCGCACTTGTGGCTTTAAAAATACTCTCTAAAAAAGAGGTTCCAAAACATATTGTTATACCAGTGCAGCTTGTAACAAAAGAGAATGTTGCAAAAGTGGAGCCGATTTTTTGAAGAGAGTAATTTCCTCTATAAAGATTAGTTTAAGTGCTAAACTCTCTTTTATTATAGTATTTTTGATGTTTCTTATTTTTACTCTTATTGGTTTTTATCTTGACTCATTTTTGAAAGAAAATTATTTAGAAGAGACAAAAAAAAGAGTTCTGCACGGCTTTGATCGTATCGTTTTGAACATAAAGAAAAAAGAGGAAGAGCTTGCCGCTGGCATCTCATTTGCGCAAACAGATGAGATGCTTGTAGCTTCTTTAAATCTTGTTAATAAGTACGAAGAGAAAAATAACTACAATCATTTTCTCTTGGACGAAGAGAAAAAAAGTATCACAAAAAATTTGCTTGACAAAGTAAAACACTCCTTGAATGATTCTATTGCCATTTATGGCGCAGATACAGAGCTTATCGCTTACGTCACTAAAGTAGATGAAGATTACACGATGCATTTTGTCTCTTATGAAAATGGAGAAAAAGTTCTTTATAGTAAAGCGCAAAAGGATAGAGAGTTTGTTCAAAGAGCCTACATAGAGGAAAACACTATTGCTTTTAAGCATACTGCGTTTTATAAAAAAGATACAGTTTCGTATCATTTTTTTAAAAATGGCTTGATTATAAAAGGGCATAACAATATTTACGAAGATGACAACACAAAGGTTGCTGGGCATATAGAGATGTCTAGCAGGCTTGATACGGCCTATTTCGCGACACTCTCAGAAAATCTCAATATACAAATAAGTATCAACAATGATACGAAAAATATTGTAAACGCAACGCCTCTGATGCAAGCTGAGAGGGCAAAAGAGCTTGTGGTGGAGAAGACGGATACACACTATAAAGCAGTGATGTGTATGGAAACTCATGAAGGCGAAATCTATTTTTTGGCAATGCTGGAAAAATCTCTTTTACAGACAAAGTTTGAAGAAAACAGAAAAAAGCTCTTTATCATTTTGTTTTTTCTTATGGTCGCTATACTTTTGGCTCTTCGTATGATTATTCAAAAAAGTCTGCAAAAGCCTCTTGAACTTCTTATGAAGCAGATAGAAAAGATAGCACAAAGGGATTATACGCCATCCAAAGTGCTTTATAGCGGCGATGAACTCGAAGTGATATCCAAAAGTGTAAATACTCTTGCAACGACTATTAGTAAACGAGAATCTGAACTAAAGGCTTCCGAGGAAAATCTTTTTTATCTCTCCAATCATGATACTCTCACAGGATTGCCAAATCGGCGTTTTTTTACACAGAGGTTAGAACATGCTATTAAAGTAGCGCATAGAAATAAAAGTAAAGTAGCTGTTTTGATGCTTGACCTTGATGAATTTAAAGAGATAAACGATTCTATGGGGCATGACGTAGGAGATAAACTCCTTCAAAGGGTCGCACATAGAGTGCTTGAGAGTTTGCGCTCAGTGGATACATTTGCCCGTATAGGGGGAGATGAGTTTTATATACTTATAGAACAGATTTCAAGTATGACAGATATACAGAGAGTTATTGAAAAAATTTTAGAAGGTTTCAAAGAAGCTTTTGATGTTGCTGGAGATGAGCTTAAGGTGACAGCTAGTATCGGTATAGCAATCTACCCTGAGAACGGAGAAGATGCACTTTCATTGATAAAAAATGTGGATTTGGCGATGTATAAATCCAAAAATAAAGGCAAAAATAGCTTCAGTTTCTTTTCTCAAGATCTTTCGCAGGAGTTACATGAGCGCATGGAGTGGATAGCCGAACTCAAGGAAAGTGTCAACACTTTTGATGAGTTTTTCCTAGAATATCAGCCAAAAGTCTCATGCAAGAGTAAAAAAACAGTTGCAGTTGAAGCGCTTGTTCGTTGGAAGAGCAAAAAATTTGGTTTGGTTCCTCCATCAAAGTTTATTCCTTTAGCGGAAGAGACAAAAATCATCATTACTCTTGGTGCATGGATACTTGAAGAAGCGTGCAGAAATTTTGTGCAGCTTTTACGTGAGGGTTTTATGCTCAAGCAGATAAGTGTTAATGTCTCAAGTATTCAGCTTCGAGATAGTGATATGGTAGAGACTTTATACAAAGTGATAAAAAAAACGGGCATCAAACCGCAACAGCTAGAGCTTGAAATTACTGAGAGCTATATCGCTACAAACCAAAGTAGGGCGTTGCAGACACTTCGTGAGATTCAAGCGATGGGTATTGGTTTGGCGATTGATGATTTTGGTACGGGATATTCATCCCTTAGTTATCTGCAAAAGTTGCCTATCAGCAGACTCAAAATTGACAAATCTTTTGTGGATCATATACCAGAGAAACAAGAAGATGTTGCTATCGTCAGAGTCATCCTTGCTTTGGCAAAAACGCTAGGGCTTCAAGTGAGCGCTGAGGGTGTTGAAACACAGGAGCAGCTTACGTTTTTAGAAAATGAGTCATGTGATGAGATTCAGGGATATTACTATAGTAAGCCACTTTGCCTAGAGGCACTCAAACATTTTATACAAGAGGAAAAATAATGAGAGTAGCAGTTGTGGGACTTGGTGGAGTGGGAGGATATATCTGTGCATATTTGGCAAAAACGCAGCATAAGCTCGTCGGTTTTGCGCGAGGTACACATCTGGATGTGATACAAACGCAGGGTATAAAAATCCTTGAAGATGCACTCTCTTGGAGTGTGCAGTTTGATGCGAGAACACTTGAAGAAGCGGATGGTATTTTTGATTGTGTTTTGTTTTGTGTGAAAAGCTATGACCTTGAAACATCTTATGCAAAGATAGCACCCTTTATCAATGAAAAAACTATTTTGCTAAGTTTTGCAAATGGTGTCTCTAATGGAGATGTTTTACGAAAAATAAGTCAATCTGTTGTTTTAGATGGCTGCGTTTATATCCTTTCTCATCAAGAAAAAGCGGGGGTTATACGCAAAAAAGGGAAGGTTTTTGCGGCTGTTTTTGGTGGAGATACGGAGGCAATGATACGTGTAAAAGAACTGTTTGACGCTGCAGGGCTGCGCAATAAAACACCGCTTGATATCAAAAAAGAGATTTGGAAAAAGTATATTTTTATCTCTGCATTCGCGACACTTACGACATACTATGACATGAGCATACGCCGTGTTTATGAAACGCATCCAGAGGTGTGTGAAAAACTTCTCAAAGAGATAGCCGAGGTAGCTGCTGTACAGGGGATAGATATTTTTGATGAGGTTACAAAAGCGATGGAGACGGCAAGTGCATTACCAAAAGATGCTTCGACTTCCATGCATTTGGATTTTCAAAATAACAAAAGAGATGAGTTGGAGAGTCTGAGCGGGTACATCGTACAAGAAAGTCAAAAAAGAGGAGTGTCAATCCCGCTCATGCAAGAGATGTATAAAACACTTTTTCCAAGACATAGAAGTTGATTTAGAGGATTATCTCTACTTCTGTGCGATTGTTCTCTTTGCGTCCTTCGAGGTTTGTATTATCTGCTCGTGGGTTCTCATCACCTCTTCCTATAGCTGTGAGTTTTGTTGGACTGACACCGTTACGCATCAGTGCTTCTTTGATTGCGTTTGCTCTTTTTTGAGAGAGTATTTTGTTTGCTGATGTCTCTCCCTGATTGTCTGTATAGTTATATATGATGATTTGATACTCTTTATGTTTTTTTACAAAATCTGCAAACTCTTTGACATTTTTGATATGGACATCTAAAAGCGTAGAAGCACCGGCATCAAAATGCACGGGTAAAACAGCTTGTTCAGGACAACCTGCACTATCTACGCGAAAATATTTCGGAGTTTTTTGGCATTGGTCTTTATCATCTGTTATCCCATCGGCATCACTGTCTTTTGTTGCTAAGGTATTTACAACGGCAACTTCACTCTGCTGCGTTTGTGTCTCTTGCGACTTTGTAGGCTTAGAGATAGTTTGTATAGGTGCTTTTTCCACCGAAACTGGAATGATATAACTAAAAGTCTCTTCCGCATGAGCAAGAAGTGCAAGTGTGAAAAATAAGAATAAATAGAATTTCAATTTGCTATCCTTGTAATATTTGTTTTTCATTATAGTATAAAAAATACTTAATAAATGATTATAAAGAGATTTTTGCAAAGAACTCCAAGAGTGTTGTGTAATAATTTTACAATTTAAACAGAGGAAGTGAGAATGAAAAAAGAGCGATTGGTCTTAGGCGGAGGCTGTTTTTGGTGTTTGGAGGCTGTATATTCCAATGTCAAAGGCGTGCTTAGTGCTATCAGTGGCTACACAGGCGGTAAACGTGCAAATCCGAGTTATGAAAATGTATGCACTGGTGCGACAGGTCACGCTGAGATTGTAGATATAACTTATGATGCACATAGCATCTCTTTGGCAGAATTGTTGAAAATATTTTTCGTAGTCCACAATCCTACAACACTCAATCAACAAGGCGCAGACAGAGGCACACAATACCGCTCAGTCATCTACTATGCAAACGCAGAAGAAAAAGCAGAAATCGCCAAAGCTATCGCTTTGGCGCAAAAAGATTTCTCAGACACAATAGTCACAGAAGTAAGCCTGCTTGGAGATGTTTATCCAGCTGAGGGATACCATCAAAACTATTATGCACAAAACGCAGCGCAAGGCTATTGTCAGGTCGTAATCGCTCCAAAACTCCAAAAATTTATGCTCACATTTCCAGATAAAGTTGGCTGATAAATAAAGTATGCTAGAATCTTTAACTTTTTCCGCTTTATGCGGGAGTTTAAGATAAGGAAACTTCCATGAATCATATGTACAACTTAGCCATTATAGGTGCTGGTCCCGCAGGTATCGCTACTGCCGTAGAGAGCTATATGCTCGGCATTCGCGATATTGTTTTACTCGAAAAAGATGTCAACCACAACTCAACTATCAGAAAATATTATAAAGAAAATAAAAGAGTTGATAAGGATTGGAAAGGTCAAAAAGTTGAGCTTGATGGCAGGATATATTTTGTAGATGGAACAAAAGAAAGTACACTGGATTTTTTTGATGAAATCATAGATAACCACTCTGTAGAACTGCAAACGCACTCAGAAGTTCAAAGTATTGTCAAAAAAACAGATGTACATGAGCAGGAGTATTTTGAAGTGAGTGTGGGAGAGAGAGTTATAAACGCAAGATATGTTGTTGTGACTATAGGGCGTATGGGTAAACCAAACAAACCTGAGTACAAAATCCCTTCTTCGCTGAAGAAAAAAGTAGGCTATACACTAGAAGGCTGTGAAGGTGGAGAAAGTATTCTTGTGGTCGGTGGTGGCGATAGTGCAATCGAGTATGCCGTCGATCTGGCCTCTTTAAATGAAGTCTCTATATGTTATAGAAGAGAGACTTTTAGACGCGCAAATCCTACAAATCAAAGAAATATCTCAAACGCAATTATGCATAAAGAACTTCAAGCTATTTTGGGTGTGGATATCCATGGAGTTGAAGATGATACAGGGCGCGTAAAAGTAATTTTCAATGAAAAAGAGCCTATGAGTTTTGACAGAGTTATTTACGCCATCGGCGGAACGACACCAAGTGCTTTTCTTGCAAGTTCAGGCATAAAAGAAGAAGACGGACGACCGGTACATGATGATAACTATGAAACTAATATTGAGGGTCTTTTTGTGGCGGGAGATATTACGCAAGAGAGCGGCGGAAGTATAGCTCTTGGACTCAACCACGGCTACGCGATAGCGTGTTACATACAGGCTAAAGTTTAGGAGTTTTCTTATCGGAAATAAGTGGCTTATCTCTTTGGCTGATAACGCCATCGGGTGTATCTAAAACTATTTCAATTTCACAATCAAGATACTCTGAGGTTGAGAGAGGTTTGAAATTTTTGTCCTCAAACGCAGCTCTTTTGGCGTTTTTTACAATGCCTTCAAGTAAAGAAGGGCAAGATTCGTCAGACGAAGCAGAACCTCGTAACTTTTGGTCGAGATAGATGTTTAGAGTTGAAGAGATGTGTACGTGCAAAAGTGGGTGTTCTTCTAAAAGGGTAGCCCTGTCTATAGTTCTTTGTGCTTCGAGCACTTCAGCAATAGAGTCACGTGCTAATTGTAAAAGAATTGAACGTCCCATATTTATTTCACTTTTGTTTTATAAATTATCGAGATTAAAAGTTTTAAAACACTCATGATGATTATACCAGACAACATCCCTGCAACAATAAACGAGAGATATTCATTTTGTGTAATAAGTTTCGCTTCATAAGAAATAGTTGCAATAGCAATAAGAAAGGTTAGAGGCATCGAATCTCCAAGTGCTAAGAGAAATGTTTCTGTTACATTGAGATGCGAAGAATATGCTAGATAGGAACTTACTACTCTCACAAGAACCATGGCGACTAGTATAAGCAGAGCATTAGAAATTACTTCACTGCTAAAAATGAGACTTAAATCAAGGGTTGTTCCTACGTAAATAAAAAATATAGGGACTAGAAATCCAAATCCAACTTTATGCAAAGTGTGCGGTAAATCTTTTTTATGATCAAAAAAGTTGGCGATGTAAATTCCTGCAAAAAAAGCACCCAATACCATATCAATATGAAGAATATTCATAATAGTTACAAGAATAATAAAAAGAGCAATACTCACTCTTACGCTTTGGTCCTTGGAATCGTTCTCTGGCATGATAAGTTTTTTCAACTCAGGAAACCACCAAAAAAGAAGATTAAAAAGTTTAAATGAGTAATAAATTAAAAATAACACAACGAAAAAGATAAAAATGTGTTTAAAAAATGCAAAGCTTATTGCGTAGTGAGCGTAAGACTCATAAATAACAATTGCAGCAATACTGATTATTTCCCCTAAAACCCCGACGATGAGAACAATTTCAAGCCATTTAAAATCTTTTCCATGCTCATTGATGAGCGCCATAATCATTCCCAAAGAAACGATAGGAATAGCTATAATAAAGACAGGATTAAGGTCAAATAGGAGATATAAGGCAAAGGAAAGACCATAAAGTGAGATGAAATAAATAATTGCATTCTTTAAAAGCGATTCCTTTTTTGATATGAATCTTTTAAGGTCTATTTCTAAACCAGCTAAAAACATGAGGTAAAAAAAGCCTATTTTTGCCAGATTTTGAAAAATCTCATGGGAACCATCTAAAAACCCAAACCACGCGACTACAGTACCAAGAAGAATTTCAACTACAACAATAGGCAGCCTTGTAATATGTGAAAAAATTGGAGATATTACAATTAAAAAAGAAATCCAAATAAAAAGTGTTGCGGTACTCATAAATTAATTTTGCACAGATTTTGCTACATGAAGACTTAAAGTGTTGAGCATCTCTAAATCTTTACTCATAACGCGTCCAGTAGTTGTGAGGTAATTTCCAATAACAATAGAGTTTGCACCGTAGGCAAAGATTTCTTCTTGTCTCTCTCCAAACATAAGCTCTCTTCCGCCTGCGACCATAATTCTTTGTGCATCAGGCAGCGTTTCGCGTGTGAGTTTTATGAGTTCTAGCGCTTCATCAACACTTAGCGGATTTGGCTGAAGCTCAAGTGCTTCATTGTGATGGTAAAAATTGATAGGTACAGAAGTCGGGTTGAGAGACTTGAGTGATTCAAGCATGGAGATTCTATCTTCTTGCGTTTCTCCAAGTCCAAAAATACCGCCCGTGATGAGCACCATGCCAGCCTTGTTGACATTTTGGCAGGTTTCATAACGCTCACCCCAAGGGTGTGTTGTACAGATCTCTTTGTAAAAACTCTCAGAAGTTTCAAGATTGTGGTTGTAGGCTTTGATGCCTGCTTCTTTTAAAACAAGAAGTTGTTCGAGTGTCGCGGTGCCGTTACAGGCTATCAAACGCAGCTGGGGAGCCACTTCCAGAACAGCTTTTGCCACGTTACAGACAAAATGAAGGGTTTTATCATTGAGCCCTTTGTCTGCTGTAACAAGACAAAATCCAAGTGCTCCATTATCTCTAGCTGCTATAGCCTCTTCAAGGATGCGTTCAAGAGGTTTTTGTTTATAACGCTCTATATCCGCCTTGTATCGGACACTTTGAGAACAAAATTTACAGTCTTCGTTACAAGTTCCGCTGTTGATATTACAGATAGAACATAAAAATATCTCTTTATCCATTTTTTATCCTTGTGTAGGAGAAGTGTTCTTTTTCAAAAAAATCTGTCTTCTTTTTTCTAGCATAGTAGTCCACATCAAAACTGGTGTTGGTTATTTCTAACATCACACATTCTGAGAGTGGTTTGTTGCGTCCGCAGGCTTCCCCTGGGTTTAAAAAAAGTGTTCCGTTGATAAACTCAGACTTAAACTGATGCGTATGCCCAAAGATGACGACTTCAGTATCGGGTGTCATATAAAAAGGAAGGTGCATTAGTTTTATATTTGTATCTGCAAGTTTAAAATAGTAGGGCTCTTGCACAAGATTGTATTGGTTGTGATAACTCACAAGGTGTGAGTCGTTGTTGCCATAGACCGCTATATAACGTTTGCCAGTTGCCGCGAGCAAGTCAAGGATTTCTTTTTCGACGATATCACCAGCGTGTATAAAAAATTCAGCACCATCAGTCAGAAGAAACTCAATGATAATTTTTGCTTTTTTATACTTTTTATGTGTATCTGAGAGAATACCTATTTTCATATCTATTCTTTTGTACTACTCACGAGGCGTTCGTGTTTTACATTTGACACACTCATAGACTTCTTTGTTTCTGTAGGTTCTAGGCGCTAAAACGCCGTCACATTTCTCTTCGCTACATTTGAGAGTTGTTGGTTCAAATTTGGAGATAAATTTACATTTTGGATAATTTTCACATCCCCAAAACGCACCGCGGCGAGACTGTTTCCAAAGAAGTTTTCCGCCACAGTCGGGACATGGAATCTCAGAGTTTTTGCTTTCAACCGCCATACTTTTTGTGTTTTTACAATCAGGATAACCGCTACATGCCAAAAACTGTCCATTACGGCCGTTTTTGACAACCATAGCTTTGCCGCATTTGTCACATATTTCGTCGGAAGTTTCTACTTTTTCTTCTACTTTGTTGCCTTCTTCATCCACTTGTTCTGTGTATTTACACTTTGGAAAACCGCTGCAGGCAACAAACTGCCCAAATCTGCCAGAACGTAAAAGAAGTTCTGAACCACATTGCGGACACATACGCCCAAGAGGTTTTGCCATTTTGAGAGAGACAATTTTTTCTTTTCCTTCTTCAATCTGCTCTAAAAACGGAAAATAAAAATCACTTAAAAGTTCTTGCCAGTCAACAGCACCTTCAGCCACTTCGTCGAGTTTTTCTTCCATGTTTGCCGTAAAAGAGATATCTACGATGTTTGCAAAGTTTTTCTCTAAAATATCTGTAACGGTAAATGCCATCTCAGTTGGAACGATCTGCTTTTTCTCAATACTTACATAGGTGCGGGAACTCAGCGTTGCAATTGTCGGAGCATAAGTAGAAGGACGTCCGACACCCTCAGCTTCAAGTTTTTTGATGAGACTTGCTTCCGAGTAACGCGCAGGCGGTTCTGTAAAATGCTGTTCTGGTTTGACACTTTGCAGTTTGGCTGTATCACCTTCTTCGAGTGTTGGAAGCAATTTGTCTTTATCTTCAGCACCCGTGACTGCATAAAAGCCGTCAAAAAGTAGTTTTCTTCCCGTTGCACGGTAGATGTTTTCAGAGCCGCTAAAAGTGATACTTTGTTGCTCAAAACGTGCATCCTCCATCTGGCATGCCATAAAACGCTCATAAATAAGACGGTAAAGTTTTATCTCATCGGCTTTTAAAAACGTAGCTGCAACTTCAGGTGTGAAATGAAGCATGGTAGGGCGAATAGCCTCGTGAGCTTCTTGTGCGCCTTTTGCTTTTTTGCCGTAAAACTTCGGCTCAGCAGGAAGGTACTTTTTGCCAAATCTGTTTTCGATGATCCCACGAACTGCACCTACAGCTTCTGCCGCCATATTGAGTGAATCCGTTCTCATATAAGTGATAACACCGCTCGTGCCATCAGGTGTTTTTACACCTTCATAGAGCGTTTGCGCGACCATCATTGTTTTTTTAGGTGTAAAGCCGAGTTTGCTTGAAGCGGTTTGTTGTAGTGTTGAAGTCATAAAAGGCGGAGGTGTCGCACTTTTTCTCTCTTTTGTCTCTATTGCCGAGATGATAAAGCTGTCTGCGTTTACACTTGTGAGTATAGCCTCAGCCTCTTTTTTGTTTGTAATGGAAAGTTTTGAGAGTTTTTCTTCTTTATGGGAGATGAGAGAAGCCTCGATATCTTTTACAAACATCGTATCAATCGTCCAATACTCTTGCGGTACAAAAGCGCGTATTTCTCGTTCACGGTCCACAACAAGTTTGAGTGTAGAACTTTGTACACGTCCGCCTGAGAGTCCTTTTTGGATTTTTGAACTTAAAAGAGGAGAAAGTTTATAACCCACAACACGGTCAAGCAGACGGCGTGCTTGTTGTGCGTTTACCATGTTCATATCTATTTTACGAGCCGATTCAAGTGCATGAGTAATGGCTGTTTTTGTAATCTCGTGAAAAACTATGCGAGGCAACTCTTCAGGGTTTTTCTTGATGGCATGCGCGATATGCCAGCCGATGGCTTCACCCTCACGGTCCTCATCGGTTGCGATATAGATTGTGTCGCACTTTTTCGCTAAAGCGGCTATCTCTTTGACTGTTGCTGCGTTTTCTTTGGCAACGCTGTAAGCGGGAACAAGGTGTTTTGTCACTTCATCTACGGTGATGCCAAAACGGGACTTTGGTAAATCACGGATGTGACCTTTAGAGGCAATAACCTCATAATCTTTGCCTAAAAAGTTCTTAATAGTACGAGCTTTTGCAGGTGATTCGACGATAATTAAGTTCAAATAGCGTTCCTAATATATATAGTATAGTTGTTTTTTTAATTTGGAAGTGTACCCGAAAAAAATTAAATTGAGAAAAAAGAGCGATTATGAAAAGATTTTAACAATATTTGCAAATCTATTAAAGTTATTTTTGACAGTGACGATTTAGTTAACATCAAGGCAAGGATGTCAAGATACAAAATTAACTAGAGCGAAAGGCTCTACCCAAAAAGGATTTATCATGGGATTTAGAATTAACACAAACGTTGCGGCAATGAACGCACATGCAAATGCTACAATGAACAATCGTAATATCGATAGTTCTCTTTCAAAATTAAGTTCAGGTTTACGTATTAACTCAGCGGCAGATGATGCTTCTGGTATGTCAATTGCGGATTCACTTCGTGCTCAAGCAGCTTCACTTGGTCAAGCTGTCAGCAATACAATGGATGCTAATTCTATGCTGAAAATTGCTGATAATGCGATGGATGTACAGATTAAAATTCTTGAAAAAATCAAAGCAAAAGCTGAACAATCTGCAGTGGGAACGCAAACTACAGAGAAAAGAAAAGCTCTTCAATCGGACATTAAAAGACTTACTGAGCAGTTAGACAACATCGCTAACCAAACTACTTACAATGGTAAAGGCTTACTTTCCGGTGCATTTACAAACGAAAACTTCCAAGTAGGCGCGTATGCAAATCAAACTATTAGTGTGTCAATCGGTGCTACATCTTCAGACAAAATTGGTCAAACTCGTTTTGAAACAAGTGCTATGGGTACTGCAACAGGAGAAGCTGTAGCTACATTTACAAGAAAAGACGGAACTACTCTTGCTCTTGAAAGTGTAAAAATAGGTTCAACTGCAGGTACTGGTATTGGTGTTTTAGCTCAGGTTATCAATAAAGCTACAAAAGATACGGGCGTAAGCGCGAGTTGGAGTTTAACACAAACTGGTACCGCATCAATTGCATCTACTACAGGTACTGGAACAGCTGCTGCTATTGTAATTAATGGTACTACAGTTGCTGCCGCGGGTCTTGATATAGAACTAAATGATAGAAGCGGTATTTTGGTTGACGCAATCAATCAGCACAAAGAGACAACTGGAGTTGTAGCAAGTGTAGATGCGAGAGGGCGTTTAGAACTAAGTTCAACTGACGGTAGAGCGATTATTGCGACTGGTTTAACAACTAATGCAAAATGGACTGACGGCACACACACAGGTCGCTTAACATTAACCGCTGCAGGTGCTGGTGACATTCAGATGGCATTATCAGGGACTGGTGGTACTGGGCTGGTTACAACAGCGAATGAAGCAAGTATAAGCCTTCGTGACATGATGAGTTCTATTTCTAATGCAGACGCAGAAGCTATGGGTGCATTCGCAAATGATAATGTTATTGGAAGTACTGATAAGTTAGATGCTGGTGTAGTAACATACGCTGGGGCGCAAGCTATGATGAAAATTGCTCAGTCTGCACAAGAAAGACTTGACAGCGTCCGTGCGGATATCGGTTCTGCTCAAAATCAATTTTCTGCTACTCTAGATAATATTTCAGTAGCACAGGTAAATGTTAAAGCAGCGGAATCTCAAATCCGTGATGTTGACTTTGCTGAAGAATCTGCAAACTTTGCAAAAGCGAACATCCTTGCTCAGTCAGGAAGTTATGCAATGAGTCAAGCGAATGCAGTTCAACAAAACGTGTTAAGATTATTACAATAGTTTTAACTCTCTTTTTTAGGCTGGTGAGATTTTTCTCACTAGCCTTTTTTTTCTTTTAAATTTCCCCAGTATGGTATGCATTTTGTTACACATTATGTAAAATTTCTTCTTAATGATAGTATTTTAAACGCAAAGGTTCTTATGTCTTTTTTTCAAAGTAATTTATCTGCACAATTAGCTAAAAATCCAAATTTTGCAAATCAGCTCATGAAGGTTGATGAAGTGGAAGATTTTGAAATTTTTATGGATGAAAACGATGTTTCTACTTTAAATTTTGTAAACACAAAAAACTTTACACCTTTGTACGAAAGCACTCCAGCGCAAAGCATAGTTGATGCCGCAGAACACTTTAAAATGTTTGAGCAGTATCCGTACTTATATATGTATGGACTCGGCAATGGGATATTGCTCAAACATTTACTTGAAAATAAAAATCTAAAAAGAATTGTTGTTGTAGAACCTGAGTTGGAATTAGCTTATGTTGTTTTACATATGGTAGATTTTACGCAAGAGATAGAATCCGGCAGATTAGTTCTTTTGTCTAAAGATGAGGCAAATTTTCCAAATATTTTGACCTTGTTTCAAACGCTTGAAGAACAGCGTTATGCAAGAGTTTACGACATACACATCAACACTTCTTACTACGAAAAGATACATCATGAGCATCTACAGCGCACAAATCAGATGTTTTTGGAAGCTTTATACCATGCTGTAAATAGTGTAGGAAATGACACAAAAGATGCTTTGATTGGGCTGAAACATCATATAAGCAATTTGCCGTTGCTGCTTGAAACTCCGCCTTTGTTGGAGTTGCTCAATAAATTAAATACAACAGAGACAGCGGTTTTGGTCTCCACGGGCCCTTCTCTTACAAAACAACTCCCTCTTTTAAAAAAGATAGCGCCTTATGTCAGAATCATCGCCGTAGATGCTAGTTTTCCTGTTTTGTATAAGGCAGGAATTACGCCTGATGTAGTTGTTTCCATGGAGCGAGTTAAAGAGAGTGCGCGTTTTTTTGAGCAAGTACCAAAAGAAGGCTATACGGATGTTGTCACTGTTTTGAGCTCTTTGCAGCATAAGGATGTGGTTTGTGCGCCAAAGGGAGGAACTGTTACGATGAGTTTACGACCTCTGGGTTATATGATTGCAAGCGGACCAAAAGAGTGGGGTTTTTTAGGCATAGGTTCGAGCGCGGCAAATATGGCGTTTGAGCTTATATACTACTCACGTTTTAAAAATTGTATTTTAATAGGGCAAGATTTAGCCTACTCCGAAGATGGAAGTTCTCATGCTCAGGGGCATGTGTTTGGCGAAAATGATGTAAAAGTCAAAGAAAGCGATGTTTGGGTAAAGGGATGGGGCGGAACAAAAGTACGCACAAACCATAACTGGACAATGTTTCGTAATTTTTTTGAAAAAGATTTGGCGGATATCAAAGATGATATGCTCACCATAAACGCAACTGAAGGCGGAGCAAGTATTTTAGGAACACGAGAGTTAACGTTTCATGAAGCGATTTCTTTATGCGTTCATAAAAATAGTACGAAAAAAACTCTGCTTTTGCAGAAGATGCCGGCAAAAGAGCTGGAAATTTGCACGCAAAACACATGGGCAAACATAGATGCAATAGTTGTGTATGTAAAGGATTTGCTTGAAGAATTGAAAGCACTTTTTTTAGAAGTGGCTATGGTTTGTGAAAAGCTTGACGCAGGCAAAGAAGTTGAAATCTCCCACATGCAAGCGTTACTAGCGCACGCCCAGAAGATAAAAGCACGTAAAGATGAGAAGATGTACGAGCAGGTAGTCTGGCACATAGCCCAATCCATGATGCTTGTTCAAGAGATAGATTTGGCACCCACGGAAGTGTACTTGCCAAAAAATGAAGAAGAAAACGTACGCAAGATACAGA
>MIBW01000041.1:23262-38803 GCA_001829625.1 Sulfurimonas sp. GWF2_37_8 | reverse complement strand
CGATTCGTGATGCTATTTCAGCAGTTGGTATTCCAACTATTGAAGTGCATATCAGTAATATTCACCGTCGTGAAGAGTTTAGAAAAACAAACATGATTGCACCAGTATGTGCTTCTTCTATCGTTGGTTTTGGTCCTTTTGGATATCACTTGGCTATGGTGGGAATGTTACAAATTATGAGTGAACTCAAAGCAGTTCATGATGCGCAGTTAGCGGCACAAAACGAAGCATAATTTTGTATGTACCTTAAACGCAATTTATCCAAAAATCTAACGACTTTTCATTCTTTGCGTTTTCCATACAAAAATTCTATACGCAGTGCGCACCGATATAGCGTTACTGTTGGAATAGGTGGCAATATAGGAGATGTAAAACGCAGGTTTGAACATCTTTTGGTCTCTCTAAAAAGAGACTCGAGAATAAAACTCAAAGAGACCTCTTTGATTTTGAAAAATCCTCCTTTTGGTTTTGTAAATCAGGATGATTTTTTTAACTCAATCATGGTTTTAAAGGTAAATATGCAACCTCATGCTTTTTTATCATATCTTATGCGGATTGAGAAAAAGTTTGCAAGAAAAAGAAGTTTTGCTAACGCACCAAGGACATTAGATTTGGATATATTATTTTTTGATAACAGAAATATCAATACAAGTAAGCTAAGCGTTCCGCATCCGGCTTGGTCTGAGCGTGAGAGTGTGCTGATTCCGCTTGCAGGGATGAAGAGATGAAAATTTTGACATTTACCGGAAAAACTCCCTCAGAAGCACTCAAAAAAGCCAAGTTAGAAATTGGTGATGAGGGAATGCTTATAGAGACAAAAGAGATCCAAAAAAAGAGACTCAACCGCGAAGCTGTATATGAAATAGTAATAGGAATAGATGAGGAAAAACTGCCAAAAAACTATAAAAGATTTGGTAAACCGCTTCAAGATCAAAAACCTATCATACAAGAGAGTGAAGATATACTTTTTGATATCTCAAACGCAGCGAAACAAATATCTCAGATAGCAGATGTTACACAACCACATTTTGAATATGGTCTTCCAAAAGCAACACAAACATTTACTGCTCCTTCGTTTGAACCTAAAGAACTTAAAGAGATAAAAAATGAGATCAATAAACTCGGTGATAAAGTAAAGTTGATCCAAAATATGTTTTGGAACGAAAAGGCACCGGATTTACAAAATGCTATACCTCCAGAGTTCGCAGAGATCTATCGTCTTACGGCACAAAGCGGAATGGACAGAATACATTTGGATGCTATTATGCAGATGACACTGGCACATATGCCCGCAAAAATGAAAGAAAATTCTTCTACTGTGAAGCGATATTTTCAGACACTTCTGCGAAAGATGATTCCTATCCGTATTGAGAGTATGCCTTCTTTTGGAAATAAAAAAGTGATTATGCTTGTAGGTCCTACAGGCGTAGGTAAGACAACATCTATTGCAAAACTTGCCGCGCGTTATTCTTTTTTGATGCAAAAAAAGTATAAAGTCGGACTTGTGGTTTTGGACACCTATCGCATAGGCGCGGTTGAGCAGCTCATGCAGTATGCGCGTATGATGAAGCTTGGGATAGAAACAGTGGTGGATCCTCCAGAGTTTGCAACCGCACTAGAGTCTTTACGACATTGTGATTTTATTTTGATTGATACTATGGGTTCAAGTCCTTATGATAAAGGTAAAATAGAAAAGATATACGAATGTCTTGAAGCCAATAGCACCGACTATAAGGTAGATGTGATTTTAGTAATGCCGAGTTCTATAAAATATGAAGATTTACTTGCAACATATGAAAATTTTTCATCTTTAAATATTGATACGATGATGTTTACGAAACTTGATGAAACAAGAGGTTTTGGAAATATTTTTTCACTTGCTTATGAGACGAAAAAACCTATCAGTTATTTTTCTGTAGGTCAGGAAGTTCCAGAAGATTTAGTGTGTGCTAACAGTGACTTTTTAGTGGATTGTTTGCTCAATGGATTTAATCGGAGTAAAGCATGATGGGACATCAAGCTGAAAAGCTCGAGGAATTAGTGGCATCAAACGCAAAAAAAAGATCTAAAAAAACGCGTTTTGTCGTTATAACAAGTGGTAAAGGTGGGGTAGGCAAAAGTACTATTAGTTCCAACCTTGCTTATATTTTATCTCAAAGTGGAGTCAATGTAGGGATTTTTGATGCGGATATAGGACTTGCAAATCTAGATGTTATGTTTAATGTCAAAATCAAAAAAAATATTTTGCATGTGCTCAAGGGCGAAGCAACTGTAGCGGATATCCTTATTCCAATCACAAGAAACCTTATACTCATCCCTGGTGAAAGCGGTGACGAGATACTCAAATATTCTAATATGGCATTTTTTGAGCGTTTTATGGAAGAAGCACAGGTTTTAGATAAACTTGATGTGATGATTATCGATACAGGGGCTGGAATTGGGGAACACATTCAGATGTTCATAAACGCAGCGGATGATGTTATTGTTGTAACTGTACCAGATCCTGCGGCAATAACAGATGCCTATGCGACTATCAAAACGATAGCTTTAGTCCGTGATGATGTCAATATGATTATGAATCAAGTCAAAAATGAAAAAGAGGCACAGGCTGTTTTTGATAAGATAAAAAAAGTTGCGTTTGCAAATATCGGTCCCAAACTTGATTTGAAACTCCTCGGTAAGATAGATAGTGATATAAAAGTCTCAAGTTCGGTTAAACAAAGAGCACTTTTTACGCTCAATTACCCATTATCCGGACCAAGTAAGGATATAGAACTTATAGCCAAGCAGATAGTAAACAAGCTGGAACGCAATGTGCTAGTTAACTCCAATGAGAGCGGACTAACGGGACTGTTTAAGCGTTTGATGGAACATTTTTAGCGTTTGTTTTTTGTTATAAATTGGAAGGGTATTTATGGCAGGTGAAAATTTTGTATATTTTTTTACAGTTCAAGGTTTTTTTGTAGGGATTATATTTGGTATCCTTAAATCCTTTGATGCTGCAGGTTTACTCACTTATACCTTTTTGATTACTCTGTTTTTTTATCTTTTTTCTCATATAATCATTGCGTTTTATTTTAGAACACTGAGTGCAAAATCGTATAGCTTTAACAAAGATATCCATGAAAAAGATTTAGATATTTTTGTCAAAGAGATCAACAAAAGAGAAAAACTGATAGATTCTGCTATCAAGATTACCGAAATGGTTACAAAAATGAATTCAGATGAACTTGCGGGAGAGAGAAAATGAGTATCGTTGCTTATACTCAAGATTTAAAACATCAAGAAGATGAACTAGCCTTGCAATTTTTGCCGGCTGTTAAAGCGATGGCATTTAGACTAAAAGAGAGATTGCCAAGCTCTGTTGATTTTATGGACCTCTCCGCAATAGGTACAGAAGAACTTATAAAACTTGCACGAAGATATGATGAAACACAAAACGATTCATTTTGGGGATATGCAAAAAAAAGAGTTTATGGAGCGATGCTTGATTATCTACGAACACTTGATATTGTAAGCCGTTCAAGCAGAAAACTCATTAAAGCAATTGATTATGCAGTTCAAGAGCATATGGCTTCACACGATGAAGAGCCTAGTGATGAGGCATTGGCACTTCTTTTGGATGAAAGTGTTGTAAAAATTCATGATGCACGCATAGCTTCAAGTATTTATACGGTAATGCCCTTACATGATCAACTTCAAGTCGGAGATGAAGGTGCATCACTTGCTGCAATTGAAAAAGATGAACTTATAGAGGTCATTAAAACTATTCTCTATGGATATAATGAACGCGAACAGATGATTATTCAATTATACTATTTTGAAGAGTTAACACTCAAAGAGATTAGTGATGTACTCAATATTACAGAGTCACGAATTTCACAAATCCATAAATCTGTTATCAATAAAATCAAAGAAAGTGTAGGAGCATAAGATGGCAGATATACTTTCACAAGAAGAGATAGATGCCCTATTGGATGTTGTGGAAGATGAAGGAGATGATCTTCTTGGCTCTTCTGATGGTGTTCATTTACCACAAAGACAAGTAACACTTTACGATTTTAAAAGACCAAATAGAGTTTCTAAAGAACAATTACGCGCATTTCGTGGTGTGCATGATAAGATGGCAAGATCTTTGGCTTCACAGATTTCATCTATTATGCGCTCTATTGTAGAGATTCAGCTTCACTCAGTTGATCAGATGACTTATGGTGAATTTTTAATGTCGCTTCCAAATCCGACAAGTTTTAATGTTTTTTCTATTAAGCCGTTTGAAGGAAGTGGTATTATTGAGATAAATCCATCGATTGCGTTTCCTATGCTTGATAGACTCTTAGGTGGAAAAGGTGAACCTTTTGATGCGAGCCGTGAGTTTTCAGATATTGAACTAAGTCTATTTGAAACTATTTTGCGTGTTATGATGAGTACGCTTAAAGAGGCGTGGGGACCTGTTATGGAAGTTTATCCAACAGTAGAATCAAAAGAATCTAGTCCAAACGTAGTCCAAATAGTTGCGCAAAATGAAATTGTTGTGATGGTTGTTATGGAAATAATCATCGGGCATAGCTCTGGTATGATGAATATCTGTTACCCTGTTATTTCTCTAGAACCTGTTCTGCCAAAACTTGCGAGCAGGGATTTGATGCTCAATGAAACAAGTTCAAAAAAGAGTAGAAATACAGAACTTCAAGTTTTACTTGGCGGTGCTAAAGTAAACATAGAAGCAAATCTAGGAAACGCAGAGCTTAATATGGCTGATATACTTGAGCTACAAGTTGGTGATGTTATCAGACTTTCTGCTCCAGCAGATGATATCGTAACGGTTAGTGTAGATGGGAAAGATAGGTTTCGTGGGGAAATAGGTTTGAGACGTTTTAGAAAATCTATACAACTAACTGAAATTATAGATACAGAAAAAGATGCAGTCAAACGTGCCCTTGAGAGCTTTGAGTCTTTAAGACACGAAAAAATATCGGGAGTTAAAGATATAATACATGAAAATGCGTATGAAAATGAGGAGTATTTAGATGAATAGTTTTATGCAATTATTTGAAAATGAAACAACAGGAACGGTAGAAGCACTTGTTGGTCAAGCTCCTTCGCTTGAGTTAAAAGAAGAACAAGAATTAAGCATAATCTCTAACATTATTCCTCCTATAGTCCTTGCAAAACTTAAAGTAAGCGGAGCTGTTTCTGCAAATGTAATGGTCGCACTACCACCAAATCTTGCAACATCTCTTTCTGATATGATGATGGGCGAAGACGCAAGTGAACGAGAAGATGTAAGTGATGATGACCTTGATGCAACAAAAGAGATAATTTCAAATATTTTTGGAGCAATTTCAAATTCTCTTTCTGGACAAAAAGAACTTCCACTCCTTTCCTTTGTTGTAGAAAGTATTGAATTTATACACAATGAACATGAAGTTAGTCTTGAAAATTTTGCAAAAATGAGTGTTTATAGATTTAAACTAGATTCAATAGAGTCTCTTTTGATGCTTATAATAGATGAAAACCTAAACGCAGCACTTTTGGGTGAGACAAAAAATCCAATGAAAGTACCAATGCAGGAAAACGTAACTATAAATAATAGTAGCAGCTCAAATGTAAAATTAAGCTCCGAAGAGATGCATAATATTTCTTTGATTATGGATGTAAAACTTCCTGTTCGCGTACGTATTGGTAAAAAAAGAATGCTCTTAAAAGATGTTCTTAATATGGATATAGGCTCTGTAATCGAACTTAATCAGCTTGCAAATGACCCATTAGAAATTTTAGTTGACAATAATGTAATAGCTGAGGGTGAAGTTGTGATAGTTGATGGAAATTTTGGTGTTCAAATAACGTCAATAGGAACAAAACGCGAAAGACTTAACCAGCTTAAGGGTTAAACAGTGATGAAAAAAAAAGATACTGCTTTCGCTAAAAAATACGTCAGTGAAATGAGGTCGCGTGATGTTTGGAGTGTTTTTAAAATTCTTGCAGATTTTGTAAAAGGTTTTGATGAACTCGGGGATCTTGGTCCTACAGTGACGATATTTGGCAGCGCCAGAGTCGATGAAGAGAACGATAATTATAAAAATGCTTTAAAACTTGCTTCATTATTGGCATCAGAGGGTTTTAACATAATGACAGGCGGAGGCGGCGGTATTATGGAAGCTGCAAATAAAGGTGCTAGTAAACATATGGAGGTAGAATCCATAGGTTTAAATATTGATCTTCCCTTTGAGCAGATTGCCAATCCATACACGACAAAAGATTTAACTTTTGACTACTTCTTTGCAAGAAAAGTTATGTTGGTGAGATATTCAATGGCATATGTAATTTTTCCTGGTGGTTTTGGAACACTCGATGAGTTGTTTGAATCCCTCACTTTAGTTCAGACAAGAAAAATTACAGGCGTAAAAATATTTGTAGTTGGTACAGAATTTTATAAGCCACTTTTGGATTTTATAGAGAATAAGCTAGTAAAACACAAGATGATAGATATGGTCGATTTTTCGATGATACGACTCACTGATAACTTGGAATGTATAGTAAATGAAGTAAAAGAGTCATTAGTAAATCAAATGAAAGCCTTAAAAGATGCAGGCTTAAGTGATAGTGATTATTATAAATCTTTATCAAGCTTAAAAGAGACAAAAAATGAATAATAAAAAAGTATTAATCGGCATGAGCGGAGGTGTTGACTCCACAATTTCTGCCTTACTCCTCAAAGAAGAAGGGTATGAAGTAGAAGGTTTGTATATGAAACTACATTCAAAACCTGGGTATCATGAGATCCATCAAGCCCGTGCACAAAAAGCTGCTGATTTTGTTGGTATTCCCCTTCATGTGCTTGACTTGCAACAAACATTCAATGAAAAAGTTTTTCAACCTTTTATAGATACTTATGCTCAGGGAAAAACACCAAATCCATGTGCTCTATGTAACCGTAATATGAAGTTTGGCGAGATGATACGATATGCAGATACTATTGGTGCATACTATCTTGCTACGGGTCATTATATAAAAACTGATGGACTATTCTTTTATGAAGCGAAAGATGACACAAAAGATCAAAGTTATTTTCTCTTTTATGTTCAAAAAGAGATACTTCCAAGACTTCTTTTTCCTCTTGGAAGTAGAAAAAAAGCAGATATTAAAAAACTTGCAGCTTCGATAGATGGACTTGAATCTTTTGCTGCGCAGAGTGAATCGAGTGAAATTTGCTTTGTAGAAACAACATATACAGATGTATTAAAAGAGTATGTCACCGTTGATGCAATAGGTGAAGTTCTTGATAGAGAAGGAAATGTTGTTGGTGAGCATAAGGGTTATATGCATTACACAATAGGCAAAAGAAAAGGTTTCACTGTTAAAGGTGCTCATGATCCTCATTTTGTACTGAGCATTGATCCAAAAAATAATCAGATTGTAGTCGGTAAAAAAGAGGATTTAGCATGCAGAAGTGTAGTTCTTGATAATCTTAATATGTTTCATGATACAAAAGAGTTTAATACAACGGTAAAACTTCGATATAGAACTACGGCTGTTTCGTGCCATGTGAAGATAGAAAATGATAAAGCTTATGTTAGTTTAAAAGAGAGTGTATTTGGTGTGGCAGTAGGTCAAGCAGCCGTTTTCTACGACGAAGATAAACTGATTGGTGGTGGTTGGATTATTGATGCTAAATGATTTGCAGAGGGTATAACATCGCTTTAATATAAACAAATTATTGCGTTTGAATCTCGTCATATTTTTCAAACAACTTAATTCCAAGGCATACAATTGTATTTTATATAAATCATATATATGATATTATTTACATAATATATGAAATAAATGGAATATTAAAAATGAAAAATTACATTAAAGATCAAATCAAAAAATCGTATGAAACGAAGCAAGATATTTATAATAATGATGCGCTTATAGATACGATAGTTGAGGTTGCTAAAGAGTGTGTAAAGCTCTATCGAGGATTAAATAAAACTATACTTGCAGGAAATGGTGGTAGTGCTGCTGATGCGCAACACATTGCAGCTGAATTAGTTGGAAGATATGGTTTTGATAGACCTTCTATTCCTTCTTTGGCACTCACAACTGACACTTCAAATCTTACAGCTATCGGCAATGATTATGGCTATGATAAAGTTTTTTCCCGTCAACTTGAAGGCATGGGGCAAAGGGGTGATATTTTTATTGGTATCTCTACCTCAGGCAACTCTGTAAATATCATTAACGCTTTTGAAAGTGCCAAAGCCAAGGGAATTATGACTATAGCTTTAGTTGGAAAAGATGGTGGCATGATGGCTAAGATGGCGGATATTGCTATAGTTGTCCCTTCAAACTCTACGCCTCGTATCCAAGAGTCTCATATACTTATCGGCCATATTTTATGTGATATCATTGAAAAAGAGATTTTTGCTGATGGAGTTGGCGCGTAATTATGGAGTTTGAGAAAAAACAGGCTCTTTTTTTAGATCGCGACGGTGTGGTTAATATTGAAAAAGAGTATCTTTATAAAATTGAAGATTTTGAATTTATAGATGGGATTTTTGAGCTTTGCAGACATTACACTCATTTGGGGTATTTGATTTTTATTGTTACAAATCAATCTGGAATAGCAAGAGCTTACTATAGCGAGGAAGATTTTTCTCATTTAAATGAGTGGATGGTTGCTGCGTTTATAAGTAAAGGTGTTTTTATTTCTAAGGTTTATCACTGTCCGCATTATCCTGAAATTTCTGGTTTATGTAAATGTCGTAAACCCGAACCTGGAATGTTGCTCGAGGCACAAAAAGAATTTAATTTAGATTTAGAACATTCTGTTATTGTTGGAGATAAAGAGAGAGATATTTTAGCAGGGATAAACGCAGGTCTGAGGGAATCATATCTTTTAGATGAAACAGGACAAACGCGACACTCTCAAGCGACAAAAATTGTTACAAGATTAAAAGATATATGGATAAAATGATGTTAATTCTCAATAGTGGCGGTACATTTAACAAGCGTTATAATCCTCTAAGTGGAGAGTTGGATGTACCGTATGATAATCTTGCGATTGAAGCAATCCTCACAAATAGTGACTGCGTTTATACTCTTGCTGGAGTGATTTATAAAGATAGTTTAGAGATGGATCTTCAAGATCGAAAGCAACTTGCAAATATTGTTTCTCAATCAAACGAGTGCGTATTCGTAATAGTACATGGAACGGATACAATGGATAAAAGTGCTGCATTTTTATCTGAAATATTTACGGATAAAATCATAATCTTAACAGGAGCAATGAGACCATTTGAGATTGACAAAGTTGAAGCAAGCTTTAATCTTGGAATGGCGATAGGATTTGCAAAAGCAGCTCATGAAAATGGGATTTATATCTGCATGAGTGGTCATGTAAAAAAATGGGATGCTCTGTATAAAAATAAACAACTTGGAAAATTTGAACTTGTCAAATAGTGTAGCATGTAATCACTGTCATTTAGAATTTGACAAGTCGGTAATGATTGTAGAAGAGGGTGTTGGATTTTCGGTTGCAACACCAAAGAATCATACACTCTATTTTTGCTGTAATGGCTGTCAGGGCGTTTATCATCTTTTAAGTGATGAAGGACTTGAGAGTTTTTATGATAAAGCGGAGGGTATAAAACTTACTCCGCCAACAAAGCAGTATCAAGATTCTTCCAATTTTAATTCGGCTGCGTTTTATGAGAGATTTGTAAATATCAATAAAGATGGTTTTCATGAAGTTTCTCTCATAATAGAAGGCATCCATTGTTCGGCCTGCGTTTGGCTTAATGAAAAAGCTCTGCACAAAATGGAAGGGGTTATTGAAGCGAATATCAATTTCACTAACAACAAGGCACATATTGTCTGGTCGGATGAAATCTTAAAGCTCTCAAGTATCATCGATATGATTCGCGCTATCGGATATAACGCTTATCCCTATGATGCTTCGATACAAGAAGCTCATGCAAACAAGGAGAGAAAAGAGTATTATTTAAAAATGGCAGTTGCTATTTTTGCGTCTATGAATATCATGTGGATAGCTGTAGCTCAGTATGCGGGATATTTCACTGGAATCACGCAAGATATCAAAACTATTCTCAACATAGCAGAAGGTGTGCTTGCAACTCCGGTGCTTTTTTACAGTGGCTGGGTCTTTTACAGAGGTGCTTATTATGGACTAAAAAATAGAGTTATCAATATGGATCTTCCCGTAGCCACTGGAGCTTCGCTTACATATATCTATTCCCTTTATATCACAATCTATGAACGAGGTGAAGCCTATTTTGACTCTGTAAGTATGATAATAACTTTTGTGTTGATAGGAAAATTTCTTGAAATCTTGAGTAAAAAAAACGCAGCAGATACTTTAGATATTATCGGTAAACATATCCCTAGTGTAGTGAACATTTTAAAAGATGACGCTATAGTCTCTTGTAAAATTGGGGATGTTGTTGCAGGGGATATCATTGTCGTCTCCTCAGGTGAAAAACTTCTTTTTGATGGAGAAATCATCAAGGGTGAAGGCTTTTTTGACGAGTCAAATCTTACAGGTGAAAGTGAACCTATCTATAAAAAAGTGGCGCAGAGTGTTATCAGTGGGACCACAAGTATAGACGCTGATATCTTCTATAGAGCAAGCAAAGATTTTAAACACTCGACACTCTCAAATCTTGTGCATCTTTTGGAGAGTGCTATCAATAAAAAACCGCGTATAGAACAGATGGCAAATAGACTCTCTGAGTATTTTTCAGCAGTTATTCTTGGATTTTCTGTGCTGACGTTCTCTCTCTGGTACTTTTGGCCGCACAGCTTTGAAATTTCTTTTATGGTGGCTATCTCTGTTATCGTTATTGCTTGTCCTTGCGCACTGGCTCTTGCTACTCCTGTTGCAACATTGGTTGGGCTGAGTCTGGGTGCACAAAGAGGTATTCTTTTTAAAGAAGCTGCGCAGCTTGAGACGATGGCAAAGATTGATACGCTTATTTTGGATAAGACGGGAACATTAACCATTGGAAAGCCTGAAGTAGTGGAAGAACATCTCTATGCTGCGTTTGATACCTCTTTGCTTTATGCGCTTGTGAGTGCATCAAAACATCCAGTTGCGCAGGGAGTTAAAAATTATTTATATCAAAAAGATGAAACCATAGCAGGTTTACTTTTTGATACATATAAACAAATTCCTTCATTGGGGATATCCGCATGGTATCAACAAAGAGAAATTCTTGGTGGTAATCATAAGCTCATGGAAGAAAATGGTATCATCGCTACATTTGAATCTACAGATACACTTTTTTATGTTGCGATTGACAAAAAAATTGTCGCTATTTATGAGCTTCGTGATAAAGTAAAAGAGGATGCCAAAGAGATTATCGCTGCATTTCAAAAGAGAAATATTAGTGTGATAATGCTCACTGGAGATAATGAAAACGCAGCGAAAAAAGTAGCTTCAGAAGTAGGACTTACTGCGTTTTACTGTAACCAAACACCTCAAGGTAAAGCTGACTATGTAAGTATGTTACATGAGCAGGGTAAACGTGTTGTGATGGTGGGAGATGGTGTTAATGATATTTTAGCTCTAGCAAGAGCAGATATAGGTATAGTTATGGGAAGCGGAAGTGATATTGCCGTAGAGATGAGTGATATCGTGCTGCTAAACGACTCCCTTCATTCACTTGAAGATGCGTTTAAAATATCACGAACAACATACGGGCTTATAAGACAAAACCTCGGAATCTCTTTGATTTATAATGCCATCACGATTCCTTTGGCAATGGCTGGGTATGTTATACCTTTGGTTGCGGCAATATCGATGAGTGTGAGTTCGCTTCTAGTTGTAGGGAACTCGATGCGCATTCGCTATAAATGGAACAAAAACTAGGAGGCTACTTTGGATAACTGGGTTATTGCTATGATGCTCGGAGCATCTATATTTTTGGGCGCAGTTGCACTTTTTGCATTTTTATGGGCTATAAAAAATGGTCAATTTGATGATGAAGAGAAGTTTTTAAACGCAGCGAAATATGACGGTGAAGATGAACTTAATGATGCTCTCAAACAAGAACAAAAAAAACAGAAGCTAAAAAAACAGTATCGACCTGAATAAAAAAATGAAAGTGAAAAATGGATTGCCCAAGAGGACAATCCAAGAGGAATTATTTTCCGATAGTTTGTGCGAAAGCTTCTAAGTCAGCGTCAGAGTATTTTGCTACTTGACCTCTCATAAGACCTTTCATTGGTCCGCCGTATGTGCCAGCTTTGTAACCTTTAAGAGCAGTAGCGATTTCTGCGTGAGTTAAATCAGAAACGATTTTTGATTTGTTCAGAGCTGATTTTGACCAGTCTGCACCGTGACAAGATACACAAGCTTTACCATCTACGGCAGCCATTGATACAGTTGCTAGAGCCAAAGTAGCTATTGAAGCGATTACGAATTTTTTCATTTAATTTCCTTACTATAAAGTTTCGTATGCATTATATTGCTAAGACTCTTAAATGCTTGTTAATGAAGATAAAGGTATCATTTTATTAATATTATTTTATCACGGGTGAGAATATGCGATACATACAAGATGATTTAAAAGACAAAACAATCCTTATCACGGGAGGTGCTGGATTTATCGGTTCAAGCCTTGCGTTTTACCTGCAAGAGAAGCACCCTCAGGCAAAAGTGGTGGTTTTGGATGCTTTTAGAAGCGGTGAAAAACTCTCTAATGGAAACCTCAAAAGTTTTGGACATTTTAAAAATCTTTTGGGATTTACGGGTGAGATTATCAGTGGTGATATCAATGATAAAGACTTGCTTTTGGATTTGGAAATAAACTACAAATTTGACTACATTTTTCACGAAGCAGCCATCTCTGATACAACTGCACAAGAGCAGGATCTTATGATAAAGACCAATGTAAATGCTTATAAAGATCTTTTAGATCTAGCGGTCGCTCATGGAGCAAATATGATATATGCTTCTTCGGCTGCAACATATGGAAACGCAGAGTCTCCACAAAAAGTTGGACGCGAAGCACCGCAAAATGTTTATGGTTTTTCTAAACTTTCTATGGACCATTTGAGCCGTCAATATATGAAAAAATGCGATATTTCTATCGTCGGGCTAAGATATTTTAATGTGTATGGGCCAAGAGAGTATTTTAAAAATACAACGGCTTCGATGGTGCTACAGTTTGGGCATCAGATACTCGCTGGAAAAAATCCTAAACTCTTTGAAAATAGTGACAAAATACTTCGTGATTTTATCTATATTGAGGATATTGTCCAAGCTAATATCAAAGCGATGCAACCAAAAGAGAGCGGCATTTATAATGTAGGAACAGGTAAAGCAAGAAGTTTTCAGGATATTGTTGACATCCTCCAAAAAGAACTCGGCACTGAACTTTCTTGTGAATATATTCCAAATCCTTTTGTGGGAAGTTACCAGTTTCATACAGAAGCAGATATAGAAATGACAAAAGAAGCGCTTGGCTATCTCCCTGCGTATGAGATGGAAGATGGGATAAAAGCTTATGTGAGTGAAATCAAAAAACTTTTTAAAGAAGAAGTCAAATAATGCAGATACTCAAAAATAACAAACCAAAGATTTTAGTTATCGGTGATTTGATGATAGACCACTATCTCTGGGGAAGTTGTGAAAGAATCTCTCCGGAAGCACCTGTACAAGTTGTGGATATTGCAAAAGAGACAAGTGTGCTCGGTGGTGCGGGTAATGTCATAAGCAACCTCAAAACTCTTGGTGCTCATGTGAGTGTTGGCAGTGTTATAGGTGATGATGACAATGGCGTAGAGCTTGTTGCAATGCTCAGAGAAATCGGTGTAGAGACACAAAATATTGTTGTGCAAAAAGAGCGAAAAACATCCAAAAAAAGTAGAGTTATAGCCGTCAGCCAGCAGATACTCCGTTATGATAAAGAATCCAAAGAAAAGATAACAAGTGCTTCGGTTGATGCCATCATGAGCGTCTTAAACGCAACGATAGCAGAGTATGATATCGTCGTTTTGTCGGATTATGGAAAAGGCGTTTTAACAGATGATTTGTGTCAAAGAGTTATCAAACTCTCCAATGAGAACAAAGTACGCGTTTTGGTTGACCCAAAAGGAAGTGACTTTTCAAAATACAAAGGTGCATACCTTTTAACGCCAAATAAAAAAGAGGCAGTTATTGCTACAGGTATTGAGATAAAAGATGAAAGAAGTCTCGAAGAGGCACTTTTGAAACTCAAAACAGATTGTGAACTTGGCATCTCACTTATCACACTATCAGAAGATGGAATCGCGACCTATGATGATGCGCTTAAAATCTTTCCAACGGTTGCAAAAGAGGTTTTTGATGTGACAGGTGCTGGAGATACAGTTATCGCCTCTATCGCATTTGCTCTTTGTGCTGGAAAAAATATCCAAGAGAGCGCGAAATTTGCAAACCTTGCCGCAGGTGTAGTTGTGGGGAAAATAGGTTCCGCAACGGTAAGTATTGTAGAGATAGAGGAGTATGAAGCAACGCTGCATAAAAGCACTTCAGATGCGCATATCAAGAGTTTTGAAGATATTGATGCCATCGTCAGACGCTACCGTGAAAATGGCAAAAAAGTTGTTTTTACAAACGGCTGTTTTGATATTTTGCATGTAGGGCATGTAAAATATCTCCAAATCGCAAAAAGTTTTGGAGATATACTTATCGTTGGGCTCAACTCTGATGCCTCTGTTTCTCGTCTCAAAGGACCAACTCGACCAGTAAATATCGCAGAAGATAGAGCCTATCTTTTGGCGGCACTTGAAGCGGTTGATTTTGTAGTTCCATTTTCTGAGGATACGCCACTTGAACTTATCAAGATGATAATACCTGATGTCCTTGTCAAAGGCGGAGATTACGAAGGGAAAGAGGTTGTCGGAACAGAATTTGCTGGAGAGTTGAAGCTCGTTGACTTTGTAGATGGAAAAAGTACGACAAAAACAATCCAAAAAATACAAGGAAATTTATGCTAAAAAAAATAACTATGCTCACACTTTATGGAGTTTCAGCTTTTGCTTTAAATAATGCAGAGATAAATGTAAACGATAGTGACTTAGAACTCGGTGCCAAATTGGACATGGGTCAGGTGATACAAAGTGTCACTCCAAATACAGTTTTTTTGGGTCTAAAGTTTATGGATGTAGATGCAAAACACAGTGAAGATGAAAATATAAAAGTCAAAAGTTACGGTGAACTGAACTTTCTTATGCAAAAAGAGATTGCACACAGTGGTCTCTCTGTCGGTTTGGGTGTTAAACTCAACAAAACTGAAATAGGTAATAAAAGCTTTGCGTCTGCTCCACTTGGTATTGAAGCAAGTTACAGACTGCCTGCCTCTGATTATATCCCGATGTATGTAGGTGGCGCTCTCTATCACGCACCGGCTGTTTTATCTTTTGAAGATGCGGAAAATTTTATGGAGTATCGCGTCCATTTTGATCTTGAAGTAGTTCAAAACGGTAACATCACTCTTGGATACCGTTCTATCAATACAAACTACGATACCTATAATTTCAACTACAACAAGTC
>MIBW01000041.1:15812-23238 GCA_001829625.1 Sulfurimonas sp. GWF2_37_8 | reverse complement strand
GTTCTAAAACTCTTGCACGGCTGCGATAACTTCTGCCGCTGTGATAGTCGTCATACACTCATGATGTCCTAGTGGACACTCACGCTTCATACATGGGCTACACTGCATCTCATGTCTTACAATCCTACTTTTTTTATTCATCCACTGCGAAGTTTCTGTATGTTTTGTCGGTCCAAAAATAGCCACCGTAGGCACTTGGTAGGCTGCTGCGATATGCATAGGTCCGCTATCGTTTGTGATAAAGAGCGAACAGCCGCCAATGTTCGCGCAAAGCTCTTCTATGTTTGTTCTGCCGGCTATATTTGTGAAATTTTTTACTCCTAAACGCAACAGAGAATCTTCTATCTCTTTTGCCATCGGCTCTTCAGAAGGTCCGCCAAAAATGAGAATATCATATTTTTCACTAAACGCAGCACCGACCTCTGCAAAACGTTCAGGATACCAACGTTTGGCACTTCCATAGGTTGCACCTGCGTTTATCCCTAATATAGGTTTAAGAAAGTGTTTCGCTCCAATATATAGAGAAAGTGGTGGCGTTTGATGGTTCCAGTTATGCGTATCGCTCATGGCAAGCTGGGCATATTGGAGGCAAAGATGCTGTTTTGTAGAGATTTTTTTGGTATGAGAGAGTAAAAACATAGAGTGCCAAGAACGTCTGGCGATAGAGATAACCGTCCCCGTAAAACGCAGTAAAAGTGAAGCGTGCAGCTGACTTCTAAAACTCACAGCCAGATCAAAGCTACCTAATTCACGAGCGAGTTTGTAAGTGGCTATCAAACGCGAAGGAGCTTTTTTTGTCTCATCTACAACAGCTCTCTCACAGCGTGGATGGTGTTTGAGCGCTTGGATACTTGCATAACTTCCTACAAAAGTAAGTCTTGCGTTTGGATACTCTTGACATAAAAGCTTTATAGCCGGCGTTGTCATGATGGCATCACCAAGCCAATTTGGTAAAATAATTAATAGTTTCATTTAGCCCACTTGTTTTTTTGTAACAGTCCTGCTTCCGCAGTATCGACCGCAAAAAGAAGTTCTTTGAGTTCTTGCGTTTTGTTCGTATCCGTTGAACTCTCTACGATATTTTTGAAGTTGTATTTGATATAACCACCATCCGTGATGAGGCCGATGAGATTGCCTGCGAAAAAATAGACAAATCTTTTTTGGATATCTTTGTCAAACAAAGAGCTTCCCATCGTACTTATCTCAGCTTTGAGACCAAGCATATCGATGATAGTTGGGAAGATATCATTGTGTGAACCTAAAGTTTCTATCACTTCAGGTTTGAATATCTTCGGGGCATAGATGATAAGCGGAATCCTGAAGTGTTCAATAGAAGCAAGTGCTTTGTCATCAGGACGGTGCTCTCTGGCTATAGGATTTAGTGCGTCACCACTTCCATGATCAGAAGTAAAAATAAAGATAGTTCTCTCAAACCACGGTTCATTCTTGACACTTTCCATAAAACGTTCAATGGCATTGTCTGTATAAATGTAAGCGTTGAGTGAGCCGTTGTAGTTTTTAAGATCATGCGGATAACGCTCAAATCTGGCACTTGGAAGATAAAAATCCGAATGTGTCGTATCAGTAAACGCAAAGCCCATAAACGGTTCTTTCATCGCGTTTAGTTTTTTGTGGTAAAAATCGAGCATATTAAAATCATACGTTCCAGTCAGTGGCGTGCGTCCTTCATCTACTGTTTCAACATTAGGCATATCTTCTGCTCCATAATATTCACTAAAGCCTGCTAATGTACTGACCGCATCTACCCTATACGAACGTTTGTTTCCTGCCTGCATAGCAAGAGTGCTGTAACCGTTTTCTTGTGCTACTTTCCCGAGATAGCTTAGTTTTGAGAGTTCTAGTCCTTTGCCAAGGTACTGAAAACCATAAGGAATAGTAAGTCCTGTAAAAATGGAGGTTATACCAAAAATAGAGCGATAACCATTGGAGTAAAAATTTGTAAATTTAAGCCCTTCATTGGAGAGTTTTTTAAAGTAGGGCGTTACGCCGAGTTCTTTGTAATGCGTAAAACCATCAAGATGTTCCGCCCCAAAAGACTCTAAAAGAACGATGACGACATTGTATTTGGGTTTTTCATTTGCGCTGTAGGCTCTCACGAGCGGGTACTCTTTATCTATAAAAGGAGCGTTTTGCGAGTGCATCGCTTCTTGCGTTATTGTCAAAGCTTTATCGAGTTTCATAAGTGTGTGTTTGTTCGACTGCTTTGCTGTTCGATAGATTGTAAAAAAGCCATTGAGAGCGAGATTTCCAGAACTTACTTTGTTGACAGCATAGGCATCACTGCTTCCAAAACTTTTACCTCCAAGGTTGTTGCGGATGCCAAGAAAGAGAAGTGCCGTGACTAGAAACGCAGTGACAAGCAGTTTTTTGCCTGAGATACAATCATCTAGCTCATGTGCGAATATTTTATATACGCCGTATAAAAACGCAGCACTCAGAAACAATGCGGCAAGTGTGTAGAATAGCATCGAACCAAAAGCCATCCCGATGATGATATCCCAATCTTCACCAAGGTTAAAAATCTCGTTAGAGATGTGTCTATGGATATAATCATAATAGAGTACATCGCTAAAACTTAAGATAAAAATAGTGTTTAAAACAGCTGCCCAGATAAGCCCTATTATGGCGCGTGTTTGTGTTTTTTTGACAAAAAGCAGAAGTAAGATAAAAAGTGCCGAAAAAGTAAAAAGCGTTATCATATCTACGCGAAAGCCCATAAATAAGGAAGTGTAAAACTCATGAGGCGTTAAATCTAAAAAATCCTCAGGATAGAAGTTCAAAAGTGTGAACCTAATACCCATCATAACGATAAAACTCAAAAGGAGTAGAGAGAAGATTTGTGTAAGTTGATTTTTAAACATGAGTATTTTTTTCTTTCATAAGCCAAGAGTAAAAGATATAAGTAAAAAGCGTGACGACAAAAAACGAAGTGACAACGTCACTCAAAAAATGCCCGCCTGCAGAGACTCTGGCGATACTTACAAAAACGCCGTAAGTAAGAGCCAGAGTAATCCAAAAAGCTCGTCTGCGTTTCACAAGAAGCGCAAAACCAAGCAGGGAAAAAGCCCCAGCAGCGTGACCTGAGATGAAAGAGTAACCACCTTGATCTGAGATGATAAAGGCAGGAGTGAACTTTTTATCTCCTCCAAACTCTGCTACTTGAGAAGGGCGTGCACGCTCCCAATTTTCTTTAAGAACAGAATCCACAATAAGCCCTGGCGCTAAACCAAGGACCAAAATAAGATAAAGAATTACTTTGGCATTGATGTCTAAAAGATTTTTTTTACCAAAAAAATTGTATAAAAAAATGAGAAGACTTCCAAGCGCAAAGCCAATAATAAGAGGCTTGACTGAGTAATAAAAAAGCTCTTCAAGAGGGCTTCCATTGAGGGGAAAACCTTTTCCATCATAAAAAAGTCCCGATATATACAAATCAATCTGTGGGAAAAAAACAAAAATAAGCGACGCAACTATAAAAAGGAACCAAAAAAAGAAGGGTACATTGAGTATTTTTTTATTCATAGGCAATTATACTGCATCTTTTATGTGGATATATAAAGGTGAAGAGCCGATGTTGAGTGTTTTATCTTTGATTAAAGTTCCTTCTTGCGAATAGACGGTGAAAAAATCTTCATTTTGTAGAGTTGTCTCTTTGAGTGACCAGTGAATCTGTAAGAGTTTATTGTCAATAAGACACTGTAAAATATAGTAGCCTCTTATGATATCCAGACGCAAAAATTGTGCTTCTTTTAAATTTTGCAGCATAAATTTATAAGTGGCAAATGCCTTGCGTTTTAAAATGCCATCACGATTGTCTATAAGCCCGTATCCAGGTGCTATAAGCTGATGCCAAGAGAGTGTATCGACCTGCTGGGAGGCAAAAGCTAGGAGATGGTAGCGAAGCATAAAGTCCGCATAAAGCTCTTCGCTCACACACTCATGTTCACTTGTAGGCGCATAAGGCTTTGTATGGCTTAGGGGCCAATTTGTTTCGGTTATATGCAGTGCATGAGCGGATTTTGGAGAGAGCCAGACCATAGTGCTAAGCCATGCTATCTTATCAGAGAGGTCAAAACCCATCTGCAGGTTTTCAGGCGCGCCGCGTCTATCGACATAAAGCAGTGCAGAAGTGCCATCAAAGCGGTATTTGTGGAGATTGAAGAGTGTGTGCGTGGTGAAATGGTACTCAAAATCTATTACACCACTGCCTATAAGTTTGATGTTTGGAAATTCATTTTGCTGGAGTTCATACGCCACTTGATAAAAACGCAGGTATTGGTCCACACTGAAAAATCCCCATTTGGCGCGGTTGATAGTCGTACCTATCTCATAAATATCTACGAGATTTTCTAAAGAGCTAAAAATCGTTTGCATATCTTTTTTGCAGAGCTCTAAATCTTGAATATGTCCTCTATCTTGTATGATTTTTAGGATGATTTTTCTTTGTGGATTTGCAAGGATAAAAGCTTTGAGACTCTCAAGTTTTTCCATTTCCCAAAGCTTTAAACGCAGCAGTATTCGCTCCACTCCAAGCTCATTAAGGAGTTCGATACTGCGTTTTGGCTCACGCTCAAAATCTACACCTATGCTAAAAAAACTTTTTGAATCAATAGTTTTTCTGCGCACAAAAGGCATAATAATTAATGAAATAGGAAGCATAATAAGGGCGATACAAAAAGTTTTGATAAGAGACAAAAGCTCATGAGAGCGCATTTTTCGCTTATACTCTTTATCGTGGAGTTGGTAGGGCTGGTCTGAGTAATCATCCCATCTGTAAGGTTCTGTCATTGTTGCATCCATTGTGTTTGTTTGAGCAGGTTAGCTTGCGCTGTATCGATGCTAAGAAGCAGTTCTTGAAGTTCTTTTGATCTATTCTCCTCATTGTCCATAAAAGCGTTGAAGTTATAGTGTACACTGGATTCGCCATCTGTGAGTGCGACTTCGCCGCCGTGTTTGACAAAAGCAAATCTTTTTTGTACACTCATATCAAAAAGTGAAGAGCCGATAGTTGTAAAAGGTTGCCTCCAGCCTAAAAAATCCGTGAGTGTAGGTAAAATATCGACATGAGAGCCAAGTGTTTGCATCTTTTTAGCTTTAAAAATTTTTGGTGCATAGATGATAAGCGGGATATGGTAGGAGCCGAGTTGGATTCTATTTTTCTCTACTTCAGCGGCAGAAGCAACTTCGGCGTGGTTTGTATGATCGGCTGTAAAGATAAAAATGGTATTTTCAAACCACGGTTCATTTTTTACGCGCTCCATAAACGCAGCTATTTGCGCGTCCATGTAATTCATAGTGTTTAAAAAACCGTATTCGCTTTGGGTGCTATGAGGATATTTTTCCCACTCTTTGCCGGGTGAATAGTAGGGTGCGTGTGTCGAAGCACTAAACGCAAAAGAGATAAAAGGCTCTTTGATGGTGTGGAGTTTTGAAGATAAAAATCGAAGCATATCTCCATCCCAAACGCCGTAGTTTGGGCTTCCGACTTCATTGCCGCTGCGCGGCATATCTTCGGCTCCGTAGTATTCGCCAAATCCTGCAAGCGCAGAGAGTTTATCTACACGAAACGAACCACGGTCGGAGCTTTGCATCGCCAAAGTGTGGTAGCCATTTTCTTGTGCCATTTTTCCCAAAAAACTGAGGTTGTAAAGCTCTAAACCTTCACCGAAGTTCTCAAAGCCTACAGGTTGTGTGATGCCTGTAAAAAGTGAGGTGATTCCCTCTTGCGAGCGTTGCCCGTTTGCATAAAAATTTTCAAAAAGCAGCCCACTATTTGCCATCGCATCAAGTGTGGGTGTAACTCCGAGATGCTTACCTGTGAGTGCATCAAGATATGTAGCGCTTAAACTTTCAATCATGATGATAACTACATTGTAGTTCTTTTTTTCTGCGTTTTGATAGCTTCTCATGAGTGGATATTCGCTATTTTGGTAGAGTGCTTTATCTGAAAGGATGGCTTTTTTGACATTTTCTACTGCACTTTGAAGTGACATGGCAGAGTGGTTTGTATTTTGGCGGTCACCGCCTCTGTAGTAGCAGAAAAAGCCGCTGAGTGCAAGGTTTCCTGAAGCAAGTTTGTTAACCGCAAAAGCATCAGAAACGCCAAAAGAGATACCTTCTACTTTACCGCGGATACCTATAAACACAACGGCTATGATGAGTGGTATAAGCAGCCACTCTTTATGGCGTATGCGGGTGTCTTGTATCTTTGCCGTAAAAAGTTTGTAAAAAAGAGCGACAACTAAAAGAAATAAAACACTTGAGAGTAAACTTTGGTAAAAATAATAATCCAAAGCCATACTCAAGAGAATACCTACATCATTGCCTATGAGCGCGATTTCGTCACTCAGATGTCTGTTAACAAAACCAAAGTAAAGTACATCACCTATGTTGAAAAAAAGTATAGAAGCCATAAGAACTCCCCATAAAGTTCCCAAAGCAATGCGGTATGTTTTGAAATAGGTAAAACGCAACGGAAGCAAAAGTGCTAGCCATAAAAGTGAAGTAAGCGTAAAAATGATGGCCATATCTACACGAAAACCCATCAAAAATGAAAGAAGAGCTTCATAGCCGCTGAGTGATGAAAAATACTCAAAATAAGAAAGATAAAAAAATATTCTAAGAGCTAAAAAGAGTGTAAATGTTAAAAGAATGGCTGAAATAACTTGTGTGTATCTATTTTTAAATGACAAAACAATCCCTAATGCAGTATAAATGTAAGTGAAATTATATCCTTTTTAAGGTAATATTTTGGATTAAATTATTTTAGGGATACTCATGAAAATATCAGTTATAGGCACAGGTTATGTAGGTTTAGTGAGTGGAGTTTGTTTTGCTCAAATGGGAAATAGTGTAACCTGTGTTGATATTGATGCAAATAAAATAGAAAAACTCAAAGAGGGAATTATCCCTATTTATGAACCTGGCTTAGAAGACATGACACTTGAAAACTACAAAAAAGGGACACTGAGTTTTACGACAAACGCAAGTGATGCCATTGGCAACTCTGCTATTGCGTTTATCGCGGTGGGAACACCGATGGGTGAAGACGGAAGTGCGGATTTGCAGTATGTTTTGGCGGTTGCAAAAACAATCGGTCAGAGTATGAAAAAATATATGGTTATAGTGGATAAATCAACCGTTCCGGTTGGTACTGCCGACAAAGTAAAAGCCACCATCCAAGCAGAACTTGACAAACGCGGTGAAACAATAGAATTTGACGTTGTCTCTAACCCTGAGTTTTTAAAAGAGGGTGCGGCTATCCAGGACTTTATGCACCCTGACCGTGTTGTTATCGGGGCTGAAAGTGAAAAGGCGATGAACATTATGCGAGATTTGTATGCGCCTTTTATGAAACACCATGACCGTTTCATTGGCATGGACATTAAATCGGCTGAAATGACAA
>MIBW01000041.1:15409-15722 GCA_001829625.1 Sulfurimonas sp. GWF2_37_8 | reverse complement strand
GCGACAGCCGTATTGGGTACAGCTTTATTTACCCGGGTTGTGGGTATGGAGGAAGCTGTTTTCCTAAAGATGTGCAGGCTTTGGCAAAAACAGCAAAAGATTTTGGCTACAACCCAAGAATTTTGGACGCGGTAGAAGCGGTAAATTATGACCAAAAATATGTCATGAGTAACAAAGTCATAACACGTTTTGGCGAAAACCTTGATGGCAAAACTTTTGCAGTTTGGGGTCTGAGTTTTAAGCCTGAAACGGACGATATGCGTGAGGCAAGTTCTATTACAATCATAAATGAACTCACAAGAAGAGGGGCAAA
>MIBW01000041.1:9000-15374 GCA_001829625.1 Sulfurimonas sp. GWF2_37_8 | reverse complement strand
TCACAGGAAACGACCGTGTTTCTTATGTTGAAAGTAAATATGAAGCACTTAAAGGTGCTGACGCGGTAATTTTGGTGACGGAGTGGCAAGAGTTTAGAAGTCCTGATTTTGACGAGATGAAAAAATTGCTTCACTCTCCTATATTTTTTGACGGAAGAAATCAGTTCAAAAAAGAGAAAATGCATGAAAACGGGTTTGAGTATTTTCAGATTGGTGTGAACTAAAATTGTTTAAAATTTTTGTAGTTTACTTTTTACTCTTTGCTAGCCTAAACGCAGTAACGCTACAAAAAGCCAATCTCTACAAAGACCAAAACATTTCGGGTTGGGTTATGTCCGAAAAACTCGATGGCATACGTGCTTACTGGGATGGAAAAACCCTGCAAACGCGAAAAGGACAAGAGATTCATGCTCCTGAGTGGTTTGTGAAAAATCTTCCTCCTTTTGCTCTTGATGGGGAACTTTGGAGTAAACGCAGTGATTTTGAAAATATTCAATCTATTGTGGTTGATGACAAACCGAGTGAAAAATGGAAAGAAATCTCTTACATGATTTTTGAAGTGCCCTCTGCTGAGGGAAATTTTACGACAAGACTTCAAAAAGCGCACAACTACATCTCTGCGAACAAGCTCTCTCATCTTAAAATAATCGAACAAAAAGTTTGCTCTTCTCAAACGCAGCTCGATGCATATTTGCAGCAAGTTATAAAAAATGGCGGCGAAGGTGTGATGGTAAAAGATGGCTCAAAAGCTTATTTTGAGGGAAGAAGTGACTCACTTTTGAAAGTAAAAGAGTCGCAGGATATGGAAGCTGAGGTGATTGGTTACAAGGCTGGAGAGGGAAAATTTAAAGGTTTGATGGGCAGTTTGCAGGTAAAGCTTGAAAATGGTGTAGAGTTTTTTATAGGCAGTGGTTTTTCAGACGCTTTGCGACAAAATCCGCCTAAAATTGGTGAAATAATTACATTTAAATACTTCGGTTTTACCAAATTCGGTAAACCAAAATTTGCCTCATTTGTGCACGTGAGAAAAGATTAATGCGCATACTTGTAGTCCGTACCGACAAACTTGGCGATTTTATTACCGCACTTCCTACGATGTATGTACTCAAGCAACACAATCCAAACAATAAAATTGTTGCGTTTGTAGCACCGCTTAACAAAACTTTGGCTCTCTCTTGCGACTTCATTGATGAGGTGATTGTCGATGAGGGTGAGAGTGTTTTTGCTCTTCGTAAAAAACTAAAAGAGGCAAAGATAGATGCTTCAATAACACTTTTTTCAAACACTAGAGTTGCGTTTGCGCAGTTTTTAGCCCGCATACCAAAACGCATAGCGCCTGCTACAAAAATAGCGCAAATATTTTACACAAACAGAGTTGTCCAACGTCGTTCTGAAGTAAAAATGGCAGAGTTTGAGTACAACCTGCAACTCACAAAAGAGCTTTTTGCTAACATAAGTTTAGAGTATAAAAAACCTCTTTTGAGCTTTCAAGATGCACATAATGTATATACAGATTTTTGTAAAAACAAAACAATAGAAAAAGAAGTTCTTGCGTTTCATGTGGGGTTTGGCGGAAGCAGCGATGCAAACTGGACGCTTGACGAGTATGAAATTTTGATACGAGAAGTTTTAAAGGCAGGCAAATATCAAGTAGTGCTCACCTTCGGACCAGATGAAGTTGCTTTATGCGAAAATATGAAAGTAAGATTCAAAAGCGAAAAAATCATTTTTTATATCTCAAAAGAGGGCATAGTGAACTTCGCAAAACTCATCAGCAACTTCAAACTTTTTGTGAGCACTTCAACGGGCACTTATCACCTTGCTTCATTGGTCGGTACTCCGACAATGACTTTTTTCGCAGACAGTTTGTTTGCAAGTGCTAAACGCTGGAAGGGCGTTGGGGATGAGAGGTTGCAGCAGTGGTTTATGATACCGCAGGATATACAGAAGAGAAAAAAATGTTTGAAACTGTTAAGAAGTTGGTGTAATTCTTTTTAAATCTGGTGAAGAATATTTTGAAATTAATCTTCTATGGTAATTATTATTAAAAATTATGTTTAATTCTTTTGCAATTGACTTAATTTCTGGAGCATTATAGTAGTAACTTGTGTTTATATCTTTAAAAATATAATGAGCTTTTTGACATATTTTTTTTTCTATTATTTGTACTAAGTCTAGAACAGATATATATTTTGTGTTGATAATATTACAAACTGAATTTAAATATTTTTTATGCTGAATAATATGAATAGCCATAGTATAAACATCATCAATATCTATTATATTTTTTTCCGTTCTTAGGTAGATTTCAAATGAAGTTTCATTTTTGATGTTATTGAGTAAGAAGTTTATCAGCGTGTTTTCATTGCCACCATATCCTACAACTTGAGGTAATCTAAAAATATAAAAATTTCCTTGAAATGAAGCAACAAGGTTTTCCATCTTTAATTTATGCTGATAGTAAGCTTTAGGACTAAGTTGGGGATTCGCAACATCACAACTGCTAAAATAAACAAAAGTTTTTGTTCCTTTCTCTTCGAGACTATTTCTAAGAAGAGTTTCTTCTTTTTGAAAAGCTTCTTCATTTATCTCATTTGAATTTGAAACTCCTGATGCAAAAAATAGAACATCTTTATCTTCATAGCTAGAAAACTTAGTCGCAATCATTCCTCTCCCAATGACCATTTTAGTTCTTTTTATTGAACAATGATTTTAAGTATCGTTTTGGATTACGAATAATTTGAGGAGTATTTTTGGAAATAATATTTCTTAAAGTTTTATCAGTTTCTTTATAATTTTTATAGGGAGTCATACGAAGATAGCTCCAATATAAAGTTTTTTGTAAATGTTCATTTCTATAATGCCAAGGTTTTCTTCCACCAATATAATGGATGATAACTGGTTGTGTCTGTGCTTGAACAAGCTCTTCTTTTGTGAAAATTTTGAGTAAATTTTCTTTGTCCAAATCAGGATTTTTTTCATACTGGTTAAATTTAAGAGCTAAGCGTTTCCATGAACCATCAAAAATAGCATTTAAAATATCTTGGTCATGAGATTCTAAATCAATTTTTGAGCTTTTTTCGTACTCTATAAATTTGTCAAATAAATTCTCATCACGCCATTTTTTTAGATTGACAACCATAACGCCTGCATTGAAATATTTTGCGTTTTTGCTCATGCCAAGTAAATCACGATATATTTGATTTTTCCATGCATCTTCAACAGCGGCAATATACTCATTGTCTATATCTGTATCGTATAATTCTTGAATAGACCCATGAACGACCATGTCAACATCTAAATATAAAAGTTTATCAACATCAAGATATTTAGGCATCAAAAGTCTGTAGTAAGTCGCTATACTATATCTACCAGCGTTAATGTGCTCAAATATCTTTGTATCAAAAGAAATATATTGAATTTCACAGAGATAAGAAGCCACCATTTGTTCAATTTTTTCTTTATTGGCATCTGTTATGTCGCTACTAAAAATAAAAATTTTAAACATTTCACTTTTGTTATTTTCCAATAAAGATATGAGAGTGACCGCTAAGTGCTGCATATAGTTGTTGTCTGCTGTAAATACTATATTTTTAGTATGCATATAATTTCCTTGTAAAGTAATATTTAATTTCTATTAAAAATATTTTTAATAAAATATCTGAAATAAAGAGTAGGGTTTATGGGTGAAAAATAATCTCTTATTCTTGCATTATTGTTACTATTACTAAAGAGTAATCTATGAGCTACTTTTGTAGCTTTTTTCAAAATTTTATTTCTAGTGATTTTATTTTCTTCATACAAGTTGTATCCAAATCTATTCATAAGAATGGAATTACGAACATACTCAGGCCATTGTAAGGCAATAAAAACCGCTTTGTCTGTATTTCCTCGCAACTCTTGGGTTCCTTGTGCTTCATGCTTTCTAACATATGACAAAACTTCATTTACGATGTATAAATTTCCAACCGATAGCTGTCTTAACCACATGTCAAGGTCTGCAAAAAAGATTAAAGATGTATCAAAAAGACCGACATTTAAGTTCTCTCTTCTAAACATTACCGTCGTAGGTTCTCCAATAAAATTTATTTTAGATAAAGCTAAAAGAATCATCTCTTTCGCATCCTGAAGACCAGAAAAATTTGTTTTTTGTATCTCAGCACTACTATGAAAATATTGTCTATGAGATGTTACTAGCGATACATCATGATATTTATCCAATATTTTGACAAACTTTTCTAAAATTTGAGGATGAAATTTATCATCTGCGTTGAGAAATTTAATATATTCTCCTCGGGCATGAAGAAGCCCCTCGTTATAGTTTCTAAACATGCCAATATTTGTTTTGTTGACAATGAATTTAATTCTAGTATCTTTTTCTATAAATGTGTTGACTACATCAATTGTATCGTCTGTTGATTGGTTATCGAGTATTATGAGCTCAAAGTCATCAAATGTTTGATCTAAAACACTTTGTATAGCGTCTCCAATATAATGACCATAATTATATGCAGTGATTAATACAGAAACTTTTGGATTAGGCATTTTTAATAAACTCTTTTATCTTCTCAACCATATACCCTATAGCCTCATCACCCATACCAGGATACAAACCTATCCAAAAACTATCAGTCATAATCTTATCAGTCACACTCAGTTCTCCAACTATTCTATAGTCAGTATCTAGCACCATACTATCAAACATCGGGTGTCTTGTCATATTTCCAGCGAAAAGATTTCTTGTTTGGATATTGTTGTCTTCCAAGAACTCTACTATCTCATTTCGTGTGAATTTTGCACTATCTTTAAGTGTCATCATAAATCCAAACCAGCTAGGGTCTGCGTTTGGTTGCGTTTCTACAAGCTGTAACTCTTCTATGTCTTTCAATCCATCATAGAGTTTCTTTTGATTTTCTTTTCTTTTTATTACAAAGCTAGGAAATTTCTCTAGTTGAGCCACACCAACTGCTGCTTGCATATCGGAGACTTTAAGATTAAATCCAAAGTGAGAGTAAACATATTTATGGTCATACCCTTTTGGTAAGGTTCCGAAGCTTTGTGAAAATCTGCATCCACAAGTATTATCTATCCCACTTTCACACCAACAGTCTCTTCCCCAGTCTCTCATAGAGAGCATGATTTTTTTTAGAAGTGGATTGTCAGTATATGTTGCTCCACCTTCACCCATCGTCATATGGTGTGGAGGGTAAAAGCTAGATGTTCCTATGTCTCCCCATGTCCCTGTCGGTTTCCCCTCATAAGTGCTTCCAAGAGCATCGCAGTTATCTTCTATGAGCCAAAGATTGTGTTTGTCACAAAACTCTTTTACAGCGCTAAGGTTAAATGGATTTCCTAAAGTATGAGCAATCATGATAGCTTTTGTTTTTGGGCTAAGTGCTAATTCAAGTTTCGTTACATCTATATTTGCACATGTTAGTTCCATATCTACAAACACAGGCACTGCGCCATATTGTACTACTGGAGCTACAGTTGTAGGAAATCCAGCAGCTACAGTGATGACTTCATCACCACGTTTAATTTGTCTCTCTTTAAGAAGCGGCGAAGTTAAAGCATAAAACGCAAGAAGGTTAGCAGAGCTTCCAGAGTTTACTAAAAATGTCCATCGAACATTTAAAAACTCAGCTAACTGTTTTTCAAATTTTTTAGAATAATCACCATAAGTAAGCCAAAAATCAAGTGAGCTATCTACAAGGTATTGCATCTCTGTTTCATCAAATACACGACCTGCATAATTAACCCGTGATTTGCCAGCCACGAACTCTTTTGTTTGTTGTGGCTTATGAACTAATTCATAATACTCTTTTGTTTTATTTAATATCTCTTGTTTTAATTGTTCTGCTGGTGTCATTTATTTTTCTCCTATTGTTTCTTGTATTGCTTCTTTAAGTGTAAATTTTTGTTTCCAGCTAGGAACTATTTCTCCTTGATTGTACGGAACCAAAACTTCTCTATCTCTATACTCTCTTCCACCCCAAATGATATTAAGCTTGGTATTGGTTGCTTCTTCAAAAACTTTTGATAATTCTTTTAAACTCATTTGTTCACTAGAAGTTACCACATAAGTCTTACTTTGAAATTCATCTTTTTTATCTGAATTTAGATGATTTATTAAAAGCTCATAGGCACTAATCACATCTTCGATATAGCTTATATCTATGATTTGCTCACCTGCTGACATCTCCAAAACTTCACCAGAAATAGCAATCTTATTCCAAAGATTAAATACTTTATTTCTTGTATCATTCTTTCCAAATGTATCGTTTAATTTTATCGTAGTAAAAATTAAATCCGAAGTTTGTGTGTAGTATCTAGCCATAATTTCAAATGCTTCTTTTGTGGCAGCATAAAGATTT
>MIBW01000041.1:0-8983 GCA_001829625.1 Sulfurimonas sp. GWF2_37_8 | reverse complement strand
ATTTTCAAAGTTTTGCCAAAAAGTTCCAGTATTTATAAACCATTTTACATTTGATATTTTAGAAACCTCTAAAAGTTCTGTACCAAATTTGACATTTGAAGAGAGTAGATTTTCTATATCATTTTTTGTATGAGATGCTAAAAATAATGAAGCTAAATGAATTATCCCATCAAACTTTTGATTTTGAAAAAAATCTATCAATGAATCTATATTGTTATCATAATAAAATATCTTTACCCTTGTATCTAATTTTGAAATATCGCTGTTCAATCTTACAATACAATGAATTTCATAGCTACTTTCAAGTAGTACGTTAATTAGATTTTGTCCTATAAAACCTGTTGCACCTGTTACTAATATTTTCATTTATGTTCTCCAAATACAAATGGCGATATAAATTCATTGAGTGATTGAAATGACAAATCTCTCTCTGATAATTTTGGATTTTTACAATTCCAGTCAAAGCCAAATGAATCATATTGTATCCCGCCATCATTATTTGGAGCATAGCAAGTTGTTTGCATATAGGTTACATTCGTATTGTCTTCTAATGATTTAAATCCATGAGCTAAACCTTTTGGGATAATTAACACTTTTCCATTTTGGCTTGAAAGTTCAATTGAGAAATATTGTCCATAAGTAGGAGAGTTTTTTCGTATATCCAATACAACATCTATAATCTTACCAAATGGTACATATACTAATTTTATATGTTCATTTGGTGGGGTTTGAAAATGCATACCCCGAATCACATCTTTATGAGATATAGAATAATATGTCTCTTTGATATGAATATCTAAAGTATTTTCAATAAAAAAATCATTTGTAAATGTTTTTATAAACTTTCCTCGGCTATCTTCAAATATTCTTGGTTCTAAGATTTTAAGTCCTTGAATAGGAGTGTTAATAATTTTCATCTACTTAGCCCACTCTATATTTTTAGCTTTCGCATCGTGCACATAACTCTCTAAGTCACAAGAAGTTAAAATATTTTTATCCTCTTCATAATAAGTTTTATACCATGTCACAGTTTTTTCAAATGTCTTCTCACTATCCCAAACATCTTTCCATTTAAGTAATATATGAGCTTTCGAACAGTCAAGCTTGAGTAGATTTGCTTCATGGAGCTGATTTGGGTCTTTGTTTATTTCGTAATCTATCGTATCCCAATGTTTTTTTACATGCTTTACTACTTCTTCAACCGTGATACTTCCCTCATCACTTGGTCCAAAGTTCCAAGCTTCACCAAATTCTACTTTTTTTTCTAGAAGTTTTTGACCAATATGTAAATACCCGCTAAGTGGCTCAAGTACATGCTGCCAAGGACGAGTTGCGTTTGGATTTCGAATGCTTACTTTTTTCCCTTGAGATACTGAAACCATAATATCGGTGATAAGTCTATCTTTTGCCCAGTCACCACCGCCTATGACATTTCCGGCTCTGCAAGATGCTAGTAAAGTATTGTGAGTTTTTTTATACTCTTTCGGATTAAAATAAGAGTTTCTGTAAGAGTTGGCTAATAAATCAGCACAACCTTTTGATGAGCTATACGGGTCATATCCACCCATTGGGTCATTTTCTCTATATCCCCAAATCCACTCTTTATTTTCATAAGCTTTATCACTTGTGATATTTACTATCGCTTTGATATTGTTTTTTCGACAAGCTTCAAATACTTTAAGCGTTCCTATTACATTTGTCTCATACGTTTCTATCGGGTTTTCATAAGAGAGTCTTACTAATGGTTGAGCGGCTAGATGAAAAACTATATCGGGTGTATACTCTTCAAAAGTTTGGTTGAGTTTTGCTAAATCTCTTATGTCACCTATTACAGAAACAATATCCAAATCTAAAAGCTCTATATGGTTTGGAACAGTTGGAGCTTCTAAAGAATATCCAATTACTTTTGCACCCATTTTATTTAACCAATAAACTAACCATGAGCCTTTAAATCCTGTATGTCCTGTAACAAGTACCGTTTTATCTTTATAAATTTTGCCAAACAATGAAGTCATAATTCAACTCTATAATTCAAAATTAAACATTCAAAATTCATCATCATTTATCCCACGCTTTCCAAGGGGCATTTTTATCATCCCAAAGTTTTTGCAACTCTTGCTTATCTCTTAGTGTATCCATAGGTTTCCAAAATCCACTATGTTTAAAAGTAAATATTTCTCCATCTCGTGCAAGATTTTGAAGAGGTGCTTGTTCGAAAATAGTGCTATCACCTTGCGTGATATAGTCAAATACTTTTGGCTCACACACAAAAAATCCTGCGTTAATCCAGCCACCGTCACCTTTTGGTTTTTCTTGAAAACTTGATACTTGAAGATTCTCTTCTATATTTAAAGCCCCAAATCTTCCATCAGGCTGAGCTGATGTCATAGTCATGACTTTTCCATGAGCCTTGTGAAATTGTACGAGTTCTTCTATATTTATATCACTTACCCCATCACCATACGTCAGCATAAAAGCTTCATCCCCAACAAAATCTTGAGCTCTTTTTACTCTGCCACCCGTCATACTCTCATTTCCTGTATCAAGTAATGTTATCTTCCAAGGTTCGCTTGAATTATTGAGCACTTCCATCTTCCCCGTGGAAATATCTAAAGTAACATCACTTTGATGCAAAAAATAGTTTGCAAAATATTCTTTGATGTAGTAACCTTTATAACCAAGAAGAACAACAAATTCATTAAAACCGTAATGACTATACATCTTCATAATATGCCAAAGTATTGGCTTTCCACCGATTTCAACCATTGGTTTAGGACGGATGTCTGTTTCTTCACTTAATCGTGTTCCAAATCCACCGGCTAGTAATAGTACTTTCATTTGTTTTGTCCCTTTATTTTTCTTTTCAAATTCACCTTCGCTTCTAAAAACTTTGCTTCGTTTGTAACAATTTCTATGGCTTTTGTCTCATCCAAATTTGAAAGTTTTGCATATTCTTTGGCAATAATTACAAGGTCATTATCATCTTTTGCCCAAAATTTATTGAAGTTCTTGAGGCCTTCGTAACCCGAAATAGGCTTAAATTGCATTCGGTTTATGTCTACAAGTGAAAATTTAAAAGACTCCTTCTCAAGGGTAACTAAAATGTTGCCAAGCGAATAATCCGTATGCCAAACTCCTTTTTGGTGAATGCTGTAAGTAAAGGCTGCGAACTCTTTTAAGATTTCTGCGTAAGTATTGACTTTATGGTGGAAAACTTCACGTATGGTAAAGTCATAAGGCTCATACATAGAGATGAAATAACTTTCACATAAAAGTCCACCCTCAAAAAATTCTATGATGCCGATAGGCTCAGGAGTATTGACTCCAAGTTCCATAAGTTTTATTGCGTTTTGGTAGGATTTTTTTGCTTTGCCCTCACGACAAAATGTGTAAGCTATTTGGTTTATAAAATGAGGCACTTTAAAAGATTTGACGACACATTTTATGCCCTCAAGTTCAACTATCTTTAGTTCATTTCTTGCTTTATGGATGCTCTCTTGAGAGTTTTTAAATATATTTTTTATATTGAGTAAATTATTTTCAAAGTGAGGGTATTTTTGGTTAAGTATGTATTTATGCATTAAGTTACATTCCTTTCTTATCTGTATAAAAATTGTCAATGTATTTGTGGACAATAGTTGTTGGCAAAAAAGATGCGATGTGTTTGTTAAAATCTATCTCTTTTGGGTTCAAAAGTTGCTCTGCTATGGCATCACCCAAGCTTTTGGCATCTGCTTCACACAAAAACTCTGTAAGTTCATTTTTCATAATGTCGCTTACCCCACCAGGACTTTTTGTAGCAATAAGCGGAGTTTTACATGCCAAAGCTTCGAGTAAAACCATCCCCAATCCTTCATGTTTAGAGCTAAGAACAAACAGCTCTGCCTTAGTTATCCAAGGATAAGGGTTTGTTTGAACACCTGCAAGTATGACAGAACCTTCAAGATTAAATGATTTAATTTTGTTTTTGATATTTTCTTCATCGGGACCTTTGCCCACTAAAACAAGTTTATGAGGCAATTTATATTTTTTAATCATGTAGTCATAAGCATCTACAAGGAGAGGCAACTGCTTTACAGGAGCTAGCCTGCCTACATTGATAATAAAAGGCCCTTCTATTTGCGGAGTATATAGTTGGGATAACGCTATTATTTGTTTTGTATCTATTGGATTTGTAAGCATAATAGATTTTTTAGCTTCAAATTTCGCTTTTTTTTCAAGTGTTTTAAAGCTCTCTAAAACACCATTGGAAACGCAGGTAATATTTTTGTTGGCGTAAAGTATTTTTGCATGTAGCTTGCGAAAATAGTTCATTCGGTGATCAGGGTATAGTAGATTTTCACACACCTGAACATACCTCTCATCTTGTTTATACCAAAGAAATTCGAAAGTGCCTTGACCTCTCATGATGATAAGGTCAAACGGCTCTGCATTTTTTTCAAGTTGTTTGAGTTTATACTTAAACAAAAAGGATGTAACAAAACCTTTGTTTATTGCGTAGCTTTGTCGAAATGGTATATTTAGTAAGCGTATAAGAATTTCATAAAAAAATCCAATTATACTTTTCGCTAGCATGTTGTCAAAGTTCCAAAAGTGAACATTTTGTATGCCTTCTGTGCTGTAGTGTTCTCTTTTATGTTTAAAATAAATGAGGTGACTCTCATGCCCTGCATCTTGAAAAGCTTTTGCTAGAGTTATTGCAACTCTTTCCATCCCGCCAATTTTTAAACTTCTTACAACTACAGCAATACGCATAAAGCAACCTGAATTAATATCTGTGAAATTATATCATTACACTTTTATATCTATATAAATTGAACATGGGTAAAATAGCATATGAAAATTACAGCGAATATTATCACATTAAATGAAGAAAGAAATATTGAGGCAGTTATAAAGTCGGTTCAAGAGGTTTGTAATGAAGTTCTTGTTATAGACTCACTCAGCAGCGACAGAACGTGTGAGATTGCCGAGTCTTTAGGTGCAAAAGTTATAAAACAGCCATATCTTGGTGACGGACCTCAAAAAGCATTTGGCGCGCCGCTTGCAAAAAATGAGTGGATTTTAAGCATTGACGCGGATGAGAGACTAGACGCAAACGCAGTAGAAGCGATTAAAAATCTTGACTTAAACGCAACTCCTTATGAAGCTTTTTCTTTTGCAAGAAAGACTTATGTTGGCAAAGCCTTTATAAAACTTTGGTATCCGGACAGAGTTACGAGGCTTTACAACAAAAGTAAGTGTGGGTTTTCAACTGCCGGCGGTCATGCAAGAGTAAAAACGCAGAAGGTAAAAGACCTCGATGCCGACATGCTGCACTTCTCGTACGAAGATTATGCACAAATGGTAAAAACTTCTCATAAGTTTATAACAAGAGGTGCGAAAATCGCTCATGACGAGGGAAAACGTGCCTCTGTCTTTGACCCATTTTTACACGGAGTAGGTGCTCTGTTTAAAGCGCTTATATTAAAAGGCGGTGCGTTTCACGGAGTCAATGGCTGGAACGTTGCAGTTATCTCTGCATTTAGTTCGTATATGAAATATGCTTTGATGCTGGAGATGCAAGAGAATGAGTAAAAACACACTTTTAGAATTATGTATGTCCCCAGATTTAGGCGGCTTGGAGTTGTATATGGTTCGCTCAGCAAAAGCGCTGCGAGATGATTTTAATGTTATCAGCATCATCAATGAAAACTCTAAACTTGAACAATATTACGATGCAGACAATACATATATGAAAATCAAAAAAACGAGTAATCTTTTTATGTTCGGTGCAGCAAAAAAATTGGCAAATATTATTGATGAACATGATGTAGATATTATCCACATGCACTGGACAAAGGACATTCCTTTTGTTGTTTTGGCAAAGTTGCTTTCAAAGAAAAAACCAAAAATTGCTCAAACACGTAATATGACCATGACACGCTTTAAGGACGATTTTTATCATAGATTTTTATATAAAAATATGGATTTGCTGCTTCCTGTGACGTATCAGGTAAAAGAGCAACTGGAGCAATTTATCCCTACAGAGATTCGCCCAAAGGTTGAAGTTTTGTACATGGGTTCAGATAAACCTGAACTTTTGAGTGATAGTGAGGTTCAAGTGCTTAAAGATGAACTTGGACTCAGCTCTTGCGCGTTTAATTTAGGAATGGTCGGACGCATCAACGAAGCAAAAGGGCAGCATTTACTTATTCGCGCTTTAGTTTATCTGCAAGATACGAATGTTCATGCCTATTTTGTAGGACATGAAATGCGTAAAGGATATACGCAAGAGCTGAAAAAACTTAGCCATGAGTTGGGCGTAGAAAATCAGGTGCATTTTTTAGGTTTTATGAAAAATCCGCACCATTTTTACCAGATTTGTGACGCGGTGGTTTTAGCTTCTAAACGCGAGACTTTTGGTCTGGTCCTTATAGAGGCGATGCAAGTAGGCACTGCGATAATTGGTGCAAACAGCGGCGGAGTTGTGGAGATAATTGACGATGAAACAACGGGCTTGTTGTTTGAGAGCCAAAATGCCCAGAGTTTGGCTAAAACAATTGAAAAACTCGCAGCAAATCCACAACTCCTTGAAAAAGTAGCAAACGCAGGGCAAAAAAAGTGCCAAGAGCAGTTTTCAAATGAGTTACAATTTGAAAAGTTAGCTGAAATTTTTAAGAGTTTAGTATGAAAGTAAGTATCATCATCGCCGTTTACAAAGATATTGTAGCCCTCAACTTGATTATGGAAGCTTTAAAGACGCAAACATATAAAAATTTTGAAGTTATTGTAGCCGAAGATAACGATAGCCAGGAGATGAAAAATTATGTTGCGTCCATACAAGGTTTGGATGTTCAACATACTTTTCAAGAAGATAAAGGGGTAAGGAAGTCTCGCTCTCAAAACAATGGAATTTTAAAAAGCTCGGGAGAGTATTTAATCTTCTTAGACGGAGATATTATTCCTTATTCTACTTTTGTGGGTGCTCATGTAGCTTTGGCACAAAGCGGCAAAGTTTTGGCCGGAAGAAGAGTTAATCTCAATAATGACTTATCTTTAAAATTTAGAAACGGAAGTTTGAAGCCCATAACATTGGAAAAATTTTATTTTTTACTTGGCTTTAAATTGATGTTTGATAGAAACGCAAGGTTTGAACAGGGAATATATATCAATCCAAAATCTTTTATCTACAGAATATTTTTAGCAAATAGAAAAAGAAATACGAGTTTAATCGGGTGCAATTTTTCTTGTTTTAGAGAGGATATGATGGCTATTAATGGTTTTGATGAAAGTTATGGGGAGTCATCATTGCCTGATGATATGGATTTGGATTGGAGATTTCGAGCCTTTGGTTTAAAGCTTTTTTCTTGTAAAAATGTGGCAAATACATTTCATTTGTATCACAAAAAACAGAACAACCCGACCTCGCCACAGCAATGGGAAAAGTTCAATAAAAATAAAAAAGAGAAAAAATATATTTGCGAGATGGGCTTAAAAAGTCATGTATAAAGCGATAGAATTTTTAAAATCAGCCATGACAAATAAAGATAATTTAACCCTTTGGATGAATAACCTATTGGTTGTATATGCCTTTTTACTCCCGATTTCACAAACCATTAAAGCTACAATTTTTTCTTTTATAGTGCTTCTTTTTGTTGTACGTGGAGATGTAGTAAAACATCTCAAAGAGTCTTTGTCCAACAAGGTTATCCGAGCATTTTTATATTTTTTCCTAATTTATGTTGTTGGAATGGCGTGGACGAATAATATTACTGATGGATTTGATGACATTAATAAAATAAAATATGGCCTGTATTTAATATTTTTTTATGCTTTTATAGATGGAAGATACATAAATAAAGTTATTACTGCCTTCATCCTCGGTATGCTTGTAAGTGAACTGACCTCTTATGGAATAATTTTTGATTTGCTACCATGGAAATTGGAAATTGGAAATGTTCTTTTTTATCAAGCGTATAATGCTCATGATCCATCTCCATTTTTGCATCACATTCACTATGGTGTTGCCCTTGCATTTGTTGTGATTTTATTGGGACAAAAGATATACTATAGCAATTCGGGCTTAATGATGAAAATTTTTATGAGTATTTTTATGTTGACTGCAACCGCAAATATTTTTGTTACAGGTGGAAGAACAGGTTATATCACTTTTATTTTATTAATGTTTACACTCGCAGTTCTTTATTTGAAAAAATGGGCTTTAGCGGTAATTGTATTTGTTGGTTTGGTACTTGGAATCGCCTACAACAGTAGTGCACTTTTTAAGAATAAAGTGGAAGAAACACACCATAGTATTGACAAGATTTTTAGTGACGAAGGAGATTTCAGCTCATCTTTAGGACAAAGAGCTGGGATTTATTACTATGGCTCACAGCTTATAGTAATTAATCCAATATTAGGCGTAGGTACTGGTGACTCAATGGATGAGATTTATAAGTTAATTCCAGAAAAATTGACTGGAATGATGGCTATGTCTCACGAACATAATCAATTTTTCAGTACTTTAGTTAAGTTGGGAATTGTAGGATTGTTAGTTTTTCTCAATATTTATTACCAGATTTTTACATACAAACAAGAAGATAAAGAGCTGAAATTTATTATGATATTTGCAACTTTGGCTATTGCATTTGGGATACTAACAACGCAGTTTAATCTTCGATTTTTTATGCCACTTTGGGTTGTGATGTTAGCTGTAACAATTATTGATAGACAACGAAGAACTATTATAGGAATAGAATTAAATGATAAAACGCAACTCAAGCAGATACTATTTGCTGGTGCTGCGTTTAGCGTTGCGAGTCTTTTAAATCAACTACTTTAAAAGTTCTATGTACTCTATAGCTTCACGTTTTGGAGCAAAAATTTTCTGCGCTTTTTGTAAATTTTCAAGAGCGAGTTTTTTCTCTTCTTCTAAATTATTGGCTATATATAAAAGTCTCTCTTTGAGTGCGTCTAAAGAGCCGTCTTCTACTAAATGAAT
>MIBW01000040.1 GCA_001829625.1 Sulfurimonas sp. GWF2_37_8 | reverse complement strand
TGATTTTAGTTGGTGTTTTTACTGGAATCTATGTGCGAAAGTTGAGAATATAAATTAAAAAGAGTTTTTGGAAGAGTTCGTTGTGTTTTTGTAAAAAAAGTAAGGTTTGAGAGTCACATTAAGGAGATACGACTTTAGTCGTATGAGAAAGGTATGCATTCCCACGCGGAGCGTGGGAACGAGTAGAAGTAGAAAATAATCTTAAAAGAAATGAATTTCTTAGAAGTTTACAGCAGCGATAACACGAATGTAATTACCACCTTTTGCATCATCAGTAACTGAGTCAGCAAATGAACGGTTCATCAAGATACCTGTAAGAGAAAAATCACCAAGTTTTTGAGTGATAAATAAGTCAACTTCAGTTGTTTCATGAGCTGGTGCCAAACCACTTAAGCCAAGTGCACCTACAGTATCAGTATCATCATGGCTGTTTTTGTTCATAACACCTTGAAGTGCTAAACCAGTTGTACCAAGTTTACCAGATGCTTTAAGTTTGAAAGCAGTTGCGCCCGGTTGTGCTACGTAAAGACCGTCTGTGTAAACACCTTCAGTTGGAAGTTTAGATTTTTTGAAACCTGTTGCAGTATTTGCAACCGGTAAGTCGCCTTCAGAAACTGTTGAAGCAGCAGCAAAAAGTGTTACATCAGAAACTTTAGTGTCTGCACTTAAAGCAAATGCAGAAGTTGCATCGGCATTATCATTATCATGAGTTACATAAGCAGCAGTACCTGTAAGATTAACCACACCAGCTTTCATAGAAGCATCTGCCCAGAGAGCATTTACAGAAAGATCTAAAGGTTGTGCAGCAGCTGTGAACCAAGTAAGACCATTTGTACCAACGTTATTGACTTGGTAAGCCCATAAGTTTGCAGCCAATGCATCATTTTTATAAAGACCAGCTATAGCAAATGCACCACCGAAATATTGATCATCTACTTCACCACTAGTTTTGAATGAGCCAACACTTGTTCCAGTAATTCCTGTGTTAGTTTGTCCAACATATGCACCAATTAAAGTCAAGTTAGCAATTGAGTTGTTTACTAAAACAGCAGCGTTAAAAGTATTTGGAGTAGCATTCCATGTCTCAGTAAACGCTAAAGGAGTATCTAACTCTTGTTTACCAAATTTCATGATTGTGCTAGCTATAAGTGGAGCAGTAATGTATGCTTCACCTACGTACATTGCTGAACTAGTGTTGTCACGAGTAGCACCAACTAAAGTACCTTCAAGACCCATTGATGAAGTTTGGTAAACTGTAGTACCAAAACCAACATTTCCTTGTTTACCAGTCATTCCTAATTTAAATACAACTTCACCAGTTGATGGTGCTACAGTAAACAAATCTGCTTTATTAGCATCATTTGTCTCATACCAAAGCTTAGCCTGACCGCTAGTTTTGATGTCTTCTAATGCAGATGCAGTAGTACTTAATGCCATTGCAGCTACAACTGCAGATACGATAATTTTTTTCATTCATTTCTCCTGTTTTGTTAATTTACCACTCTCATGGAAGTGATAGCAAAACACGCTAAAAAGCCAGCTCTACAATCACTTCTCATAATGCAATAAATTATTTTACCCTGTCATTATATAGTTGCAAAATTTAATCTAAGTTTAAACAGGGGAGTTTATTTACATTTTGTTTACTAATGTGGCTTATATGTAATCAAATTGAGATATTTATTTTACTTATAGTTGACTTTTTGTCATTTTGGCACGCCTCGATAATAACTGAGTTTACGTACTGAGACCCTGAATCAAGTTCAGTACCCCAAGGGCATTTCTTTCAGGGCAGGTGACGGTTTAGAGGGTTTCAGCAAACCACCACTTTGCTTGCGCTCATGATATCATGGAGGGATTTTTTGTCTTTTCTATATAAAGGTAAAAGTAGTCCCAAAAGCGTTGTCGCTGAAATCAAAAATGCTGCAAAACGCCATATAGCATGAAGAAAAGAGAGTTTTTCGCCGTTTTTGGCATCTACTACTTTCATAAGATAAGCTTTTTTACCTGGAGTTTGTCCTGTTTTACTTAAAAAGAGCGCATAAATAACAGCATAAATCGCCACACCGCTAAACTGTGCCAAGCTAGATGCCTGAAACTCATCTTTACCGCTGAGAGCTACATAAGCTATTATATATAGTATTGGGATATAAATCATAAACATATCTGTAATAAATGCTTTTATTCTGTCTGTATATTTTGGTAATAATACATTACTTTTTGTTTTATTTTGCTCTGATGATTTTGGATGATTTTTTGATTGTTTTTTTAGGTTTCTGAATCTCATATGAGGATTATAGCAGATGGTGTTTTAGAATTTGTTGAGTTGATAGGTGAATACCCACGGAGACCCTGAATCAAGTTCAGGGTGACGGGGTGGGAAGTTCAGCACTCCAAGGGAATTTCTCTCAGGGTAGGTGATGTTGGAGTTTACAATTAATGTAAATCTCTCCACACTTGTTTTTTCCAAAGAAGTGCGAAAATAGCGAAGATGATGATATAAATCATTACATTCATTCCAATTGATTCTCTTTCTGCTCTTTTTGTATCTCCAGAGTCTTGCATATGCTCGATAACTTTTTCCGCCATCTCTGCAGTCACACCGACACGAGGCATCGCTGTACCTTCAAGTTGTGCTTGTGGATTTTCGATAAATGTACTTACGAAATGCTCACCGCGAGAACGGATATACATACTCAAATCTGGTGGTAATTTACCCATATATGCTTTGAGTGAATCTTCATACTGAAGCACTTTGATATCAAATGCAAGTGCATCTTTTTTATCTTTGAAGCTTGGTTTTTCACCGATTTGTGTCCACTTTTCATAGCTCATAGCGTGACATCTACCACAAGCATTTTCATATGCTATTTTCGGTGTAACATCTTCTGCTTTGATAGCTATAGATTTGAGGTAAGCTACCATATCTGCGACTTCTTGATCTATATCTCCGCCAGCACCTGCGAACGCAGACATTGGGTGCATTTTACCAGACTCTGCAGTGAACTTGTGTTCTACTTTAAGCGCGTGTGCAGGATTTTTGATAAGGTCAGCTAAAAATCTCTCATCAAAGATAACACCTACGTTACTCAAGTCAGGTGGATTTACACCGTAACTTGCAGCGGCATCTTGAGGCTCCATCGCAGCCGGCATACCTGCCGCTTCTATAGAGTGACAACCAGTACAAGCGCCAGCTCCCATCACCAAATCTTGACCACGAGTAGCATCACCGTTTGCAGCAAGTGCAGGTAAATCAGCATACGCGAAATGTTCACTCTCTACATGCTTATGCATCACATGGTGCGCATATGGCTCTACGAGATAGTATGTAATAAGTGAAAAAATTACAACTACTGCGAGTATTAATGGTTCTTTGTTTTTCATATTATCCCCTTATACTTTTTTTTCAAACATCGTGATAAATGGAAGCATCAACCACTGAACGATAAATACAATCGCCGAAACAAAACCTATTTGGCTAAACATACCTTCAGGAGGAAGTTTACCCATCGCTGTAAGAACTATCAAGTTGATAAGCATTACCCAAAACCAAATAGCAAACAATCCACGACGGTTTGCAGGAACAGTATTTGGACTTCTATCCAACCACGGAAGGAGTACGAAAATAACTTGAGCAAATCCAAACGCAACTAGACCAATATCAACAGAGAACGGACGTAAAATCTCATATGACCAAAGGAAATACCACTCAGGGTAGATGTGCGCTGGAGTCTTGAGTCCATCAGCAGGGTCAAAGTTTACAGCATCCATAGCAAAACCATAGTTCCAGAAAACAAGGTAGAAGAAGAAAATGAGATAAATTCCCACAACCATCATATCTTTTGACATAAAGTCGTTTGCAAATCTCATAACTTTAGAGCCAGCTTTGTCGCCTGCTAAATATTTTTTTGCTTCTTTGTCAAAGTCTATCTCTTCACCGTCTTGGTTATTCACGTGAGGAATACGAAGTGCACCAAAGTGTAGTCCAATAAGTCCGATAATAGCCAAAGGAATAAGAAGTACGTGAAGCATAAAGAAACGTGTCAAGAATGCTTGAGCAGGAACATAATCCCCACGAATCCACTCAACTAAACCATCAGCATGAAGTGAACCGCCTGAGAAAAGGTTGGTGATAACCATACCAGCCCAGTAAGACATTTGTCCCCATGGAAGCATATAACCAGAAAACGCTTCAGCAGAAAACGCAACAAAAAGAAGCATTCCTGAAACCCAAATCATCTCACGGCCTTTTTTATATGAACCATAATAGATACCTGTAAACATATGGATATAAATGATAAGGAAAACAACAGATGCCGCAACACCGTGTACATGTCTCCATAACCAACCAAAATCTACTTCTCTCATAATAGTGTAGTTGACACTGTAAAACGCAGTATCAACATGTGGTTGATAATACATCAATAAAAAGATGCCAGAAACTAAAAGAAGCGCGAATGTGATCACAAGAACCATACCCATCGCCCACAAGAAGTTAATATTTTTCGGAATCCAATATTCCGACATCATCACTCTTTCGACTGTTTCTATCGCTAAACGCTGATTAAGCCAGTCTTTAATGCTTGTTGCTTTTGTAAAATGCGCCATGTATTCCCTTCCTTACAGCGTAACGCCGCTTTCTTTCATTTTAGTGTATTCAGGTCCCGCTTCGCCTAGAACCAATGTATTGCCTTCAATCTTAAACGGAGGTATATCAAAGCCGCGTGGAGGTGGAACTTTTGTTACATCGCCTGCGAAGTCAAACTGACCCCCATGACATGCACATAAAAATCCTTTATTTGAAGCATTGTACGCAGGGATACATCCTAGGTGAGTACATAAACCAATTGCTATCATGTAATGAGAGCCGTTTACTTCGATATCGCGTGCTTTTTGTGATTCTGTTTGACTTGCTACCATGTCGGCAGTTTTTTTAAGAACGAAGATTGGTTTACCTCTCCATTTTTCAGTTATAAGTTCATTTTCCTTGTAAACTGATAAATCAAGAGTTGTGAAACCTGCCGAACGAACGCTTGGAAGTGGATCCCAAGATTTCTTCATAGCAAAGAGCGAACCGATTGCGCCAACGGCAGCAACGGCACCAAATGCCTTACCCATAAAACCTCTACGGCTGTTATTTTCCATATTTGCTCACTTTAAGTGTGAATTTTTAAAGTGTTGATTATATACTAAATAACTTTTAATTAATTATAAAATTAAGTTTTCTTTTATAAATTTGCTTATTTTTTTGCCATGATGTTCTATTTTGTAATAGTTTTTACTATCTATTGTATTAATTATGCTAGCAATTTGACTTAGGTCAAGAGATTCTACGATAGGGACGCCAAAACTCTCAAATAGTTCGTTAAAATTTCTCGTATAGTCCGCTCTTTGAAGATAAATCGGTCTTCCGCCAGAAGCTAAGGATTCTAAAACGGCTTGCGGAGAAGCTGTGATAAGTATGTCTGTTTTTTTTATCATCGCTTCATAACCTTCAAATTCATGATACTTTCTGAACTTTTTCTTAAGTAAATCCTCATAATCTAAAAAGTAGTAAAAACCCAGTTGCAACTCTGCGTTTAGACCCTCTATAAACGCAAGATTTTTTTCCAAATCTTTTTCATAATCATCATCGCCAAAAAAGAAACTTATCTCTATCTTTTTTGGCTCATGATGAAAGAACTCCTCTCCAACAGCATACGCTTTGCAGATCCCCTCACCTTCAAGATACGGCGATATCATGAGTTCATCGGGACTTTTTGTATCGTTTGGGTCATCACTCACACGGATGAAAGTTGAAAAATACTGGCGCATATCCTCAAGCATGATAGGATTTGCCTCTTCTGAGTCAAAAATCAGCTGATCTCCATGATGTGCTATCTGCGCGATGTTTCGTACTACATCAATACCAACACTTTTTGAGATACCAAAATCTCTTGCCACCTGAGCAATACGAAAATCCGAACACAAAAGCGTAATATCAACATCATCCAAAGCACGGATAATCGTCGCTGCTCTTCTAAATCTGTCAAGACCGATACGGTGACCTGTGTGGACATAATAAAAAATCTTCACTATTTTTTCCTCATTTTTTAATCTAAACCCTTAATATAAAAGTTATTGTAGCAAGTTTTTATAATAAGAGAATCATACTTTTTATGCTGTAAACACATTCTGACATCACCTAAATAAGGTGCTAATCTCTTCATTGCTCATGCTTGAGATATTTTTTTCCCCTACGGCGATACTCATCTCACCGATGGCGAGTTTTGCTTTTATCATATTGTCTATCTTCTCTTCAAAACTGTTTTTAGTAATAAATCTATAAACAAAAACATTCTTACTCTGTCCTATTCTAAAGGCTCTGTCTGTTGCTTGGTTCTCTACCGCTGGATTAAACCACAGGTCATAATGGATGACATTGGATGCCGAAGTGAGGTTAAGTCCAACACCGCCTGCTTTGAGAGAAAGTATAAAGATAGGATTTTCACTACTTTGCTCAAAAGTATCCACAACATTTTGCCTTGCATTTTTACTCATGGAGCCATCGAGTCGCAAAGGTTCTATGAGCATACTTTTTTCGATAATCTCAGCCAAAATATTTGCCATTTCCACATATTGCGTAAAAATAAGCACCTTCTCACCCTTGGCGACAATACTCTCTAGTATCTCAAGAAGCATCTCGGTTTTTCCACTTAACTCTGCTTCTAAAGGAGATTGCTTGTCAAAATTTCTTGGATGGTTGCAGATTTGTTTGAGTTCTGTAATGAGCTTAAATATAAGCCCAAAACGCTCATTTGAGGGCAGTGTTTCGAGCTTTTGCATCGTCGTATCGACCACGCTCTGATAAAGTGCCGCCTGTTTTGGGTTGAGTGAAGCGTACTCGTCTATAACAATTTTATCAGGTAAATCACTGATAATGCTTTTGTCTGTTTTAAGACGTCTGAGCATAAAAGGTGCGGTAATATTTTTAAGTGCGGCAGCAGCCGTTGTATCTTTTTCTATCTCTATTGGTTTGGCATAGCGGTTGATAAAATGACTAAGTTCTCCCAAATATCCATGCAACGCAAAATCAAATATACTCCAAAGTTCACTCAAAGAGTTCTCTACAGGCGTACCGCTAAGAGCGATTTTGTACTTTGCGTGAATCCCTTTAACTGCAATGGCCGCCTGCGTATCGGGGTTTTTTATCTTTTGTGCTTCATCAATTACGATAACATCAAAAGGGTGCTCTTTAAGCAGCGTGTCTCTTTTTAGGGTGTCATAAGTTGTAATAATAATTTTTGACGTTTCCATTGTACGTGCTTGCCCATAATACAGTGCGTAATCAAGCGTAGGGGCGAATTTGCTAAGCTCGTTTTGCCAGTTGTTGAGAAGTGAAGTCGGCACGACGACAAGGGCTTGTTTTTGGGCATATGTATGTTCATAAAGATAAAGCAGTATCCCGATAGTTTGCACCGTCTTGCCAAGACCCATATCATCGGCTAAAATCACTCCAAAATTGTTGAGCAGATTATTTAGTGCCCATGTGATGCCTCTGCTTTGATAGGCTCTTAAATCGGCATGAAGGTTTTGCGATATTTCCAAATTTTTATCTCTAAAGAGCTTCTCAAAAAAGTTTTCAAGTGTTGTATCTAAAAAAAGATTGCCGCTAAACTTCTCCCGCAAAATATCATAAGAGGTGAGTTTAGTCTTTTTCTTCGCACTTGCGAGAAGGTTCTTAAGCTCCTCAGCACTGAGTGTGATAAAACTCTCTTTATAGCTGATAATCTGTCCTTGCTCTTTTACAAGTTCCATAAACTCTTCCATAGAGAGTTTATGCTCTCCAATGGCGACTACCCAGTCATACTCCAAAATTTTCTGCAAATCCAAAAAGGAGTTAGGACTTTTTTTGGATTTCGCCAAGATAGCGAGGCGAGGTTTTATAAGATTATGCAGTTCTTTTGGCAGCTCTATTTTTACCCCAAGTGCACTGAGCAAAGAGGCTCTCTCTAAGATAAAGTTCTCAAAAGAATTTCGCTCTAATTGTATGCTTTGCGCGACAAAAAGATCTTCTACTTCTGGTAAAATTGTACGGATTGGAGCCATAAGTTTGAGGAGTTCTTTGGAGCTATCATTGGTCAAAGCATCTTTGAGAAAGAGTTTTGTCTCTTCCCCTTCTTGCGTAACATAAAGAGAAAACCTGTACTGTTGGTCCTGCTCTTGTAAATCAAGCGAAGCGATAAGCGTATATCTGTTTTTTGCAAGCATAAAAATAGCGAAGGTGTTGGCGATAGCTCTGTCAATGTTCTGTCTGCCTGCGGCTTTTTGCGAAAATGCTTCTCCGCAAAAAAATGCTTTGGAGATATCGGGAGGATTTTTTATACTCTTTTTATGCATAAAGTTCATTTTTGTAACATAGTCGCGCATAAGAGCACTCAAAAACATCTTCGTCCCACTAAGAGCATCAAAAAAATCTCCTCGCTGTGTATGGCGTACACACGAGAGGGCATGAGGAAGAGTTACTTCTAGCTGCTCATGAAAACTTTGTGTTCCCAGCGGCGTCCATGCGATAAACAATCTCTTTTTTGCATCCTCATTAATGACGGCAGGAATAAACGCATTGGCGTGCAGAAGTAAATAACCCACACGACACAACTGATAAAAGTAACGATAATAAGCACTTCCTTCTTCGCTTTTAAAGGAGAGAAAAAGTCGCATAAAATCGATGAGATGCAGAGTACATCCGAGCTTGTTGCTATTGATAATATAGGGTTCTAAAAGTTCAATAATCGTATCTTCTTGGCGAAAAACCTTATGTTTGAGAATCGCTTTGTTGGTACGCATACTCTTATCTGCAATTATTTCTATTTTTGATTCTTTAAAAAGACGCTCTATCTTGTCCATGTTTTCGTTGTGGATAGGCGTGAGAATTTGCGGCAATGCCACTTTGCTGGCTTTATAAAACTCTGCAAGAGCAACTTTATAATCTACAGGCGCAAAAGGAGGATTACTCGGCAAAAGTGACATAATAAAGTGTGTCGCATCCTCTTGATGGAGTATTTGTAGCGGAGTTTTAGCATCATCTCTAGGTGCAAAATCCTCACTGAAGTTTATTGCAACAGGATATTCAAGCTCATGTTCTATTTCTAAAGAAGCGACAATCTCCTCAACCTCTACACCATGAAGCTTTAGAAGAACAAGAGGGTTGTTGTCTATCTCAGCACAAAGGGCAAACAAAAGCGCATAAATATGCTTGCAAGGATAGGACGGCTCACTAAAATCATAACAGGTACATAAGGCTTCATAATTGAGTATTGAACGGTAACGAATACCTATGATTTTTTTTTCATTACTTGGGAAAAGCATAATTTGTTCGTTCTCACACCAATCAAAAAAGGATTGTTCAAGTAGCCCGTTAAGTAAAGAGGATTGCGCCATAGGATTGGAGTGAAAATAGGCAATAATTTTCTCTCGCATCATTTCATCTAAGTCAAAATCAAAGTTTGTGCTATAGTTTCCGTAAGAACCTTTTACAGAAGCTTCCACAAAATTGTCCACTAAAGAGAATTTTTTGACATACCCTTTGTTGAAATAGGTCTTGCCTCTGGCAAATCTGCTATCTATGCTAAAACTTTTTGTAATGTTTTGTAGCCATAAAGCACCGCTAAGAGTCGTCCCAAGTTTTATTTTTGCCACGGTTGTATTTTTTATTTACTTTTATTTTTGACAGCCATACGAATATAAATATGGATAATTTCTATCGCTGCAGGTGTGATGCCGCTGATGTTCATCGCGGCTTGAAGCGTCGGTGGTGCAAACGCAGCTAGTTTTTCTTGAACCTCTTTGGAAAGTCCGCTTATTATCGTGAAGTCAAAGTCTTGTGGAATAGCTATCTTGAGATACTTTTTCATGCGTTCTATCTCTTCACTTTGTTTGTCGATATAACGGGCATATTTTCCCTCAACCAAAATCTCTTCTTGGATATAGTCATCAAATTGCGCCAGTTCAGGGACGATTTGCAACATCTTCTTTACATCAAAACTTTTTCTCGCTACAAGCTGCTGCGCTGTTGAGACATCTTTGAGCGACTGTTCATCCATTGCTTCAAGGATAGCGTTAAACTCTTTGTTTGGGGTAAATTTTGTCTCTTCTAAAAGTGCAGCGCCATAACGAATTTGCTCATCCTTACGTTTGACTCTTTCATACTCAGCATCAGAGATAAGCCCTAGCGCATGGCCATAGCGACCGAGTCTCGTGTCTGCGGACTCTTCGCGCAAAAGAAGTCTGTATTCTGCACGAGATGTAAACATACGATAAGGTTCATTTGTTCCTTTTGTCACCAAATCATCTATCAAAACACCGATATACGCTTCATCGCGTCTGAGTACCAAAGGCTCTTTTCCTTGGAGTGAAAGACTTGCGTTTATCCCTGCCATGATACCCTGAGCAGCGGCTTCTTCATAACCTGTTGTCCCGTTTATCTGACCAGCACAATAGAGTCCTTTTATCTTTTTGCTCTCCAGTGAATGTTTGAGTTCACGCGGATCTACAAAGTCGTACTCTATCGCATATCCATAACGCACGATTTTTGCGTTTTGCATCCCATCTACAGACTGCACCATAGCACGCTGTACATCAGGTGGGAGAGAAGTTGAGAGACCGTTGATATAACACTCTGTATTGTCCATCGTTTGTGGTTCGATAAAAAGGTGATGTCTCTCTTTTTCAGCAAATTTACTTACTTTGTCTTCGATAGAGGGACAGTAACGCGGAGATTTTCCAGCTATTTGTCCCGTAAAAAGAGGTGCTCTGTAGAAGTTTGAAGAGATAATCTCATGAGTCGTTTCATTTGTATAAGCGATATAACAAGGGAGCTGTTTTTTTGTCGCACGGAACACTTCTCTATCTGTTCTAAAGCTAAATGGGCTAGGAAGCGTATCTCCTCCTTGTTCTTCCATTACTGAAAAATCTATAGTGGAGCTGTCAACGCGTGCGCAGGTTCCTGTTTTGAGTCTGCCCATCTCCAAGCCGCAGTCGTGTTTGAGTGAAGCACTGAGTCCAACACTCCTCTGCTCACCAAAACGCCCGCCTTCTTGTTGCACTTCACCGACATGAATGATACCGTTGAGAAAGGTTCCCGATGTGATGATGACTTTTTTGGCTCTATACTCGTTGAGTAAATCCGTTCTCACACCTGCAACTTCTTTATCTTCTATGATAAGTGAACTTACTATATCCTGAGCAAGGTCAAGATTTGGAGTTTTTAGGATGACATTTCGGGCGATGACACGGTATTTGTCCATATCTATCTGTGCGCGGCTTCCACGAACTGCAGGACCTTTTGTCTGATTGAGAATACGAAACTGTATGCCTGCTGCATCCGTAATAAGTCCCATTTCTCCGCCGAGTGCGTCAAGTTCACGCACTAAGTGCCCTTTTGCCAAACCGCCTACTGCTGGGTTACAGCTTGTCGCACCGACATTTTCCGCAAGCATCGAAACCATCAAAGTTTTGTTGCCCATACGTGCAGATGCGAGTGCTGCTTCCACACCCGCATGACCTCCACCGACAACGATTACATCATAATTCATTTTTTTGTTCCATGATATTTTTTTTGCAATTATAGCAGTTAGCCAAAGTATATCTATTTAAATACTTTTAAATTGAGAAAAGATTAATCTATTATTGATTAAAATGGTTCCACTTTATATTTTTGGGGTCACAATGAACACTGTTAATGTACTGGCTGTGGATGATGAACCGTTTAATTTGGATTTGATTGAACTTGCATTTTTAGATACTCCATTTGTCAAACTTACACAAGCCATCAACGGCAAAGATGCTCTGGAAAAACTTTCTCTAATGAACGCAGAAGTTGTTTTGCTTGATATCAGAATGCCTGTTATGGATGGTCTGGAGACCTTAGAAAAAATCAAATCTGATCCAAGATTTGCTAATATACCTATTATTATGGTTACTGCAAATAGTGAAGAAAAACATAAAGCTTTGCGTATGGGGGCGAATGATTTTTTGAGCAAACCAGTCGATGTGGAAGAGTTAAAACTTCGTACCTTCAATCAGGCTAGTCTCTATAAAACGCAACAAGAACTCAAAGAGCTCAATAAAAATCTCGACAGCCTTGTTGAAAAAAGAACATATGAGCTACGCAATGCACTCGTTCATGCAAAAGAGACAGAATACGAAATCTCTTTGCGTTTAGGGCGGGCAAGTGAATATAGAGACCTAGAAACAGGTATGCATATCAAAAGAATGAGTCGCTACTCTGCTCTTCTTGGTAAACTTTCAGGGATGAATGAAGAAGAGGAAGAGCTACTTCTTTACTCATCCCCACTCCATGATATAGGCAAAATAGGTATCCCTGACGCCATCCTTCTTAAACCTGGAAAACTCGATAACAATGAATTTAGGCTGATGCAAGAACACACAAGAATAGGCGCACTGATGCTTGATGAGGGTGAAAAATATCCTATTATACAGACTGGCAAGATTATTGCCTTACAACACCATGAAAAACATGACGGCAGCGGATACCCAAATGGTCTCAAAGATGAAGAGATAAACATCAATGCGCGTATAGTAGCTATCGCGGATGTCTTTGACGCGCTCTCTTCTAAACGCGTCTATAAGGATGCCTTTCCTCTTGAAAAAACTCTGCAAATTTTGCAAGAAGGTAGAGGAACGCATTTTGATCCTGTTTTGCTTGACCTGTTTATAGATAACATTGCACTTTTTTTAGAGATACAACAGGTATTTCCAGACACTGAAGAAAAACCACATATTTTAAATATTCTTGAGGAATACAGATGAAAATATTACTAGTAGAAGATGAAAGTTTTAACCTAATAGTTCTTGAAGAGATGGTAAAGATATTTTACTCTGATGCAGAAATAGTAACCGCTGTAAATGGGCAAATAGCTTATGACATCTTACAAAAAGAGAGTTTTGACATCATTTTGAGTGATGTCAATATGCCTGTGCTTGATGGTTATGGTCTCGTTCAAAAGATTAAAGGAGATCTCAAACTACCAACTCCTACTGTAGCCATTACTGCGTTTGCGATACAAGGAGACAAAGAAAAACTTTTACTAGCAGGCTTTGACGACTATGTTTCCAAACCTATAGATATGAGCGTACTTGAGTTCATCCTCAAAAAATATTTAAGCTCGTGAGTCTTGACTTTATGTCAGAACAAACTAAAATAGTCCTCCTCTCACTCTTACTTGTGAGTCTTTTGCTTAGCTCTTTGATTAATTTCTATGAGAGTGCCCAGACAAAACAGAATATTTTAAACTTTAATCACACTAGCAATACCTTACACACACAAAACAGTTTAATCCATCAACAAATAAACAAAGAGATTCAAGAAGAAGACTACTCTGTATTTTATCAGCTCATAAATATACTCATAGCTTTTTTTTCTTTTTTTATGCTTCTTGGATTTTTAATTGTATTTTTCAAAACATTTCGTGACAAAAATAAAATTTTACAGCTTCAAGAAGAAAATGAACAAAAAAATCGTGAGCTTTTAGAACATTTACAACTTCTTAATGAATACAAAAAAGCCCTCGATGAGAGTTCTATCGTCTCTAAAACAGACCTCAATGGTATCATCACTTATGTCAACGAAAAATTCTGCAGTGTCAGCGGTTACTCAAGTGTAGAACTTATCGGCAAATCTCACAATATTATCCGCCATGAAGATGTTCCAAAAGAAGTTTTTAAAGAACTTTGGGAAACTATCAAAAATAAAGAAATCTTTCATGCCATCATCAAAAACAAAAAGAAAAATGGTGATTTTTATTATGTCGATTCTACGGTGATGCCAATTTTAAACACAAACGCAGAGATTATAGAATACTTTGCCGTACGTCATGATGTTACGGCACTTATCAAAGCAAAGGAAGATGCACTGGGTGCGGAAAAGACAAAAAGTGCTTTCCTTGCTACCATGAGCCATGAGCTTCGCACTCCACTCAACGCTGTTATCGGTTTTTCGCAGATTCTTCTTTCCAGAACTGATTTTCCGCAAGAGGCTATGGCAAGTTATATCCATAAAATAAATATATCTGGCAAACATCTGCTAAATATCGTCAATAATGTTTTGGATTTTTCAAAAATCGAATCACAAAAATTGGATATTAATAAAGAAAAAATTTCCCTTGATACTCTTGTTGATGAAGCTTTACTTCTTGTAGAGACTGATGTAAAAAGCAAAAAAATCGAAATGAAAATCGAAAACTTTGGCACGATTAGTATTTTTGCGGATAAGCAACTTTTAAAACAAGTATTTGTAAATATCCTCTCAAATGCTATCAAATTTACACCTCAAAATAAAAAAATAGCCATTGCTTATAAAGAACAAGAGCAATACCAAGTCATCAGTATCTGCGATGAAGGAGTGGGACTTTCCAGTGAGCAAATCAAAACGATATTTCAAGCTTTTGCACAGGTACGAGAGCACCAAAACGAAGCTATAAAAGGAACAGGTCTCGGACTTGCGATATCTAACAAAATAATAGAACTCCATCAAGGAAAAATAGTCGTAGAGAGTGCTATTGACCATGGTAGTTGTTTTAACATATATCTCCCTAAATCAAAGGATTAAAAAATGAGTCAAAGATTGGATGCCATCATCAAAAGTTTTCATATTTCTACGCAGGTACTTGAAGAGAGAAAAGGTATAGCCCTTTATATTGAGTCTTTTGCTTCTTTAATCATGGATCGTTTTTATGATTATCTACTTTCTAACCCTGATTTTGACAATGCCATCAACAAAGCAGATTTGCCAAGACTCAAACGCTTAAGAATAGAATCTTTTGTCTCCTTATTCATGGATGAGCTAGACGATACACTTTTAAATAAAATCGCACGTGCACATCTCGATACTTCCATACGGATAAATCCTTATATCATCGCTTCCGCGTTTGAGATTTTAAAAGATAGTATTTTAGATGTCTCTTCTGTCAATGAGCTTCTTAAAAGAGATCTCAAAGTTATACTCAAGTTTTTGCATCTTGCCGAATTTGTTGTTCAAGATGATTTTGCAAAAAATTCACTCAGTGAGGCGACTGAAACAAAAACGGGTCTTATCGTTATGCTAGAGACTCTTTTTGAGATGCTCACCATCCATAAAAATAAAAATACACATCTCCTACAGCTTTGGGAGATTGGCGAACTACGTCCACCTTATACAGGGTCTCTTCCTGAGAGTGATCCCGATTTGTGCCAGTTTAGCACTATGCTGCTCAAAGTCAAAGAAGAGTTTATGCATATTCATGATCTCAATATCGATATAGATACTATCTCAAAATCTCATCATGACTACCATGACGCAGTCAAAGAACTCTATCAGTTTGCACAAAACAAAGCCTCTATAGAGATCCAAACGCAGCAAATACAAAAAATACAAAAAATATCAGACAATCTCTTTGAGCGTATCACAAAACCTTTTGAACACACTTCATCTTTGACTTTTTTATCTATCAATTCTGGCATACGTTTTATGCAAAAATACAATGCTATCATCAATGAAACCAAATTTCTGCCTTTTAATAATCCAAAAAATATGGTAAGTTTTATGCAAAATATGGTTGAAGATGCTATCAAAAGCTCACTGGCATGGGCAATTTCGGATATTAAAGTTGCAAACGAAAAATGTGTTTCTTACGGTGAAGTTTGTGAGACTATTATACTCTCTAGTATGACTCTCAATATCTGCTTGAGTATCAAAGATGTCCCGTACAAGTCCTTTATCATCGATGTGCTCAAAGTCTTTTTGGAGGTTCTAAAAGCAACCGTCATCAATAGAGAAAAAGAGTACTCTTTTATGGCTCTCGCAGACAAAGCAGAAACTGCCAATCGGGCAAAAGATATGTTTTTAGCCAACATGAGCCATGAACTCCGAACACCGCTCAATGCCATTATCGGTTTTTCACAAATCCTCAAAACGCGACAAGAGATACCCGAAAACCTGCGTCCTTACATCGAAAAAATAGCGATTTCTGGAAACAATCTCTTAAACCTTGTCAATACTATTCTTGATTTTGCGAAGATAGAAGCAGGCAAAATATCCTACCATCCAAAGATGACTCTTTTATCTGAAATCACAAATGAAGTCTCTATAGTTATGGCATCACTGACTCAGGCAAAAAATATAAATCTCGAACTTCCAGGAGACCTCTCTTTGGCTCTTTTTGTCGATCCACAACTTATTAAACAGGTTCTTATTAATCTACTTTCAAACGCAGTAAAGTTTACTCCCCAAAACGGAAAAATTACGCTTTCCATCCGCTTTGAACAAAAGGACAACGAGTTTGTCATCTCTGTATGTGATAATGGCGTAGGGATATCGCAAGAGGATATTCCCAAACTTTTTACACCTTTTACACAGATAGACAATCCGCTACACTCAAGCGCAAAAGGAACAGGACTCGGTCTTACCATCACAAAACGTATTGTTGAGGATTTACATGGGGGAAAAATCTGGGTGCAAAGTAAAGTCGCGGAAGGAAGCTGTTTTTATGTTGCCCTTCCAGTCTCCAGCGAACTCAATAAAATTGAACTATTTCCTTCACCGCAAGAGAATGCAAAAAATCTCCTTCTCGTAGAAGACAGTCAAGAATATGTAGATATTCTCGTCAATAAACTCAACCAAAAATTCAATATTACTGTTACAAATTCTATCAATAAAGCCAAAGAGCTGCTCATGCTTCATAGCTACGACAAAATTATTCTCGATTTCTTCCTCGTAGATGGTATCAGTTCCGAACTCGTCTATTTTATGGATGCCAACGCACTCCATACTCCTATTTATATCATCTCAGCAGAAGACGATATCAAGCTAGTCCAATTTATAGGCGAATCAAAAAACATCGTTGGTGTCTTCAATAAAAAAGATTCAGAAACAATTTGTAATACTCTTATCAGAAACGAAAATGTATGATATTTTGATACCGGAATCGTTTCCAAACCTGCCGCGAGCCATGCAAAAACTGCAGCAGATGTTTGCCAACGACACACTACAAAGCCCTCTTTTTGTTAAATTCTTAGAAGAAGATCCGCTTCTTTGTGCTAATATCCTTAAGCTTGTGAACTCCCCTCATTACGGGCTTAGTAATAAAGTGGCTTCCATACATCACTCCGTCATGCTGCTTGGAAGTACCATTATTCGTGGTATCGTCATGGCTGCTATCCTCAAAAAATCTTTTTTACTTGATCTCTCACCTTATAACATCACCATAGAGACTTTTGATAGCATTTGTGCTTTGCGTGTGAAACTTTTAAATATCTGGCTCATAGGTGAAAATATAGATATACAAGCTCTCTCTTCAGCTGCTTTTTTGATGGAATCTGGAAAAATTATAAGTGCAAATGCCATCATGAGTAGGCATCTCAAAAAGAAATTTACAGATCTTTTAAATGAAAATTCTGTTGTAGAAGCAGAAAAAATATTACTGGGAATAGAGAGTTATACTCTTGCAGGTATTCTCTTTGAAAAATGGGAATTTGAAAAAAGTTTTGTAGATCTCATCTCCAACATAGCTATGCCTCAGACAAATGAACAACAGGTTTTGCATATCCTCTCTCTTCTTATAAATACGCAGGGAATTTTTACCAAAGAGAGTATTCAGATAGCATCGGAACTTCTTATAAGTTATGATATGAATGTAGAAAAATTGCAACAAGCGATAAAAACAATACAAAAGGAGTTACCATGAAAGGTGTCGTATTTACAGAATTTATAGAGTTTGTCGAAGAAAAATTTGGATTTGATACGGTTGATGTTATGATAGAAAATTCAGGACTTAGCGGCGTTTACACGCAGGCGGGGAACTATCCTTTTGAAGAGATAGTTGCTTTAGTTACGGCTTTATCGCAAGAGAGCGGCGTCAGTGTTTCTGAACTTATCGAGAGCTACGGCAAACATCTTTTTGGTCTGCTTATCAGTATTTATCCGCATGTGGATAGGTTTAACTCCGCGTTTGATATCATCACTCATGTGGACAATATCATTCACCCTGAAGTCAAAAAACTCTATCCTGATGCAGATTTGCCTTCTTTTACTATTAAGGAGCGGACTCCAGAGAAGATTCTTTTGCAATATATCTCCAACAAAGGTCTGCAAGATCTTGCGAAGGGACTTATGATAGGTGCGGGCGAGTATTATAAGGAAGATATTAGCGTCACTGTTTACGCAGATAAAACACCCATAGAGATAGAGGTACGCAAAAATAATGGATAAAAACAATCCATGGATAAAAAGATTTGAACGAGAGAGAGCTGCTAAAAAAGAAGCGGAAAAACTTCTTGAAGACAAAAGTTTTGAGCTCTATAATACAAATCTTTCTCTTGAAAAAAAAGTAAAAGAACGTACCTTTGAGCTTGAGCAAGCACTTAACGAGGCTCATGTCGCACAAAAAGCCAAAGATACTTTTCTCTCAAGTATGTCTCATGAACTCCGAACACCACTCAATGCCATCATCGGGTTTTCCCAGATTCTTTCAAAACAAGAGGATGTACCGCCAAAGATAAAAACCTTTGTAGAAAAGATACATCTCTCTGGTACCACGCTTTTACGACTCATAAACACTATTCTCAATTTCTCAAAAATTGAATCCGAAAATATACAAATCAATAAGGAACAGATTCAAGCAAAAAACTTTATCAATGAACTTCTTATTCTTATCGAAACGCAGCTACAAGAGAAGAACATCACGCTCAAATCTGATTTCGATGAGAGTTCGTTTATGGCAGATAGACAGCTCATGCATCAAGCCATCCTCAATATTCTCTCAAACGCAGTCAAATTTACGCATCCAAACGGTGAGATTTCTATCAGTGCGAAAAAGCTTCATGAGCGCTTTGTGATTACTATATGCGATAACGGTATAGGAATATCTCTGGAAAATCAGGCAAAACTCTTTGAGCCTTTTTCACAAGTACAGAACGAATATCAGGCAAAAATAAACGGTACAGGTCTAGGACTTTATCTTACATACAAAATCATACAACTCCATGCAGGAGAAATCACGCTTGAGAGTAAGCTTGGTCAAGGAAGCTGTTTTAGAATTTTTATTTGATTTAACTAGCTTTTTATCCTATTTGAGTATTATTTGCATACTATAAACTTAGTTTTAAAATAAGCAGAGAGAAGCAGATGGACGCAAAAAAATTATTTGAAAATTATGTGCCTGAGATAATCGAGTATAATCCTATGGTCGATGCAAAACCGCCTAAAAACAACACACTATCTCAAAAAAAACAAAACGCAGAGCCAAAAATTTTAGAAAAATATATCATAGAGATTCCCGCTGCTGTGTTTTTCAAAAATTATGCGTCGGAAGTATTGGAGTATGATCCAAAGATTGACGGAAGTGATGAGTACAAAATACGCGACAATCACCTCAATACAAAAGCGGCACTTATAGAAAAGGTGCGCCTTGCAAAAGCTGCGAGAAAATCAAACCAAACAACATTTAGACAAAATATACGAACGGAAAATGAACAATAATGACAATTCAAGAAGCCCATCAAGCCTATAACGCAAAAGATTTTACCACTGCGTTTAGACTCTATACACAACTTTCACAAGAAGAAAACGCAGATGCGCAAACATCTCTTGCTTTTATGTACCAAAATGCTCAAGGCTGTGAAAAAAATGAAGCCAAAGCCCTAGAACTTTACATGATAGCCGCGGAGGCAAAACAGCCTTATGCACTTTTTAATCTTGCCATACTTTATGAAAATGGTATTGGCGGTGTGGCACACGACCAGTTCAAGGCTTACGAACTACACATGGAAGCAGCTGTAAGAGAAGTTCCCCCTGCGATGTATGAAGTTGCCCTTATGCTAGAGCGCGGTCTGGGCTGTATGCAAAACTACTCCGAAGCTGCGTTTTGGTATGAAGAGGCGGCTAAACGCGGTCACCTTGAAGCCTTCAACAATCTTGGTGTTTTATACAAAGACGGTCACGGCGTGGCTCAAGATGATGCCAGATGTTTTATCTGTTTTAAACGCGCGGCAGATGGTGGTCTTGCTGAAGGTCTTTACAATCTTGGACTTTTGTACGATCAGGGTATAGGCTGTGAATTGAACAACGATACAGCACTTGACTATTGTCGCAAAGCCGCTTACAAAGGGCATACAAAAGCCAAAGAGATCATCAAAGGTCTTCAAGAAGAAGGGAAAATAATATTCTAATGTTTACAGGACTTATAAGAGAAATAGCAACCGTCAAAAGTCTCTCAGGTAGCACACTTACAATAAACGCCAAACACAAAGCAAAACTCGGTGACTCTATCGCCATCAACGGGGCGTGCTTGACTGTTGTCAAAGTTCTTCCAGAGGGATTTAGCGTCGAACTCTCTCCTGAGAGTCAAAAACTTCTCGCTATGGAAAACTACAAAAATGAAGTACATATCGAACCTGCCATGATGATGGGAGATAGATTTGAGGGGCATGTAGTTCAAGGGCATATAGACACGCTTGGAACTATCAAAGAGATAAAAAATAACGGAAATTCTTTTGATGTTTTTATAGAAGTACCGCCTAAATATATCGCCTATATCGTGCCAAAAGGCTCTATCACTATCGATGGTGTGAGTCTTACGGTCAATGATGTAAACGCAGCTGCGTTTAGGCTCACAATCATCCCGCACACTATGAAAGAGACGCTCTTTAGAAACTATAAAAAAGGCTCAAAAGTCAATGTCGAAACCGATATGTTTGCCCGTTATGTCGCACATATCATCACCCACCAAAAAAGCCCTTCCATGAGCTGGGACGAAGTTGACTCTATAAGTGCACGCTACTAATCATGAGCTACAAAGCCGCTGCACTCAAATATGACAAAGAACGCAGTGGCGCACCAACGGTTGTAGCCAGTGGCAAAGGCGAACTGGCAAAACGCATCATACAAAAAGCACAAGAGTTTGATGTACCCATTTTCGCCAATGAAGCCCTCGTCAACTCACTTATCGACCTTGAGATAGATGCGCAGATACCCTCAGAACTTTATCAAAGTGTTGTCGAAGTTTTTATCTGGCTCATGAAAAACGAAAAAAAATTTAAAGAGAGATAAAAAACATCAAACATAAAGTCCTCAAAGATATCTTCGGACATAACAGTTTTAGAGTGCTTCAAGAAGAAGGCATAGATGCTGTTTTGACCAAACGTGATCTACTTATGATATTGCCGACGGGTGGCGGAAAGTCACTTGTTTATCAACTTCCGACACTTATGAAAGATGGCATCAGCGTAGTTATCTCGCCGCTTATCGCGCTCATGCAAGATCAAGTCGCCGCTCTGCAAGCACAAAATATAAACGCAGCCATGCTCTCAAGCGCACAAACACAAGAAGAAATAAATGCCGTTATAGAAGAGGCAAAAAACGGTGCATTGAAGTTTCTCTATCTCTCCCCTGAGCGACTCAACACGCAAAATACTCTTGAACTTCTCAAGAACTTAAGAATAAACTTTTTTGTCGTGGACGAAGCGCACTGTATCTCTGCGTGGGGGCATGAATTTCGGGATGATTATCGCTCTCTTGGCAACCTAAAAGCTCATTTTCCAGATGTCAATATCTGTGCTTTTACTGCCACTTCTACAAACTTAGTCACCGAAGATATCCTCAAAGAACTCAGGCTTGAAAATCCCTTGCTTCTCAAAGGCAAAGTCTTTCGTAAAAATATCTTTATCTCCATGCAGCGACGCATCGCAAACGGTTATGTCCAATTGAAAAATTTTTTGCAAAGACATAAAGATGAAAGTGGTATCATCTATGTGGCCTCGCGAAAAAAAGCCGAAGAACTTAGTGCGCACCTAAACATGAGCGGCTACAGCTCACTTGTCTATCATGCAGGGTTACCCCAACATATCCGCGAACAAAACTTCAAAATATTTGTCAATGACAAAGTAAATATCATGGTTGCAACCATTGCGTTTGGGATGGGCATAGACAAAAGCGATATTCGATTTGTCGCCCATATGTCTTTGCCAAAGTCTCTGGAAAACTTCTATCAAGAGATAGGACGCGCAGGGCGTGATGGAGAAGAGAGTGAAACGCTCCTGCTCTTTAACTCCGCAGATATTCTCCAACAAAAGATGTTTCTTGAAAGTATCGAAAACGCAGAGTACAAAGAACATCTTGACAAAAAGATAGAGGGTATCTACAGGTTTGCGACTTCTGAGCTTTGTTTTCATGTGCAGTTGGCGAACTACTTTGATGATGTTTTGCAAGAGTGTAAAACGCAGTGCGAAAACTGCCTGCACAGTGATGATGCACGCAAAGATATCTCCAAAGAGGCACAAATGCTCCTTAGCGCCGTCTATAAAAGCGGGCAAAACTTCGGTAAAAACTACATCATCGATATTCTCAGAGGCTCTAAAGAGCAGAAGCTTTTAGCAAACGGCGCAGACAAACTCTCAGTTTACAACATCGGCGCTCATGTGAGTAAAAAAGAGTGGTTTGTTATCCTAGAGAGACTGCTTGAACTCAAAACTTTAGCAGTGGGGGAATTTAGCACGCTGCAACTTACACAAAGTGCCGTGGAGATACTTAAGGGGCAAAAAAGTGTGGATATCAAATCCTCTCGCCTTGAAACAAATAGTAAAGAAAAACGGGTCAAACTTGCGGAAGATTTTGACTTTGATGTTGCGTTGTTTGGACGTCTGAGAGAAAAACGCAAAGAACTAGCACATGAGCTCGGCGTGCCTCCATATATCATCTTCTCTGATAAAACACTCAAACATATAGCCTCACTCAAACCGCATGACAAGGTAAGTATGCTCGAAGTAAACGGCGTGGGAGAGAAAAAGTATGAGCAATATGGAGCTGCGTTTTTGGCTGTTTTAGAGAGCTAATCCCGTAAAGATTTCACATCAGGGTTGCAAGCTATCTTGTGTTGCATATTCACACTTTCAAATCCTTCTATCTTTGTAAGTGAGGCTATCGTTGCGTTTCTATATCCCTCTCCCTTGTTAAGATAGATGTGAAAACCATTTTCATGAAGGGCAAGTCGCGACGGCAAAGCGATAGAGTATGTAGTTAAAACGCCGCTGCGTTTCATGGCTTTTTGGATATCTGCAAAATACTCCTGCGTCCAAAGAAG
>MIBW01000039.1:25630-25828 GCA_001829625.1 Sulfurimonas sp. GWF2_37_8 | reverse complement strand
TCAGACCTACATCAAAGCACTCTCCGCAGACGGTAGAACTCTTTATACTACACGAATCGTTAAAAACGACACAAAACTCACAGAAGAACTTGATAAACAAAGTATCGACTATGAAGGTTTTAGTGAGACAAATTGGTTTACAGAGATGTTTGGATGGTTATTTCCATTTTTGATCATCATCGCGATCTGGATGTTTTT
>MIBW01000039.1:2258-25553 GCA_001829625.1 Sulfurimonas sp. GWF2_37_8 | reverse complement strand
GAAGAGGCAAAAGAAGAGGTACAAGAGATAGTAGATTTCTTGAAATATCCTGCGCGTTATGTAGAGATAGGTGCAAAAATACCAAAAGGCGTACTCCTTGTAGGAAGCCCAGGAACAGGTAAAACACTGCTTGCAAAAGCTGTTGCAGGCGAAGCAGATGTTCCATTTTTCTCAGTAAGTGGTTCAAGTTTTATTGAGATGTTTGTGGGCGTCGGCGCGGCGCGTGTTCGTGATCTTTTTGAGCAGGCAAAAAAAGATGCTCCGAGTATCATATTTATCGATGAGATAGATGCCATCGGTAAAAGTCGTGCAGCGGGTGCTATGATGGGTGGAAATGATGAAAGAGAACAAACTCTTAATCAGCTTCTAGCGGAGATGGATGGGTTTGGTACAGATATCCCAGTGATCGTTTTAGCAGCTACAAACAGACCTGAGATACTTGATCAGGCACTCATGAGACCAGGTCGTTTTGATAGACAGGTTCTTGTTGATAAACCTGACTTTGCAGGACGCGTAAAAATCCTCAATGTGCATATGCGAAATGTAAAAATGGATGATGATGTAGAAATCGAAGAGATAGCCCGTCTTACAGCTGGTCTTGCAGGAGCGGATCTTGCAAATGTTATCAATGAAGCAGCACTTTTAGCTGGAAGAAAAAGCCAAAAAACAGTCAAACAAAAAGATCTTTTTGAAGCAGTTGAGCGCGCTATAGCAGGACTTGCTAAAAAATCACGTAGAATCAATCCAAAAGAGAAAAAAATAGTAGCTTACCATGAAAGCGGCCATGCACTCTTAGCTGAGACAACTGTGGGTGCGAGAAAAGTATCAAAAGTATCTATTGTTCCTCGTGGTTTGGCTGCTTTGGGTTATACTCTTAACAAACCTGAAGAAGATAAGTTTATGATGCAGCGTCATGAAATGTGGGCAGAAGTAGATGTTCTTCTTGGTGGTCGTGCGGCTGAACAAGTCTTTATCGGTGAGATATCTACCGGTGCTGGTAATGACCTTGAACGTGCGACAGATATTATCAAATCTATGGTACAAACTTATGGTATGAGTGATGTAGCAGGTTTGATGGTTCTTGAAAAAAGCAGACACTCTTTCCTTGGCGGCGGCGGACAAGCAAGTAGAGAATACAGCGATAAGATGGCTGAGAGCATGGATGAGTTTATCAAGTCATCTCTTCAAAATCGATACGAAATTGTTGTGGCAAGGCTTGAAGAGTATAGAGAGGCTATTGAAGAGATGGTAGCACTTTTATATAAAAAAGAAAATATAGAAGGTTCAGAGGTAAGAGAAATTATTCTTAACTTCGAAAAAGCGAACAATATCGACTCAAAAATAACGCAAGATACAAGTCATATAGAAGACGAACTCAAACAAGATGCTACAATGTCTCCTAAAAAAGAGACAAATAAAACTCCTGTAAAAGAAGATAGAGAGCAAGAAGATGAGAAGTAATCTTTTACCACTTTTAAGACAGGGCTGGGCATATATAGGATGGGCGTTTGGACTTTTTGTTCTTTTTGCTTTATTTGACTGCACTATATTAGAGTTTTTATCTTTTGTAGCTTTTGTTGCGTTTATTTATATTTATAGAAATCCAGAACGAGAGTTACCTCTGTTTCAAAACTCAAGTGTTACAACTCCTGTAGATGGGACTGTTGTCTCCATCGAAGAGCTTGATGAACTTGAATATGGATACAAAATAGAGATAGAGAGTGACTTTTCAAATGTAGCAGTTTTACGGGTGCCGATGAGTGGTTCTTTACTTTTTACTGAGCATCAAAAAGGTACACGTCTTGCAAAGAACTCTCCTTTATTTGCAAAAACAAATGAAAACGCAGTCCTTATATTTGAAAACAGAGATGCAAATAAAGTTAAAGTGGTACATCGATGCAAACAAAGTTTTGATGGGATTCATATTGATATTATTGCTGGGCAACATCTTGTCCAATCTTACAGATATGGTTCGATGGTTAATGGGTTGACTACGATTTATTTGCCGAGAAACTTTAGGCTAAGCATCAATGTCTCAAATGAACTTATAGGTTCTGAGACGCTAATAGGGTATTTTTCATAAGCCATGAAAAAGCCCCCTCCAAACCTTTTTTACATACTTCCTAATTTTTTCACTGCTGCTTCTATCTTCTCTGGTACTTTTAGTATGATAAATGCTATTGGTGGTGACTTTAGTGAGGCTGCTTGGCTGATTATGCTTGCGCTCATTTTTGATGGGCTTGATGGAAGGGTCGCAAGACTTACCAATACCTGCTCAAAGTTTGGAATTGAGTTTGATTCTCTTGCAGATATCGTTGCGTTTGGAGTTGCTCCTGCGCTTCTTATCTATCTTTTTGTAGGGCATGATTATGGAAGATTTGGCATAGTCGTCTCTGCTTTATTTGTGATGTTTGGAGCTATCAGACTTGCAAGGTTTAATGTGATGACTTCCCATAGTGAACCTTCGGTGTTTATAGGGATTCCTATTCCAACGGCAGCTGTCTCTATCTCTTTGCTTGTACTACTTTTTGAAGAATACAATCTTAAAGCTGCGTTTGGTTCATGGATATTAGTTTTTGCGATAGTGGTTTCATTGTTGATGGTGAGTAATATCCGTTATCCAAGTTTTAAGAAGATGGATTTTACTCCAAAACATATGATGAAGCTTTTTGTGTTGATTCTTTCTCTTTCTTTGATTATTTTTATGTTTCCTGTTGAGGGTTTTACGCTAGTTTTTGTTTTTTATATTTTGTATGGTCCACTGCGGGTTATTGGACTTTTTACAAAGTATTTACTTAAGAAGAAGTAGGACTTTCCTCTTCCTTCTCTTTGCTTTGTTTTTCAAATAATAGCTTATCTAGGTCTATCTCAAAGTTAAAATACTCCGATACAAAACCATTATCACCCACTTTCGAGAACTGTATAGCAGCACCTTCGCTATTTTGCATTTGAAGATAGAGAAGTCCAAGAGCATAGCGGCTCTCTACAAAGTTCGAATCTTTCATCTTAGAGAGTTCCAGCAGTGCGATAGCATTTTCATGATGCCCCGCTGCTGTAGAAGCTACAGCCCCCAAAAAAAGTGTAAGTGCATCACGTACTTTTTTCTCGTCAATAAGATAATTGTAAAGGGTAAAAGACTCCTCATAGGCTTTATCATAGAGTGAAGCTAAAGCAAGTGCACTTGTAATTTCTTGCGTATTGGCATCCGTAGAAGCCAATGTTTTTTTGAGTTCTTCACGAAGGAAATAGAGTTTTCCTGTAAAAAGATGTTGTTGCACATAAAGATAACGCGTTATATATGGTCCAAAATACAAATCATCTAAGTGAAATTTTTGTTCTTTGAGGTAATTAAGTGATTTACTTGCATACTCTTTTGGTTTGAAATCTCCAAAATGGGCATCAATATAAATCATGTGCGGTAAGATATCCCCAGATAGAAGCAGACTCAGTTTATCTGCTGAACTTTGTGCTTTATCTACTTTGTTGATACCAAGCCCAATAATGACATCCATAGCCAGATATAGGGGTTGCTGTTCATAGCTGCGATCAAGCCATTCGATGGCTGATATCATAGCATTATCAGAGATATGTAAGAGATTGATGTAGAGATCTATCTCTTCACTTTGCATTTCGTTCATAACGGAGTCTTTTACTATAGAGGAAAGTTTTGTGCTATCTTTGCCTATAAGCTGGCTTGTCATGATTGCAAAAATACCTGAGAGGTAGTTCTTTGCATCAAGATGGTATGAGCGTAAAAAGTGTTCATTAGCTTTTATCATATCACCGAGTTGTGCATAGGTTAGTGCCAAATTATAGTGAAGAATGGAGTGTTTAGGCTGGATTTTTATAAGCTCTTGCAACTCTTCATTCGCTTCACGTATCTTAAATGCAAGGGCTTTTTTTATTGCTTTAGTGATACCATAGTTTACATTTGATGAAGAAGCACTTTTCTGCAAGTACTCTTTTGCTTCACCCATATTATCTATAAAAATATTTGCAGTGCCTTTGCGGATATAACTAATAGTCTGGTTTGCGTTAAAGACCTTGTACGGGGAGAAATAAAAGAGTTTTTGATAGATTATTGATTTTGAGTTTTCTATCTTTTCTCTATAATGCACCTGCGCTTTTTCCGCTTCAAAAAGAGCTTCTTTGAGTTTTACTTTGATAGGATAATGCAAATAGACCTCTTCTGGAAACATATCTGCTGCATTTTTGATATCTTTACCGCCACTGGCAATTTTACCCGCTTTTAGTTTTACAAGTCCTAGTGCTAGCTGTGATTTAACGGGTTCGATATTTTTTACTATAGACTCATCAAAATGAGAGATTGCAAGTGGATAATCTCCGATTCTTGCATATAAAAGTCCAATACTGAAATCATCAAGATAATCAAAATCCTGTTCCATCGCTTCAATGGCTTCATAGTCATTTCCAAAAAGAGCATTGATTTTTGCGAGAAGGTGTTTTTGCGTAATTGGATATTCATTTGATGTTGTATTTTTAAGGGCAGCAAGTGTTTCAAGATAGTTTTTGTTATAGTAGTTTATCAGGGCATAATAGTAAGAATAAAGTGGAGAATCTTGCTCAAAAGGAAGATAAGCATATGCAAGATCGATGTAATATTGAAATTTTTCAGGATTTTGCAGGTGTAAAGAACAAACAGCTGCGTTTATAGCGCTGACACATCTTTTTTCGTCATTTTGTATAGCTTTGGAAAATGTATCGAGAGCTAGCTCATATTGTTTGTCTTTGAGTTGCGCTACTCCTAGATTGTATTGGGATATAGCTTCACTATAGAGTGCTATTTTTTCATACAAAAAGAGGGCCTCATTTTTAGATCCGTTTGAATAAAGATAGTTTGCTTTGGCTATCATATTTTCAAGTTGGCTTGGTTCTATGGGTACAGTGTTATTTCGGTCAAGTTTTTCTTCTATAGTGTTCATAGAAAGTGGGTTTTCATCAGGAGACTTTTTAAATACAAGTAACAATATGATTACTATGACAAGGATAAGCGCAATAGCTGAAGCACTAATGATAATAATTTTTTTCTTTTTGGTATCTGAATCAGCAGATAGAGTTACGGCTGCGTTTACGGATGCATCAGCAGAAGCACCGCTAAACGCAGCCGCCTCTTTATCTTCAATGATGATAATATCTTCTATCGGTTCTGCCATTTTTTGCCTTATGCTTCTACTTAGAACAATATTTAAGCAAGAAAGATACCATTGTTTTTATTATAAACACTATTTTTAAATATCTGCAGACTTAAAACTTGAAGAATCTTTAGTTTACAGGAATTGGGTATCACGTATGTCTATCCTGATGATAAACTCATCGATACACTTAATTAATGAAATTTATTGGAAAAAAGAGACTCTTTGTGGAGTTTATGACAGTTTGAGAAAGTCTGTGCGATAATATTACAGATTAAAGTAAATATCTAAAAAGATGGATTATTGAAAATTTTAGAAAAGCTTGGTTGTGAATTGAATTTTCACATATATAAGATTGGATAATAAAAATTTACACATAAAATTCATGTAATAATGTTTCAGAAAAAGGTATTATTCTTAAATGAACTGAAATATAGGGGAAAAATGACGAAAATATATAAGGGGACGCATATGGTTCCATTGAACATATTACAAAATCACTGTAATAATAAGCAGGAGATATTCATATTAAAAAGTAAATATATGATTGAGAAAATAAAGGAATCAATGGGAGAACCTTACTATGAAAAGGAAGGATTCGTTTTATACAATGAAAACTGTATTGATTTTTTAGCACGTATGGATAAAGCAAGCATTGAATTAGATTTAACAGTCACTTCACCACCATATAATATAGGCAAAGAATATGAAGAGATTATAAGTATTGATGCGTATGTAAAATGGTGTATTCAATGGATTGATTTAATTTATAAAAATACTAAAGACAATGGTTCTTTTTGGTTAAATGTCGGCTATTTAGAAATAAGCGATATAGCGAAGGCGATACCAATACCCTATCTTTTATGGGATAAGGTGGATTTTTTTCTTATGCAAGAAATCGTTTGGAATTATGCAGCTGGAGTGAGTGCCAAAAAGTTTTTTTCTCCAAGAAATGAAAAGTTTTTGTTTTATGTTAAAAATCAAAATACATATACTTTTAATTTGGATGATGTAAGAGACCCTAATGTCAAATATCCAAATCAAAAAAAGAATGGGAAATTAAAATGCAATCCTTTGGGAAAAAATCCTACAGATGTATGGCAATTTCCAAAAGTAACAAGCGGAAGCAGTAGAAGTTCCAAAGAGAGGACTGCTCATCCTGCACAATTTCCCTTAAGTGTAATTGATAGGGTAATCAAAGTTTCTTCCAATGAATTTGATTTGGTATTTGACCCATTTTCAGGCTCAGGAACTACTGGAATAGCCGCACATGGGAATTATAGGTTTTATCTTGGAACTGAAATAAAACAAGAATACTGCGACTTAACCATTGAAAGATTCGAACGATATCTATTTGAAAAAAAGAAATCAAACGACACTTTGTTCTAAATACATTGTGTAAAGAGTTAAAAATTCTTGACTTCTTATAGCTGATTTACAGCTCTTTGACGTTTTGATATTGCTTGAAGGATTGTTGGTTGATATAAAATCAGTAATCTCTTTAGTGGTAATATTTTTAGACCTTACATCTGAACATAGAGCTTCAATACTATCAAATTCTAAAACAGGCGATTTGTCTCCAACTCCTGGTAAAACTCTTGGGGAAGCTTTTAGCATGAGTGGATGATGTAGTTCAATCAATTTATAGTTATAAACGTAAGATTTTAAACCTGCCATTTGTCCTGTAGGTGATTTTTGTGGTTCCCAATCTTTTGAATCTATCCATCCTATGCGAATTTTATAGATACTATTTTGGAAAAAATTTATACATAAATAAAAGCCATTTTTTCCTTTTCTGCTAGTAGAGTCCATTTCACCCAACTGGTCAGGTTGTGCATAGCTACGATTTCCAAATATTTTTCCACCTGATTGACCAGAAGTTTTAATTTCAAAATCAAAATTTGGTTTGCTTCTATCAGTAGATAGAATATCTTTTTCCTTTTGACTGCCTCTTTGCCATTGTCCTGTTTCAGCCAGTAAGATTGCAAAGATAGTTTCAAAGAACTCTCCAATTATTTGGGCTCTTGGTTCGGTTTGAATGAGTGGAATATTGATTTCTGCATTACCAATTTTTGTATCCCATACAATTTCCCAAGCTCTGAATATATAATCTAGTAAAATTTCTTTTTGGTTGAATAATTCATGTTCACGTAAGAGTTCTTCTGTATCTAATCTCCATTGATAATTTTCACTACCTTCATATTTGTTTGCTATTGGCATTCATTTTCCTTTAATAATTTGTAGGGTTCGATATTTAAGGAGGTAGCTATATTTTGGAGTGTGTTAAATGTGATATTCGATTCGCCTCTTTCAATTTTCCCCATATAGGTTCTGTGTATGCCAATTTTTGTGGCAAAATCTTCTTGTGATAGCCCCATCTCTTTACGAATGAGTAAAATATTATTTGCGAAAATCTGTTGTAAGTTTTTATTCATAGTGGAGAGAATATAGCAAAATGAATACTATATATCTACACTCTATATGTAGCAAAATTAATAGATTGATAATATTTTATGTTATCAATCTATTAATTTAAGCAATTTGAAAAAATAATTGTTTTAACCTATTCTTTTTTTAAAGGATATTTCCTTATAGAGCTGGATTATAATTAAAGTTATTTTATAAGAGCAAAAACTTCCACATGCCAAGCCTCTTTATCAGATTTAAAAGATAATTTAGATACCATAAAACCTAATTTTTTACAATTTAAGGAACGATATGTTTGAAACAGTTATAGGGCTTGAAGTCCACGTACAGCTTAATACAAAAACAAAACTTTTTTGCTCATGTCCAACGAGTTTTAATCACAAACAAAATACAAACACTTGTCCAACATGTCTTGCGCTTCCTGGTGCTTTGCCTGTTTTAAACAAAGAAGTGCTTCATAAGGCTATAATGCTTGGAACTGCTATTGATGCGACGATAAACAGAACGTCATTTTTTGATAGAAAATCTTATTTTTATCCAGATTCTCCATCGGCATTTCAGATTACACAGCTCTACACACCCATAGTGGAACACGGAAAACTTGAGATTGATTTTGAAGACGCAAGTCATAAAATTATTCGTATCAATCGTGCACACATAGAAGCTGATGCTGGAAAAAATATCCATGATGGTGATATCTCAAAAGTAGATTTGAACCGTGCAGGAACGCCTCTTTTGGAGATAGTTTCTGAGCCTGATATGCGAAGTGCTGAAGAGGCAATTTTATACCTCAAAAAACTTCATTCTATCATCCGTTATCTAGATATCGGTGATGCAAATATGCAAGAGGGTTCATTTCGTGTAGATGTGAATGTCTCTATCCGTCCAAAAGGTGATACAAAACTTTACACACGTGTGGAGATAAAAAATATCAATTCTTTTAAATTCATTCAAAAAGCGATAGAGCTTGAAGTAGCACGTCAGATAGAAGCTTGGGAAGATGGCGTTTATTCGGAAGAGATATGTCAAGAAACACGTCTTTTTGACCAAACGAAACAAGAAACCCGTTCTATGCGTGGCAAAGAAGAAGCGGCAGATTATCGCTATTTTCCTGAGCCAGATCTACTTAAAGCAGTCGTTACAGATGAGATGATGGAAATTTATAGCAAGATTCCTGAACTTCCAGATGAAAAACGCGACAGATTTGTTAAAGAGTATGGGATGAATGAGTACAACGCAGGTGTACTCACTGCAACTGTAGAGATGGCACGTTTTTTTGAGACGATGATGCTTGAGGGTATAAGTGCTAAAAACGCAATAACATGGCTTACAGTAGAGCTTCAAGGACGCCTTAAAGGAGAGATAAATATCACAAACTCTCCTGTAGATGCACTGAAACTAGGGCAACTCGTAAAACGCATCGAAGATAACACCATAAGCGGAAAAGCTGCAAAAGAAGTGCTTGATAGACTTATGGAAGAAAATCTTGATATTGATGGAGTGATAGATGCTCTTGGTTTAAGACAGGTAAGTGATACAGGTGCGCTTGAAGCCATCTGTGATACTATCATCGCTGCAAATCCAGATAAAGTAGCAGAATATAAAGGCGGAAAAGATAAGCTTTTTGGTTTCTTTGTAGGTCAAGTGATGAAAGAGAGTAAAGGAAGTGGCAATCCTCAAGCGATAAACGAGATACTAAAAGCGAAGCTTGGATAGGTATTGTGTTTAGCCGTTTCGTATTGGATGTTGCTTATTTTTTAAACACATCGAAAAATTATCAGAATACGAAACATTTTTTTTATAACTTACTAGAAAACGACAATTATAGATACAAAAAATATTTTGATGCTTTGATGATTATGCTTGTTTTTATAAGCGTAATCATATTGATAAGAGAAGTTAAATCCCATGTAAATGATTTTTTACTCTATTTTAACAGTTATATAATCTCTATTATATTTTTTGTAGAGTATATGCTCAGGCTCTGGGTGAGTAGTAGTATAAGTGAAATACTCATTAAACGTGATGAACATGACTCTATGTTGGGGGAGCCATTTGGGCTTAGAAGAGCTTTTTTTAAGATACTTCATATTAAGTTTCAATATATCACTACGCCTAGAGCTCTTATAGACATTTTAGCTATTATTCCCCTCTTCCATGAGCTACGATTTCTTCGCATTTTTGTACTTTTTCGCGTTTCCAAACTCTTTCGTTATATCAAAAGTTTTCAGACATTTTTTTCTGTTTTGGCAAGTAAAAAATTTGAGTTTTTTACCTTGCTCATGTTTGCATCTATGGTTATTTTTGTCTCATCTGTGCTCATTTATGTCATGGAAGCAAATAATCCAAAGTCTTCTATCAACACTCTTTATGATGCACTCTATTGGTCTGTTGTGACTATATCTACGGTTGGTTATGGGGATATAACACCCATAACTGACGCGGGTCGTTTTGTGGCTATGGTTGTGATTACGGCTGGAATTGCTGTTTTGGCATTTTCAACATCTCTTGTAGTCTCTGCGTTTAGTGAAAAACTTGATGAGATAAAAGAGACAAAAACAGTCGATGATATCACAAAACTTAAAAGTTTTTATCTTATCTGTGGTTATGAAGATGTAGCTGCAGAAGTGGCAAAAAGTCTCTCAAAAGAGCATAAAGTTATTATTCTTGATGAAGATCCTCTAAGAGTTATGAGAGCGATAAAAGATGGTTTTGTCGCTTTGGAATATGACCCAGGAAGTGTTGAGAGTTACAAAAAACTTCGTATAGATATCGCTTCGCAGGTCAAAGCGATATTGTGTTTGCGTGAGAGCGATGTTGAAAATGTTTATACTACTTTGACGGTTCGCTCTTTCAATAAAGATGTTTATATCCTCTCACTTTTGATGCAAGATATCCATAGAAACAAACTCTCTATAGCGGGTGCGAGTGAGATACTCTATGCGAAAGAGCTTATAGGGATGATTGCTAAAGAATTTATCGGTAAACCCGTTGCGTTTGAGGTTATCCATGCTCTGCGTTCAGATTATTCACAGATAAATATCGAAGAGATAGTAATAAGTGAGCGGATACTTAAGAATTTTTCAAGAGTAGATGAGCTTGATAATGTTAAATATCGAGTTGTTCTTTTGGGGATTTATAAAAAAATTCAAAAACAATTTTTTTTCAATCCGATACCAAACACACTTTTGGAGCAGGGAGATTATTTATTGATCATTGGAAACTCTGTTTTTATAAAAGAGTTTGAAAAATATTTACATAAAAAGATTGTATGATGAAAACGCGAAGTGCTTTGATATTCGGTTATAACGAATTTGCTTTGGAAATAGCTGATAATATAGCACATAAATATGAAAATATCACTATATTTAAGTTTGATGATGAGAGTAAAAAGAGAAACGGTGAGAAGTATAGTGTTGCTAGTTTTGATTTGAGTGATAACTGGGATGTATTAGAGAAGAAATTTGATATGGAAAACTCTGTGATATTTTGCGCACTTTTGGATGATGCAACTAATATATTTTTGACAATATCACTGCGAGCATCTTTTGCAAATGTCAGTATTATCTCTTTGGCAAAAGATAAAGAGAGTGCAAATAAACTCACTATGGCAGGAGCTTCTAAGGTTATTCCTATTGTTCAAACGACCGCTTCTATTATATCTGATATGTTGAAAAAACCTATAGTTACCGAAGTTTTGCACAATATTCTTTATGAAAAAAGTAATCTTAAAATCGCACAGGTTTGTGTAGAACAAGATACTTTTTTTGCTGGCAAACATCCTTATGAAGTTGATTGGAAAAATATATATAAGATTATTGTGCTTTTTGTGCTTCATGAGGATATGAGCAGTGAGTTTATTTACTCTTCAAAAGCATCACATCACAGTATTAAAAATGGGGATAAATTAGTAGTCGTAGGCTACGAAGAGGATATTAAATTATTTGAGCAAAATGTAGGGAGCAGGTATGAATAAAATAGGTGTGATTGGAGCGGGAAAGTGGGGAAGTGCTTTGGCTTTTGCTTTTAGTGAAAAAAAAGAAGTTTTTATCACTTCCAGAACGTCCAGAGATTTGAAAAATTTTGTATCTTTGGATGTAATTTTAGAGTTAGAATATCTCGTTATCGCTATACCCGCACAGCAAATCGCTTTGTGGCTTGAAGAGAACTTTGTTTATAGCGGGCAAAAAATTCTTGTCGCGGCAAAAGGGATAGAAGCTAGTAGCGGAAGATTTTTAAATGATATTTATTCAAAATATGTTCCTGATGAAAACATTGCGTTTCTCTCAGGTCCATCCTTCGCTACTGAGGTTATGCAGTCCCTTCCAACGGCACTTGTTGTCAACTCTCACAATGAAAAATTGAGTGCGCAATTTGCCTCTTTTTTTCCTTCTTTTATCAAAATCTATACATCAACTGATGTGATGGGTGCAGAAGTTGCGGGTGCGTACAAAAATGTTATAGCTATAGCTGCAGGTGTGTGCGAAGGGCTTAAACTCGGTAAAAACGCAGCAGCTTCACTGATCTCTCGCGGTCTTGTGGAGATGCAGAGATTTGGCAAAGTATATGGAGCAAAAGAGGAGAGTTTTGTAGGACTCAGTGGAGCGGGGGATCTTTTTTTGACGGCATCTTCCACTATGAGCCGAAACTTTCGCGTAGGGCTTGGGCTGGCTGAGGGTAAAACGCAAGAAGAGATAGTAACAGAATTAGGAGAGGTTGCAGAGGGTATCGGAACAGCTTACGCTTTGCATAAGATTGCCAAAGAAAAAGATCTCTATCTTCCTATTGCAAGAGAGGTTTACGCTTTGCTTGAGGGTAAAAATCCGCATGTATCCTTAAGGGATTTGATTGCAAACTAAAGAGTTTCAAAATATTGCTATTGCTTTAGGTATAGCTTTATCTGTTTTTCTTGTTTCGTATAGCGTTTTAAATTTTACGCAAAGCGCTCTTTTTGGGGTTATTGCTTTGCTGATAACGCTTTGGACAAATGAAGGACTTCCAATGGGAGTTGTCTCTTTGCTTCCTATAATTTTGTTTCCTTCTTTAAGTATTTTAGAGACTCAAGCCACAGCGATAAATTATTCCAACCCTATTATTTATCTCTTTTTCGGTGGTTTTTTACTTGCAATTGCGGTTGAAAAAAGTGATCTGCACGCATGGATAGCTGATAAAATGCTTGGACTTTTCCCCAATACCCCACGAGGTATGATTTTTTCTCTTGTTATAACTTCAGGAATGCTCAGTTCTATTTTATCCAATACAACAACTACCCTCTTATTGATTTCTATCGCGCTCTTTATTACTGATGATGTAAAACTTAAGCTGCGTTTTGCACTTGCAATAGCGTATGGTGCAAGTATCGGCGGTATTATTACACCCATAGGCACACCGCCAAATCTTGTATTATTAGGCATAATGAATGACAAAGGGATGGAGCTTATCCCGTTTTTTCAATGGATTTGGATGGTCGCACCTTTAGCTTTTGCGATGTTGTTGGTGCTGGGATGGCTCTTGAGTTTAGGTGTATCTTCTACACCAATTGTGCAGGAAAAGAAGATAAAACCGCTCAATAAAGCACAAAAGAAAGTTCTTTTTATCCTTTTTTCTTTAGTTCTATTGTTGTTGCTTAATGCCCCTATAAAGCCTTACTGGAGTGGACTTGGACTCAATGAGGCAGGTATTCTTTTGGGAGCTGGACTTTTGTTGTTTGCTCCTGGTCTGCATCTTCTGGATTGGGCAGAAGATAAGGCAAAAATACCTTATAGGATTATGTTTTTATTTGGTGCTGGTTTTTCTATTGCGGCTGCGTTTTCTGCGACTGGTTTAGCGGATATACTTGCAACATACCTCGTCTCACTGACATCATTGCCACCTCTGCTTTTACTTTTGGGTGTGGCTACTTTGATTACTTTTGCAACTGAGATAACTTCCAACACGGCACTTGTCTCTGTTATGCTTCCTGTGCTTTATGCAGTGGCTGAGCAGACGGGTATCAATACGACACTCTTTATGATGGTTGCAACACTTTGTGCGAGTTATGCTTTTATGCTTCCTATAGCCACGCCTCCAAACGCAATCGCCATGAGCAGCGGTGCTGTAGATATGAAACGTATGATGCGTTATGGTTTTGTGCTTAACATCATTGGAATACTTCTGATTGTTATCATCGCAGAGTTTTTTTGGAAAGGTATTTTATAAGTTTTTAACTGACTTTATACATTTTTACAAAAAGCGCTTCGCTTGTTTTCGTAGCTTTAGGGAGGGTTGCATAACATCAGTATTTAACATATTTCTTAAGAGAGATTTGTTATTATTCCGCATTATATTTACGAGGTGAAATCATGGTAGTCCATATTGTAATGTTTAAATTTAAAGAAGAAAATAAGGCACTCAACCTTGCAAAAGTTAAACATAAACTCGAAAAACTTGAAGAGTTGATTGAGGTTTTGAGAAGTATGGAAGTAGGTATTAATTTTACAGACTCTCCAAGAGCCTATGATATGTCACTGTATAGTACCTTTGAAACGCGTGGGGATTTGAAAATCTATGCCGAACATGAAGAACATCTCAAAGTAGTTGAACTTATAAAAGAGGTGACAGTAGAGTCCAAAGTCGTTGATTATATTCTTGAATAGTAGATATTTTGACGAATAAATATTTTAAAAAATAGACTTAAATCGTCATATTAGTTTTCTAGTTGTAGAGTTTATTGTTTGATATTTTGCTACTATTGAGAAAAATTAAAGGAGTTTGTGATGAGTGAGCCAAGATTAGAAGATATTGAAGATTATAATACCTTAAAAGGTGAAAAGAAAAAGATTGTTTTAGCGGTAATTTTAGCAGGTTTGATTATGGGTGTGATTTATGTAGTTGCATTTAAGGTATTTGATAACAAAGAGGAAGCACTTCCCGTAGAAAAATCTCTCAATAAAATCCCTATGAAGTAAGGTTGCGTTTATGTTGATGAGCATTGTTGGCGTTTATACACTTTATGTTTTGATTTCCATCTACACGAGTGTCATGCAGATAGGTTTTGTCAACCAGGCGAAAAGAAAAAGTGCTGTTTTACTGACGCAAAATGATTATCTAAAAGCAGGTAACTATGCTGTTGCCAAAGAAAAACTCTCCATTATAAACTCCTTTGTAGATTATCTGCTTTTTGTAGCATGGATAGGCTTTGGGATATCTTTTCTTGAGCAGAACCTCTTTTTCCAAGATACTACCATCATGAATATAGCAATTGTTATGGGATTTTTACTTATTAACTCTCTTGTCTCTTTGCCGTTTGCATACTATCAAAAATTTGTGCTTGACAAAGAGTATGGCTTCAACAAGTCGACAATGGCTCTTTTTGTGAAAGATACGCTCATTGCTTTTGTGATGACAATCGTGTTGGGTTCTTTAGTTATTTGGGGCATTTACGCCATTATCACAAACTTTGCTTTGTGGTGGTTATGGAGTTTTGTTTTCATATTTGCAATCGTAATTCTCATTAATATGCTTTATCCGACTTTTAGAGCGATGTTTTTTGATAAATTGACACCGCTTCAAGATGCAACGCTTGATGAAGAGATAAAAAATCTTATGCAAAAAACAGGTTTCGTAAGCTCTGGTGTTTTCATTAGTGATGCTAGTAAACGCGACGCAAGACTCAATGCTTATTTTGGCGGTTTTGGACGCGCAAAACGTGTTGTTTTGTTTGACACACTTTTAGAAAAATTGACAACCAAAGAACTTTTAGCAGTTTTAGGTCATGAGCTTGGACACTTTGCACATGGAGATATTTATAAAAATATAGCGATGGTCGGAGTCATGTTATTTGCGATGTTTGCACTTTTTGGCAACTTGCCAGAGTCACTTTTTTTAGAATTAGGTATGAGCCAAACACCATACCTGACTATGATACTTCTTATGCTTTTTATGCCTGTCCTTGGCTTTATTATGATGCCGATTATGGGTATTGTAAGCCGTCATAACGAATATGCGGCAGATAAAATGGGAAGCGAACTCGGAGGAGCGGCAGGCTCAATAGAACTTGCAAACGCACTGCAAAAATTGGTGACTGAGAACAAAAGTTTCCCGCTTTCTCATCCGCTTTACATCTTTTTTCATTACACGCATCCGCCTGTTTTGGAGCGTTTGAAAGAACTTGGCGTGAACGTCGGCAATGTTGATGAGAGTTCTTTAGAGGGTAAATGCGAAGCCAATATTTAGTCAAAGACCTCTTACGTGAGATAAGTAACACTTTAAGTCCGCATATTCCAAGAGCATCAAGAGAAGCCCAGCTTCTTTTGATGGCACATCTTGAATGTGATGAGCTTTGGCTTATTACAAATCAAAACACACTTATAGAAAATCTTGAAGAACTTTTTGTTTGGGTAGAGAGACGTGTAAAAAATGAGCCTTTTGAGTACATTACAAAGAAGGTGAGTTTTTACAGCGAAGAGTTTTTCATCGCACCAGGCGCTTTGATTCCCCGTCCTGAAACGGAAATGCTTATAGACGAAGTACTCAAAAGAGTTCCCGACAAAAACGCAGTACTTACTTTTGCTGAAGTCGGTGTGGGAAGCGGCATTATTTCTATTATGCTTGCCCTTCATTTGCCAAACGCAAGGTTTATTGCCGTAGATATTTCAGAGGCGGCACTTGCAATCGCAAAGATAAATATCGAAAAATTTAAACTTCAAGAGAGAATAGAGCTGCGTTTAGGTTCGCTTTTAAAACCTGTAACTGAGGCAATAGACTATCTTGTCTCAAACCCTCCTTACATAGCAAATGACGTCTTACTCGAATCAAATCTATCTTATGAGCCACAAAATGCACTCTTTGGTGGAAACAGCGGCGATGAGATAATTCAAGAGCTTCTTAACGAGGTATTAAAACGCAATATTAACTTTTTTACGTGTGAGATGGGTTATGACCAAAAAGATAAAATAACACACTATTTAGAAGATAAAAAATATGAAGCGCTAGAGTTCTATAAAGATTACAGTGATTTTGATAGAGGCTTTAGCCTAAGGGTAACAAAGTGAAAAAAAGTATATATGTAGATTTTGGTTATTTGGTAATGCTTGCGGCTACTTTTGGTGGCGTAATGGTTTTAGGCGCGCTAGTCGCTCCAGTTGTTTTTCACACTGATAAAATTCTCAGCAGTATGCTACTAGATCATTATAATGCTGGTATCATCATGGGTGAGATATTTTATAGATTTTCTTACTGGCTTTATGTGGTAGCTATAAGTGTTTTAATCTATGAAGCGGCTTCATATAAAAGTGGACAACGCGATGCTGTTGCGTTTGCATCAAGTGTTATTGTAGCTTTTGCATCATTGCTTTTTAGTGGTGTTTATGCACCTCAGATATTAGCGATGCAGGCGCTAGGAGTTGAAGCGACACAAAGTGACACATTTGAAAATATACATAAAGCAAGTGAGATTGATTTTAAGATTCTTGCTATTGCACTGCTTGTGCTTTTTATTCGAAGATTAATGCTTTTACGTACTGCTTAGTTTGGAACTTTTTCTATATTTAAACTCTAATAGACTATAATCCAAATACGTAATAAATAAAGGAAATGAATGTTTAAGAGAGATATATTTATTTTTATAGTAAATTTTATTTTTCTTCTTCATCTAAACGCAGACGCTTTAGAAAATCCCAATGCTACAAATCAAGCTCTCAAAGATAAAAAATTCTATTCTATGGGTAAAAAAGTGTTTGAAAAAAATTGTCCGCAAGATATGACGCTGGATGCATATGCAACAATGCAAGAGTTGCAAATTGCTCTTAAAGAGAAGTGTCAACCTCTTAAAACGCAGCATTTTGAAGCGCTTTGTCTTTATGTTTGGGATGTTAAAAAAAGTTCAAATAAAGAAGTCTCTCACTCTCATATCACAGTAACTCAAGATGAAAAATGTCCCGTGTGCGGTATGTTTACGTACAAATATCCAAGATGGGCGGCACAGATTTTTTATATGGAGAATACTCAGGAAAAACACTACTCGTTTGATGGTGTAAAAGATTTACTTAAGTTTTATTTTAATCCTCAAGGCTGGGGAAACTACGCCATCAAAGATAAAAGTGAGATAGCAAAAATTTTAGTAAGCGATTATTATTCCCAAAGAGCGATTGATGCCAAAAAAGCTTATTATGTTTTAGGCAGTGATGCGTATGGGCCTATGGGAAATGAGCTTATTCCTTTTGAAAATGAAGCAGATGCAAAAACTTTTTTCAAAGATCACAAAGGCAGTAAAATTACGCAATTTGAAAATATAACAGAAGAAGAAGTATATAAACTTGATGAATAAATTGAGGAATTATACAAAAAAAGTATGGAGTGCTTTTTACGTTTTTTGTGCACTTTTTGTGATGATTGGTGCAGAGTTGGGCTATATATATAGTACGCAAATCCATCATGAGCAGCTACTCGACAAAAAGCTTGCTTTTGTAAAACTCTCAGGACTTCCCGACCTTGCCATCTCCACTGAAGCTTCGTATGTCAGACATAGAAGTTTGAGCACGATTTCTTCTATTTACAAAGATGATGGAGGTTTATTGGAATATTTTCCCTCTACTTATGCCATTTCACATTCACATATTTTACAAACAAACGCAGCAGGAAACAAAAATGAAAAATAAAACATGGCTGCAGGGTGCTCTTAATATCTACTTGATAGAGTATGCGCTCAGTGCGATTTTGCGACAAAAATATAAAAACTTTTTTATTTTGAGTATTTTTACCTTTTTGACCTTTCTTTTGGCATCGGTATTTTTTATAACTAACTCCATAAAGTATGAACTAGCGAGCACTCTTGAAGCACTTCCTCAAATCATAGTGCAAAAAATTAAAGCAGGAAGACAAGACGACATTGATGTTAGTGCTCTAGACGAGATACTCTCCATAGCAGGCGTGAGTGATGCAGTTGCAAGAGTGTGGGGTTATTACTATTTCCAAAACGCAGGAGTGAATTTTACGCTTATGGGAGTCGATGAATATGAAAATCAGTATAAAAACTCTCTTGAAAAAATAGTGCAAAAATTTGACTTTAACAATGAAGAGAATATTCCTTCGATGATAGTCGGGCAGGGGGTTAAAGAGAATATGTTGCGTAATTATTATAAGCAGTATTTCAATTTTATCAAGTCTGACGGAACTCTCAAAAAAGTTAATATTGCCGGAGTATTTGACGGGGATACCCAGCTCGAATCTAACGATATGATAGTTATGTCAAAAGACGAGGTAAGAGAAATATTTGATATACAGCAGACAAAAGCAACGGATATAATTGTCAAAGTTGCTAATCCTGAGGAGATAAACACGATTGCTTCAAAAATAAGGCTCATGTATCCTGAGTGCAGAGTGATTACTAACCAAGACTTACAAGTAAGTTATCAAAATATTTTTGATTATAAAAGTGGAATATTTTTAGCACTTTTTATTGTGTGCTTATTCACTTTTTTTATGATTGTGTATGACAAAGCAAGTGGACTCAGCAGCGAGGAAAAAAGAGAAATAGGCATTCTTAAAGCCATAGGCTGGCGGGTTGATGATGTTCTTAAAGAAAAATTTTATGAATCTTTTATCCTTTCATTTTTTGCCTATGTGTTAGGAATAGGATTTGCATTTGCGTTTGTTTATATTTTTCAAGCACCGCTTTTAAGAAATATCTTTATCGGTTATTCTGAGCTTAAAACAAGTTTTGAACTTCCCTTTGTTTTTGACACGCAGACGCTCTTTTTAGTCTTCTTTTTGAGTGTTCCTATTTATGTGGCGGCAACTATTTTGCCATCGTGGAAGGTAGCTACACTTGAAGCAGACGAGGTAATACGCTAATGATAGAATTAAAAGACGTAACAAAAATATATGAAGTCAATAAAAATGAGAGTGTAAGAGCGCTCTCTGAGATAAATTTGAAAATTAAAGAGGGTGAACTCGTCATTTTAAAAGGCTCAAGCGGAAGCGGAAAAAGCACGATACTCTCACTTATAGCCGCTCTGAGTAAACCTACAAGCGGTGAAGTTTTGGTAGATACAAAAAAAATATCCAAACTCCCCGATAATTTTTCCTCAGAGTACAGAAGGGACAACATCGGTTTTGTATTTCAAAAATACAATCTCATACCTAACCTCAGTGTCAAAGAAAATATTTTACTTCCTTTGGTGCCCTTAAACCTCGATGCGCAAAGTATGCACCAAATGTCAGAGTCGGTGATGCAGCGTTTTCATATAGAACACAAACAAGATGTCCTCGTTCGCAACCTCTCAGGCGGAGAACAGCAACGCGCCGCAATAGCGCGCGCAAACATCAACAATCCTAAAATCATCTTAGCGGATGAGCCGACGGCAAATCTCGATGAGAAGCTTTCTCTTCATTTTATAGAGATGCTCAGAGAGCTTAAAGCTAGCAATAAAACTATTGTAATAGCTACGCATGACCCGCTTTTTTTTGGTCTTGATTTTGTTGATCGTGAGATACAAGTTCATAATGGAAGTTTAGTTTTATGATTTTGACTCCTGAAGTTTTAACTCTCTTCATTCTGAACATACTTTTTGCTTTTTTTGCGATAATCGCCTTTGTTTTGAGCGTGAAAATATTTTTGCAGTGGGATTTAAACGCGACGACACAAAGGCAGTATATTTTAGAAAAGCAGAGTTTTTTAGCAGCTACGATTATCAAATATATTTTTGCCATCAAAGTGCCGCTTTTTCTCTTTTTTATTTTTACGCTTGACAAAATATCTCATGTTCTCACGGGTGCAATGTGCGCGGCTGGAGTGGTCGATGCGACGCAGTACGGAACCTATCTTCTCATTCTTAAAGTGATAAATCTTTATATATTTGCTTACTGGCTCATGCTCCATCGTGCAGATATGAAAGATGAAAACCAGCCCTATACAAAAAGAAAATTTGGTTTGTTTATAGCTGCGTTTTTTCTTTTTATGGCCGAAGTAATTATTGAAGGTATCATGTTTGGCGCCATAGATGTGGACAAAATGGTAAGCTGTTGCGGAAGTTTGTACTCAAGTTCGGCGACCTCTTACGTTTCAAATATTTTTCGCATAGATACTGAGGTTTTGTTGGTTTTGTTTTATGGAAATTTTCTGCTCATGGGGCTCTTTTATCTTTTAAAAAATAGGTATCTTTTTGCTCTGAGTAACCTCTCTTTTATTGTGAGCGGCGTTATAACGCTCATAGCATTTTTTGGTATGTATATTTATCAGCTCCCTACACATCACTGTCCTTTTTGTTTTTTGCAAAATGATTACTATTATGTCGGTTATCTGATATATTTTCTACTTTTTATAGGCACTTTTAGCGGTATTGGCGCAGGTCTTTTACCTGGATCAAACACAAGTCGGAACAAAAGTTATAAAATCTCACTTTTGTTTAATGGGCTTTATGTTTTGCTGCTGAGTTTGTACCCGCTGCTTTTTTATGTAAAAAACGGAGTGTGGTTATGAAAAAAAATTTAATTTTTACACAATGGAGTTTTCGATGAAGTCTTATAAAATTTTACTTTCTTGTTTAGTCTTGGGTTCACTTTTTAGCGGTTGTGAACGTAAATCTGTCTCTGATGTTGCAGAAGTTCATTGGGACAGAGATATGTGTGCCCGCTGCGTTATGGTTGTCAGTGATAGAAAAAATACCGTGCAGGTAAGAGAACCGCAAAGCGGTAAAACATATATGTTTGATGACATAGGTTGTATGGCGCTTTGGTTTGAAGATGAAAAAATTGCGTGGAAAGATGGTGCGGTTATATGGATTACAGATGTTAGCAACGGCGAATGGATAAACGCAAGAACTGCGTTTTATGACACACAAAACATCACTCCAATGGCCTATGGTTTTAGTGCGCATAAAACAAAAGAGAGCATCAAAGAGGGTGAAGAGATTGTTGATTTTAACGAAGTAGTAAGAAGAGTTATAAAAATAGGCAAGTAAAAGATATTCTAAGAATATCTTTTAATAAAACTTATGAATCTCTTCCATTATGTCTTTGAATTCTATCTCTTCACCTTTGGATTTTAAAAACGCAACAAGAAATTTTTCACTCTCTTCTACGCCTGCGTTTTTCTCTATCTCTAAAAGTCTTGCGTATAAGTCAGAAATAACGGCTATGACATGTTTTGAGATGGCTTTTCTTGAGGCGGTATAGCCTATTATTTTTTGGTTGTCTGCGTCTTTTCTTGACTCAAACTCTGTAAATATCCAGTAGTATCTGCCGTCTTTTGCAAGGTTTTTGACAACTGCGTTTATATTTTTTCCTTGCGATATGGTCTGCCACAAGAGTTTAAATACAACCTTCGGCATATCTGGATGGCGTATAACACTGTGCGGTTTACCTATGAGTTCTTCTTTAGAATAGCCACAAATTTCTATAAAATAATCATTGCAAAAAGTAATTTTTCCTTTGTCATCAGTTTCACTTACTATGTATCTTTTAGGGTCTAAAACTATCTCTTCGTTGCGTGGAGTCGGCTTACTCATGGTTTTATATCCTCCCGTTTAATAATCTTATAAGTGCATCGCTTACTTCTTGAAAACTAAAAATTCTTTTTCCGTTATGTTCATTGGAAAATTTTTGTGCTTCTTTATAGGATTCAAAGGGGATGAGATCATCACCTCCTGGTGAGGTTACATTTGTTCCATAAACAAAAAAGGAGCTTTTTGCTTTGATGATTTGCATATTTGAAAAATCCGTCACGAGTATTTGTTTAAAATCTTTTTCGCTTTTTACTCCAAGATCAAACCATTTACCTGGAAGAAAATAAAATTCAAACATCGCTTTTGGGCTTGAAAAATAGATCTCTTTTCCATTGCTAAGTTCTACTTTTGAGACCCATTTCGGCTCTTTGTAAACTTTTAAATTGCGAACCAAACAAGTTGTTTCCTTTGTAAACTCCATACTAAAACCAAACATAAGACTTGATGCTATAAGCATCCCTAAAATTATTTTCTTCATCATCACTCCTTTTATACTAAATCTTTATTTTTGAAAATTTTAAAACCTAAAAATGCGAAAATCAATCCTACGCCAAGGGGATAAGCAATGGATATAAAAACGAAAACACCCTGACTCATGGAGTCAAGAATATAAAACGCAACAGGTCCCATGACTGTAAGTTCTGGGTCAAAAAGTGAGATGGCTGCAACTCTGAAAATTTCCATAGGGTTGAGCATAGCTATAATGAGAATAAGTTCTTCATTAAATCTTTGTTGCATCATCAAAGATATAAGGGCAATGTCAATAAACGCAAGTAATACAATCCATACAAAAAACGCAATGCCAAGTGCCACTTCTGAAGATTTTACAAAGGAAGAGATGAAAAAGGCGATGCCTAAAAATGCGCTTGAGAGAGCAAACAAAAGACCCGTATATAAAAAGAAGATATTCCACGGAATCAAAGCTCCTTTTACTGCGCCATAAACAATCGCAACAACCATAGCAAAAAGGACAGGCAGATAAACAGTGATAAATCTACCGATAATTTTCCCCCAGTAGTATTGTTTAAGTGATATTGGAAAAGAGAGCATATACTCTAAGATATGATTGTCTCTGTCTCCAGAGATAGACCTTACGGTTGTTATGAGTATGAAAATAGGCAAAATGACGATGGTTATTTGAATATACATCAAAAGAAGTCTGCTCAAACCACTAAAACCCATCACCTGAGATTCGGTCACTCCTGCTATAAAAAAGAGCGCTATAAGACCGC
>MIBW01000039.1:292-2233 GCA_001829625.1 Sulfurimonas sp. GWF2_37_8 | reverse complement strand
TCTAAATACGCAATTAAAAGTAAATTATTCATAATTTTTCCTAGTATCCTAATATCTGTTTTCTAATTTTTGGATTTGCCATATGTTCACCACGCCGCATTCTGATAACGACTTCATCATAAAATATAGAACCTTCTTGAATATTTTCATAGGCAGAAAATCCATAAAGCATAGGTGTCTTCTCATTAATTTTATAATGAGCAGTAGATGCTTTTATGTACTTGTATGTGTCGTTTGTAAATACTTCTGTTGTGACTGCGTTTAAGTCGGTATTATTTTTACTAAACCATAAAATCATACAACCTGCATCATCAAAATAGTGCTGTTCATTTTTATCATGCAATATCGTAGTGTGTATATTGGAGTCTGGCAATTCCATATGGCACTGCGGACAAATTTTTGTATTTTCTTTCAATTTTTTGTCTGAACCTTTGTCTAAAGAATTACATCCGCCAAGGAAAACAAATACTGTTCCTGTGTAAATCAAAAATAAAAATCTAAGCTTTTTCATCCCAAACCACTTTTCCAAGATCCATATAGATTTGCCTGTTTACCAAATCTTTTACTTCTTCGAGTCTATGCGTTACAAACAAGAGAACTTTCTCCTCTTCATTTTGTTTGAGTAATCTGTAAAAATCATCTCTTGCTTTTGGGTCGAGGTTTGCCGTAGGCTCATCGTAAATGATAATACTGCTGTTTTTTGCCAAACTTATAGCAATCAACATTTTTTGTTTCATGCCGCCACTTAGTTTAAAAAATGATTTATGCATATTTTCTTTTATGTCGAGTTTCATTTCATTGGCATAATGTTCAATCAACTCTTTGTCCACCTTTGCACTGATACTTATATATTGCATCAGCTCGTAAAGACTTAGTTTAATTGGTGGCGGCAATTGGGGAACAAAACTGATCTCTTGTAATACTTGCATTCTATTTTTGATAGGATTTACACCGTTTATTAAAACTTCACCGCCATCAGGATGATAATACCCGAGTATGGAACGGATAAGCGTTGTTTTTCCCGCTCCGTTGGCACCCATAAGCGCAATGGATTCATTTTTATTTAATTCGCAGTTTACATTATCGAGTGAGATATGAGCACCAAATTTTTTGGTAAGATTGGAAATTTTTATCATCTGTTACACCAAGTTCTTGAGTTTAAAATCAAAATGAAGAGCATCCGTATGGCACACATCAATACATCTGCCGCATAGCGTACAATCAGCACCATTGATATACTCTTTTGTAATGCCTTTTTCTTCTCTTTGTTTATCGTATTTTGCTTTGACAATTTCTAATACCTGATTTTCAAAACAGACATCGTGGCAAACCATACAGTGGTCGCAGTTGTCATTCCATTCAACTCTCAGAGCACTTACTTTTCCTATATAACCGTAAGTTGTCCCAATAGGACAGATGTATGTACACCAAGCACGACGGGAGTAAAAGAGTTCAACCAAAAAAACAGCAAGCACCCACACAAACGCAACGCTCCAGCCATAAGCAATCATTCTGCTTAAAATACCCACAACGTTAAAAGTTTCAAATACCAAATAGCCGCTCGTAAAAGAGAGGGTCAAAAATATTGCCCAAAATATATGTCTGACCCTATGGTCGAATTTTCTACTTTTGATGATTTTGTTCGCTACCAAAGTGTTATGAAATTTTTCGCCTATTTCACTGAGTATTCCATAAGGACACACCCAAGCGCAGTAGGTTCTTCCGCCTACTAGCAGATAGATTATTACTATGGTGAGGGTACCGATTATTATGTTGATCGGCATATGGAAAGTCGCTAAAAAAACTTCAAGGGTCGTAAAAGGGTCAATTAAGTGAAAACCTAAAAATCTTGAGCCGTTGAGTGTGCCTTCTAACATTTGCAAATCTATATAAAAAGATAGAAAAAATAAGAGATGGAATGATATAACTACAATCCATCGT
>MIBW01000039.1:0-273 GCA_001829625.1 Sulfurimonas sp. GWF2_37_8 | reverse complement strand
AGGTTGACCAAAAAGTTGTTTTCTCTATCGTTTCTCTATTGTTATACTTATCCATTTTAAATTTCCTTTGTGTAAGTATTAGTTACTTTCTTCCATTGCTTTGGCTCTGGCCGGAAATTCTCCAATTTCATCTGCAAATTTTTTGAGATCTTCTTCGTTGAGTTGCATTAAAAGACCTTTCATAATCATATTCTCTTTACGGCCGTCTTTAAAGTCTATTAAACTTTTGTAAATTGCTTCACTACTTTGACCAAATAATTTAGGACCCATAAG
>MIBW01000038.1:90593-93923 GCA_001829625.1 Sulfurimonas sp. GWF2_37_8 | reverse complement strand
AAAGGTAACATATTTTTGTACTCAAACGTTATATGATAAAGGAACATACGTGGAAGTAAATGCAATATTACCAATTTTAACTGCAATAGCTGGTTCTTATTTGACCTACTTTTTTGCTAGTCGTTCAAAACGTGAAGAATCTATTTTAAAATATAAAGAAGAAAAATATGCAAACCTTCTTGTATTGCTACAAGGGTTTGTTGGTTCAACAGCCACATCGGAAACAAAACGCAAATTTTTTGAAGAACAGTATCGCTCTTGGATTTATAGTTCAGATGAAGTTGTAAAAGCAATCAACGAAATGGTAAGGTTAGTAATTGATTCCAAAGGTAAAGACCCTGATCCTGAACTTGGAAGAAAAGTTGTAGGAAATATTGTTCTAGCAATGAGAAAAGATTTAAATGGCAAGACAAACCTAAACTATACTGATTTTATATATACAGATGTTAGATAAATACTGGAGAAAAAATGAAAAAAGAGTATAAAATAATCTTCGAGATGCCAAAAGCATATAAATCAAATGATGTTTTAAATAAATTACCATCCCCAATCAGCAATCAAATGACAGAAATTTATAACTATGCCGTAAAGGATTATGGATTTTATTTATTAGACAATCTAATTGATCAAAAAACTGTAGGAGAAGCTATGAAGATTTTCATTGATGAAGCATTAAAATATTCAAAAAGTATAGAGGTTGTGGAATTTTAAGAATCCATATAACAAATCATTGAGACTGTGAAATAATAAATGTTCACAGCTCAGAATATTTAAATTTCTATCAATTCTAACAAATAATTCTGCCTAAATTGCACTCTAAAACTATTTTGAAAAATCTTGCCATATAGAACCTAAAACTAGCAATATAAAGAGCTATTTCTTCTCTTATATCACTCAGGTTACCCTTTTTTATGGCTATCATCAGTTTTTTAAACAGAGCTATCCCTATGAGGTTAAGTAAGCGTTTGAAATTATAGGTAAACATGATAAGAGCGTTTTCTCCTGCTACTTTCTTTTTACCTCTAACTAAAAAGTGATCCCAACCTAAGCTTCTTTTGATTGTTCCAAATGGATGCTCAACTATTGAACCTCGTTTTTTAATAATCGCTTTGGATTCATCTGTTTGCATCTTATGATTGTATTCATCAAGTAACTCTTGATGCTCCCATCTTTGAGTCTGTTTTTGTTTGGTCTTTTCACCTAAACATTTACTTTTTATTGGACAAGATAAACAATCTGTTTGTGAACTTCTATACATATGCATAGTACGCGCATATGATTGATTTAAAGAGGAAGTTCTTGATATTAATTTATTGTTAGGACAGACATAGGCATCTTGCTCTTTATCGTAAACAAACATGTCTTTAGTGAACTTGCCTTTATTTCTTTGCTCTTGACCTGTTCTTATAGGTGGCACTATGGTATTAATATTGTCATCAACACATTTTTTAATCTCTACTGCAGAGTAGTAACCTTTATCTGCCGTTATTATTAAGTCTGGATTATCTATAATTTCTTTTGCCTGAATAGCCATTTTATGAAGCTCTTGTTTATCAGAACCTGATGAAGTAATATCAGTGGCTACGATAAACTTAAACTTATCATCAACACATATTTGAGAGTTATACGCCATAAGGTTATGAGATGGTTTAGTCATTACACTTGCATCTGGGTCAGTACGGTTATACTGAGTTCTATTTAAACTTTTAAGAAATGCTAAATCAGCTTTAGAGTTTGCTTTTTTTTTAAGAGTTTTTCTAAATTTTTAGGTAGACTTTTTGAAAGTTTATTTGTAACTGTTTCTTTATCACTATATTCTAATGTTGTTAAATACTCTTGGATAGATGACTCTGCTTGCTTGATAGATTCATCTATAGTTCTTTTCATTATAAGAGTGTTTTTAGATGCGTTAGCTCTTAAAAATGCTCCATCTAGTCCTACTATTTCTCCACCGATAAGCCCTATGCCTTTACAAAGAAGTATAAACTCTTTAAACACTTGTTTAAGAGCTTTTGGATTGTCTTTTCTGAAGTCTGCTATTGTTTTATAAGTTGGTTTTAGTCCTGCTGTTAGCCACATGAGTTCTATATTTCTGCTGTTTTCTTTCTCAAGGTTTCTTGAACTTCTTATTTTATTAAGATAACCATAGATATATATTTTTAATAGTAACTCTGGTACATAAGATTTTTGACCAGTTAGACTTTTAGATGTATCACTAAAACCTAATCTTTTTAAGTCTAATCCTGAAACGTATGCATCAATAGCTCTTACCGAATTCTCTTCATCTATATACTCATCAAGACTTGGAGGAAAAAGCAGTTGCTGTTTGCGGTTCAATCCCTCTTTGTATTTTTCACTCATAAACACCTCTCAAAGCTCGTGTATCACGAACAATTTAGTACATGCATTATACAATTTTTAGAGTTTAAAAATGGTTAAAATTAAGGTGTTTGTGTTAGAATTTTTGTAATTTATGAGACTGTATAGGGTTTAGTTATTTCACAGTCTCGCAGGAGCCAATATTTGACCCAAGGGCGGGCCAAATATTGCTCTCCTCAAACGTTATGCATATTAGAGGAGAGAAGTCACATGAATATAGCAGATGTAATAGGTGTATTAGGTTTTGTGCTCGCTTTATTTACATTTGTGCTTACACGGTGGGAACGTCGACGTAAATTATCAATAGAATTTTTCACTGATCACGGCAGGCTTTTCAAAGATGAGCGTGGTGACAATGATGAAGGTACAATTCTAGTGGCGCGATTAATCAATACTGGTGGAAAGCCAATCATAGTAAATCGTGAAAGTTTCGTTTTTATTGGTAATAACAAGAAAGTTGAATGGCATAGGACAGACGTTTTTGGTAAAGAAACTTTTCCGTCACCTCTTAATCCTGGTGACAAAGCAGAAATTGGAATTTATGTAAATTCATTTGCAGAACTTTTAGGTGCAGCAACACTTGATAAAATTAAACTCTCTCTTGAATTGAAAGATATAAATAGACACAATTATAAGTTAGGTAAAAATTTCACACTTCTTCTAGAAGTCGACGAAGTAACAATGGATACTTAATTGTATTGTAAAATATTGCATAACAAAACGTGGGCGCGGGCTGAACGAAAAGAAACGCCCCTGAGAATGAATCTCCACTTTTTTCATGAGTCTTCCATCGGGACGATGGGAATGCAGATAACTCAGTAAAGCAGATATATATACTCCCACGCGGAGCATGGGAGCAAGAGAGAGAACTAAGTAAAGCAGCGGTTTTGCCATTCACCACTGAGAATGAATCTCCACTTTTTTCATGAGTCTTCTATCGTCCCGATGGAA
>MIBW01000038.1:72806-90546 GCA_001829625.1 Sulfurimonas sp. GWF2_37_8 | reverse complement strand
AAATAAATAAAAATATTTCAAACTGCCATATATTTTCACATGCCATAAAAAATTTGATACGCTTGAGGATATTTATTGTAAAGAGGTTGAATAGATGAAAAATATTACAACAAATAAAGAGTATCAAAACCTTATAGGAACGATTTCTCAAACTTATGAGAATGGGCGAAGCAGAGCGTTAAATGCTGTCAACACTGAACTTGTAAAAACTTACTACGAAATAGGCAAATACATCGTAGAGTTTGAACAGGGCGGAGATACAAAAGCGAGTTATGGAAAAGGACTTTTGGAGCAACTTAGTCGTGATTTGACTCTTCAATATGGCAAAGGTTTTAGTAGGTCTAACCTATTTCAAATCCGACTTTTTTATTTGAAATTTCCAAAAATCCAGACAGTGTCTGGAAAATTGAGTTGGTCGCATATTGTTGAACTTTTAAAGATTAGCGATGAGATAGAAAGAGAGTTTTATGAGAAACAAACGGTTCTTGAAAATTGGTCTGTTCGAGAACTACAAAGACAAAAAGAGAGCGGACTGTTTTTGAGACTAAGCGTGGGAAAAAATAAACAAGAGATTGTAGAGCTTTCAAAAAATGGGCAACTTATAGAAAATCCAGCAGATATTTTGAAAGATTCCTATATCTTTGAGTTTTTAAAAATTCCTGAGCCGCACCATATATCAGAAACGCAGTTGGAAAGTTTATTGTGTGATAATTTACAAAGTTTCCTGCTTGAACTCGGGCGCGGATTTACATTTGTAGGACGACAATATCGCGTTACACTGAACAATACACATTACAAAGTTGATTTAGTTTTTTATCACAGGATTTTACGATGTTTTGTATTGATTGATTTGAAAATCAATGAAGTAAAGCATCAAGATATTGGGCAAATGAATATGTATCTTGGCTATTTTGCAAATGAGCAAAATATAGAAGGAGACAACCCTCCAATTGGTATTATTTTGAGTAAAGAAAAAGATGAGTTGCTAGTCGAATATGCAACATACGGAATGAATAGCCAACTTTTCGTACAAAAATATCAGCTCTACTTGCCAAATAAAGAGGAGCTACGAAAGGAACTTGAAACAATATTGCATAATGAGGTGAGTATAAAATACTATTAGAATTTAGTGACCACAAAAAAGGTGAAGTTGATTTAAAAGACTTTATTATTAATGGAAAAATAAAACCATTTAAAGAGTTAGAGAACATAGAAAAATTTAAACAGTTTCAAGTTGACTATACTTTAAAATGGAATAACGACTTAGACTTAGCACCTGAATACCTTTACTTTAAAGCCTTTGAAAATGACAGTAGTCTTCAAAATAAATTTCATGAATGGGGTTATGTTTAACATCTAACAAAACCTTGGAACTGTGAAATAATAAATGTTCACAGCTCAGAATATTTAAATTTTTAAAGAATAATAAGTGCAAGAAAAGCAAATCAAAAAGAAAGGATTTTTTATACCCTCAAGGAGTACCTAGTGAGCAACATTAAAGAAAGAGAAAAATTTGATGACTATGAGATGGAAGATGAGTGTGATTTCGCAGATGGTGTTCGAGGGAGATTTTACGAACCTAAAAAGATACCAGTTTCACTAAGGTTAGATAATGATGTAGTCTTGTTTTTTAAAAAATTAGCAAGTGAAAAAAAGTACCCTATCAGACACTTCTGAGTAACAATTATTGATTTATCATGATTGTGCTCATGTAGCCACAAAAAAGACACTTTTAAGATACTTTTATAATAGAATTGCTTTATGAATACAAAAACACTGATCAAGTTATCTGATAGATGTTACTGGAACCCGTTGACACAAACAATCAGTCAAGATAACCATGCATTGATACTAACATCTAGTATGACGAAGTTGTTAGCTATATTGATAGAGCATCATGATAAGCTTGTCAGTAGTGTGGATATCTTTTTTCATGTATGGGATGACTATGATAAAGAATTTAATCCTAAAAATGTACGCAATTTAATCAGTAATCTTCGTAAAAGAATCCCTTGTTTAGTCATAAACAACTACTACGGCGGACGGTATGTTCTCAAAAAATATCGTGATAATGTTCCAGATATTACCGATTATGTTCTTGAAATCCTCGATCAAGCGAAAAACGGGATAACTATATCCGATCCCAATCTACCTGACAATCCTATCATTTTTGTCAATGAAGCGTTTAGTGAGCTTTTTGAATATACACCCGATGAGGTGATAGGTCGTAACTGCCGATTTTTGCATGGCGAAGACCGAGACCAAATAGCACTCAAAGAGGTGAAAGATGCTCTTATCGAGAAGCGCGATATCACAGTCATTCTTCGCAACTACACAAAAAGTGGAGAATTGATTTTCAATGAACTAACCATTAGTCCCATTTTTGATAAAAAAACAGAAAAACTAAAATATTTTTTAGGTGTACAAAAAAACGTCACAGCAATACAAAAACTGATCCAACAAATCAAAAGGATGTTATAGAGATGGCAAAGAAAATAGTGGATAATAATTACGCCAACCTAACGATAGTAGGTTTGGGTGCAAGTGCAGGAGGGTTTGAAGCACTGCAAAAATTTATCCAAAATATCGAACCTTCTGAGCGAATAGCGTATGTTATCGTACAACATCTTGATCCCAAACAACCGACATTGCTTGGTACTCTTTTAGAACGCTCTTCTAAAATCCCTATTATCGCCGTCACGGATGGGTTGAGTCCGTTGGCAGATCATATATACTATTGCCCACCTAATTCGGATATTGTGATAGAAAACGGTTGTTTTCAATTGCTTCCTCCTTCGCTAAAGCCCTATCCAAAACCTTCTGTCAATCGATTTTTAAAATCATTGGCACTAGAGAAAAAAGAAAAAGCGATAGGCATTATCCTCAGCGGAACAGGAAGTGATGGTGCAGAGGGAATCGTTGCGATCAAACAAAGTGGTGGTATCGCACTCGCCGAAAATGAAAATGCCAAATATTTTTCGATGCCCAAAGCAGCAATCGATACTCACGCAGTGGATGCAGTTCTCCCCTCAGAGCTTTTAGCGCAGGGGATACCGTATGCGATTGATGATCCGAAATATTTTGACCGACATTTTGACCTTTTAGATAACATCGATAAAGTATTTCGCCTCCTCAACCAAAAAAGCGAAGTTGATTTTAGTGACTATAAAGAAAACACGATTCATCGCCGCTTAGAGCGACGTATCATCGATACAAAATCCGAAAGCGTCAATGATTACATCGACCTTTTGCAACGCTCTCCAGCAGAAATTATGAATCTCAAAAAAGAGCTTTTAATCATCGTCACCTCTTTATTTCGTGATAAAGAAGCATTTAAGGCATTGGAAGTTGAAATTGAGCATCTTTTGGAAGAGAAACTCGATAATCACCTCCGTGTTTGGGTCGCGGCATGTGCCACGGGTGATGAGGCATACTCTTTGGCGATAGTCATTAGTGAAATACTCAAAAAAATGGGTCTTACTAAAAAAGTAACCATTTTTGCCACCGATGTGAGCGAAGAAGCTATTGATGAGGCGCGTAGTCGAAGTTTTGGTATTGAAGAGATCAGCGAGGTTGATTCGAACATCTTAGCAACTTATTTTGTCAACAATAACCATCGATACACTCCTGTGAAAACGATTCGCGATATGATTGTTTTTTCAAAACATGATGTCATCAAAGATCCCCCTTTTTTAAATTTGGATTTAGTGAGTTGCCGCAATCTTTTGATCTATTTTAATACTGACCTCCAGCAGCGTGTGATTAGTATTTTTTCGTACGCATTACGCTATCAAGGGTTGATGTTTTTAGGATTGTCAGAAACCATCGGAACTTTGATTTCTATTTTCACTATTGTTGAGAACAAATACAAAATTTATCGTAAATCAAACGATATGGGTAATGTCGATATCGAAGCACTTGCTTATTTTCAAAAAAAGGATTTTCAGCGTGGTTCACGAAAGTTACGGGATGAAGTCAATGCGTTGGATATTAACGGTTCGATCAATAATGCCGTAGCCGGTTTTTTTGCCAAAAACGGTATTGTTGTCGATTCGAGCGGAGGTATTTTATTTTTCAAAGGAGACAACAAATACATTTCTCATCCAAGCGGTTTGGCAACCAATGACATATATAAGCAAGTTTCTGATTTTCTCCGACTTGATTTGCGAGCAACATTAAATGAATCAGTGCGGAATGAGTGCGTCAGTGTTTCTAAAAAAATCCGCGTTTTACCGCTTACAGATGATCGCGTTTATATTACAATAAGCGTTTTCCCTCTCCCCCGCAATAAGCTCTCTGAAAACAGTTATTTTATTATCTTTGATGAAATAAATGAAACAGATCGTTCGGTCCTTTTTTCTCATCAGATGCAAGTGCATGATATCAATGATGTGAATATCCTAGAAAATGAGTTAACTGCTCTCAAAGAGCGCTTACAGATTACGATAGAAGAATTGGAAACTTCCAATGAAGAGTTGCAATCTACCAATGAAGAGTTGCAAAGTACCAATGAAGAGCTTCAAAGTACCAACGAAGAACTTGAAACTTCCAACGAAGAGTTGCAAAGTACCAATGAAGAGCTTCATACTGTCAATGATGAGCTAGGGCACAAAAACAAAGAGTTAGCATTTGTTAATGAAGCGCTTAATAAAGTGGTTGAGGTTATCAATACTGAAGTGCTGATTTTGGATAAAAATCTCGATCTGTTTCTACATACCAAAGGGATGGAAAGATTTTTCAAAATCAACTATACTCATAAAATCAATCTTAGTGAGATTATTATCAATGCTCTCGTATCTATTCCTAATTTGTTTGAGAATGTCAAAAATGTGGTGCAAAATAAAATAGAGGTAGAGTACGATTTGATTGTTGACAATCGTATCTATTGGTTTCAAATCAAATCCATTAATTTCTCAAGTGATGATTTCGGTGTTATCATCGGCTTTACCGATAAAACTGATATTATCCGTAACCAAGAGTTGATGTTTCAACAATCAAAACTTGCAAGTATGGGGGAGATGATAGGCAACATCGCCCATCAATGGCGCCAGCCACTGAACTCTCTGGCTCTCAATCTTTTTGCCGTGGATAAAAAATTTCATACCGATATGATTGATAAAGAACACTTTCATATCTTTGTCGAGGAGTCTCAAAAAACGATTCAGCATATGTCCAATACGATAGATGATTTTCGAGATTTTTTCAATCCCAACAAAGCGAAAAAAAGTTTTAAACTCTCGTATGTGATTGATAAAACAATCTCCTTTGTTCACGACTCGTTTAAAAATCATGGTATAACACTGACAAAAGTCGGGGAAGATGATCTTGAGATTTTTGGGTATGAAAATGAGTTTGCACAAGTGCTTATCAACATTCTCAACAACTCCAAAGATGCTATTCTCACCAATCAAATCCAAGGCGGTTCTATTGGCATCGAAGTCCAATGCAAAGAGGAAAGGGCAATTATTACGATAAGCGATAACGGCGGCGGAGCTTCCAGTGAGATTATAGAGCGAGCATTTGAGCCGTATTTTACAACAAAAGAGAAAAAGGATGGTACGGGGATAGGCTTGTATATGTCTAAAATGATTATTGAAAACTCTATGAATGGATCAATTCGGATGGAAACAATTCAAAAAGGTATGAAAACGGAGATAGAACTGGGTATTGGACAAGTGAATGCTTAAATCTCTGACACTTTTATATGTTGAAGACGACGAATCAACTATACGTTCTTTTATCAATGCGTTTGGTGATTATTTCAAAGAGGTTTTTGTCGCACAAAACGCAGAGGATGGAATAGAACTTTTTGAAAAGAAAGCACCAAATATCATAATCACTGATCTCCAACTACCAAAAATGAGCGGTTTAGAAATGATAGCGCAAATGCGTCAAACGCATCCTGCTTTACCGATAATTGTGAACTCTGCGTTTAGTGATACGCATCTGTTGTTACGCAGTATTGCGCTGCATGTTGATAGTTATATTCTCAAGCCGACAGACCCTTATCAAATGCTCAATGTTTTAGAAAAGGCTGCTAAAATTATCAGTTTAGAAAAGCAGCTCAACACTACGCGTGAAATGATGCAAACGATGATAGATGGGATTCCAGACCCTGTGATCTACATCGAACCTGATTATACGATTGCGATGATGAATAAAGTGGCGAAAGAACAAACGGAAAATTCTGCATTTGTAAAAAAATGTTTCAATCTCGCACAAAAAACTACTCCTGCGTGTTCTGAGGATGAGAGTTTATGCCCTATGCTGAGTGTCAAAGAGACAAAACAGCCCACTATTGTGCGCCATATCCGCAAAGATAAAGAGGGAAATAAACGTCACGTTGAAGTCCATATGCGCCCGATATTTGATCCCAAAGGTGAAATATCAGCTTTTTTGGAGATAACCCATGATATCACTGAGTATCTCTCAATACAAGATCAACTAACGGCTGAAACACAAAAACTCTCTTATATTTCACTTCATGATCCATTAACGCATCTGCCCAACAGACGTTTATTGATGGATAGAATTGAGCATGCGATAGAGCGCAAGAAGCGTACCGATGAGATGTTTGCAGTTCTTTTCATTGATTTGGACCATTTTAAAGAGATAAATGATTCGCTAGGTCATGTGAATGGAGATAGATTATTGATAGAAGCGGCAAAGCGAATGAAAAAAGTGATTCGCAAAGGGGATACACTATCGCGTTTTGGTGGAGATGAGTTTGTCCTTGTCATCGAAAATGGAACTCAGGAAGATTATTTTGGCAAAATAGCCAATAAGATTCAACATCTTTTCGATGACTCCTTCCTCATTAATGGTCATGAGATTAAGAATACTTGCAGTATTGGCGTGAGTATCTTCCCTCAAGATGGGGAAAATGCAGAGATGCTTCTCAATCATGCTGATGCGGCGATGTATGCTTCAAAAAATAACGGGCGACATCAATTTCAATTTTTTACTCAGCAACCTTAGCAAGCCCTTGATGTGCATCGTAAGCTAAACGCATCACACCTACGGCGTAGTTGGAGGAGTTGTTGTAACGCATGATTTTTTGCACATGTCTGCGTGTGTAGTCAAGCTCGCTTTTTCCACAAGAGTAGCAGTTGTAGCTTTTGTCGCTTTTTTTACTCTGGGTATGGACAAAAGAGGCGTTTTCATGGGTAAAATCATACTCATACCACTCTTCTTCTATGGCATCCATATTGCCTACTTTTTTCCAATCCAAAAGCTCACTCCACTCAGACCTTTGAGAGAGAAAATAACTTGCAGAGACGATAGCATCGCTCATGTCGCTAAGATTGCCAATCTCACTTTTATAACCTTTGGCATAGTTGAAGTTATCAGGCATAAATTGTGGAATACCAACAGCCCCCGCATAGGAGCTTTTGAGGTTACACTGTTCGGGTGCAAGCTCTTTTTTATAGCAGTATGTTATGATAGATACCATATTTACTTTACTCATATTTTTGAGCCACTTTTCCCGTGGTGTCGCATCTGTGACACGGGTTAGAAGGGTATTGAAGACGATAAAGGCATCATGTTTTGGTTCCATCTTGCCTAAACGCGTCTCTTTCATCAAAATAGATGCGACGATTTCACGGTTGACGCCGTAAGTCTCTTCTGCATAATCATAGACTTCTTTATACTCACGAAGATGTTCTATGATGAGATAAATATATTTAACAAGGGCGTTATTGGCTCGTTTCTCATTTTGGCTGTGTGCTTGTATTTCACGTGGTTGGAAAAGCCTCCAAGACTCCTCGTCAAACTTTTTTGTTTTAAAATAAGAGAGTAAAAATGTATTGGCATATTCATAAGAAACCCCTCCTTTGACTACGCGCTCACAAATCTCCTGATAGTCGTTGTTTTTGAGCTTGCAGTCGGTAAATTCTGCCATGAGCGAAGTGCCCAGTAGTAAAAATGCCAATAATAGTCTCTTCATATCTCTCTCCGATTTATTGCTTCAAGTCTCTGTGGTGTGCCAATATCATGCCAGATTCCCTTGAATATCTCAGCACTTACGACTCCTTTTTGCGCCATCTCACGAAGTAGCGGTGCAAGAGCGGATTTTCCCTCTTTTGTGTTCTGAAATATTTTAGGATTATAATAAGCGATACCTGAAAAAGTATCTTGTTTTTCACCCTCATTACAAAGTAAAGCGCCATCTAAGGCAAAGTCACCCGCAGGATTATGCTCAGGATTTGGTACGAGGATAAGATGAGCAAGTTTGTCACCAAGTGTAAATGCAGGGTCAAAATCATAGTCACAAAAGATATCCCCATTTACGACCAAAAAAGTCTCTTCACCCAAAAGAGGCAGAGCATTTATGATACCGCCAGCACTCTCCAAAGCCCCACATGAGCGCTCATCGGAGTAATAAATCTTGACACCAAACTGTGCGCCATCACCGAGTGCTTCGGGTATTTTATGTCCCAAGTGTGCTATATTGATGATGATTTCTTTAAAGCCGTTTTGTGCAAGTTTTTCAATATGCCAGAGGATAAGGGGTTTGCCACGAACTTCAAGAAGAGGTTTGGGTACAACATCCGTGAGCGGACGCATTCTCTCTCCGCGTCCAGCTGCAAGTATCATCGCTTTAATGTAAACTCCTCAAGAAGAGAAGCCAATGCTTGTGTCTCTTCGTAGCGTTTGGCAGTCTCCAAAACATAATGCAAAGTGAGTGGAATATCTTTGAGGTAACCCTCTTTCCCATCACGAATATGTAAACGCGAGAAGACGCCAAGGACTTTAATATGGCGTTGTAAGCCCATAAAATCAAACCACTTGATAAAAGTTGCATTATCTGCGTTTATTCCTTTTTTATCTCGAAACGCAAGTACCAAAACTTCGATATCTTCACGTTTGTAAGCGATATAGCAGTCCTTGAGAAGAGAGACCAAATCATAAGTAATCGCGCCGCTCATGGCATCTTGATAGTCGATGATGCCGATATTACCATTTGTTTGCACCATGATATTACGTGAATGATAATCACGGTGGACAAACAGATTCTGAGGCTGTGAGAGCACGACTTCACTGATTGCGTTTAGGGCATTTGCAAGGATTTTTTCCTGCGTTTCATCTAGAGTATGTGAGAGTTTTTTCTCCAAATACCATGTACGCATCAAATCCATCTCAAAATGTAAAAAAGCTTTGTCGTAGAGAGGCAGACCTTTTGTATCTGCGTTTTGCATCTTGATTATTTCGTCCATAGCGCTTTTGTAGAGTGTTTTGAAGTTGCTATTATTTAAGACATTTAGATAGTGAACATTGCCAAAATCTTCAAGTATCAAAAAACCTTCATCAAGGTTTTGTTCATATATTTTTGGTGCGTTTACCCCTGCGTTTAGGAGCCTTTGTGTGACATCAAGAAAAGGCGAAAGTGAAGATTTTTCTCGTGAAGCATCCATTAATAAAACAGTTTTTTCGCCTAAAGTGAGTCTGAAATACTGTCTAAAACTAGCATCCGCAGAGGCTATCTCAATGCCATAATCCTTATAAGGAGTTTGTGCCAGCCATAAGAGTATTTTATCCATAGATACCGCCTAAAAGAGAGTTTTTATGTGAACCTGTGACGCTTTGAAGATTTACTTTTTCACGGTGGATGCGTTTATACGCCAGCCACGCAAACGCCATCGCTTCAAGTGCATCGGCGTTGATGCCGTAGGTATCGCTTGAGACTACGTTGATGCCACAAAGCTCATAAAGTCTTTGCATCAAAAAGCCGTTTTTTGCGCCACCGCCGCAGACAATGAGCAGTTCACTTTTCGCGGATAAAGCGTCATGCGCGATAGTTCGCGCTGTGAGTTCTAGGAGTGTGGCTTGCATATCTTCTTCTTTGATAGTGTGAAAGATAGGCAGATGAAGCCCGAGCCAGCTTTCGTTGAAATACTCTCTGCCCGTACTTTTTGGCGGTATTTTTTTGAAGTAGTTATCAGCTAAAAGTTTCTCCAAAAGTTCCTCATTTGCTCTACCACTTTTGGCAAAAGAGCCATCTTTGTCGTAGTTTTCATCTTTACATTTGCGTATCCACATATCCATCAGTACATTTCCCGGACCTGTGTCCCAGCCTTTGAGCGTATCACCCAAAAGGGTGATATTTGCCATGCCGCCAATATTGAGCACTGCGGTATTTTTGGAGAGAGAACCAAAAGCAAAAGCATGAAACGCAGGAGCAAAAGGTGCGCCCTGACCGCCATTGGCAATATCCATACTACGAAAATCCGCAACAACACTCATGTTTGTTTTGGAATATACAACATTAGGACAGCCAAGTTGCATGGAAAAAGGAAACATTGCGTTTGGCTCATGCCAGAGGGTTTGACCGTGAAGTCCAATGGCTGTGATTTTTTCTGCGTTTATGCGTTTTTCGAGTATAAATCTGTTAATGGCTCTTGCAAAAAGATGCCCTAGTTTTGTGTCAAGCGTGCCCACTTTTTGAAGTGTGACAACTCCTGCAATGGCGGTGAGAATCTCATCTTTGAGCTCTTTTGGAAAGGGATATTCATGAGAGTGAAGAAGTTTACATGAGTACGCATCTATCTCACAAAGCACTAAATCAATCCCGTCCATACTCGTCCCAGACATCACACCAATATAAAATTCACTCATTTTTACCTCACTAAATAATTGATGTTACGCACTTAAACGCAAGTAAAATCATTAAGTTCTAAATGTTTCAAGTTTAGCGTGCAATTCATCAGTCATAGAGTTTAAGTGACTTGCTACAGCCACAATTTCCTCTACATTTTTTGCGTTTTTAGCAGATATTTCATTGATTTGCGAAACTTGAAAAACAATATCTTCTATGTTTTTACCTGTTTTTTCAAAATCATTTACTGTTTTGTCACTTGCTCTAACTGCGTCTTTAACTATAGTAACACTTGTGTTTATTCTTTTTTCAACATCTGAAGCACTCAGAGCTAATGCTTGTATTTCTTTAGAATTAAAGTTCATTTGTGTACTTACATCCATGATTGACGCAACTATAACATTAATGGTAGCATTTATTTCTGTAAGGCTTTTTTGCGTTCTCTCTGCTAGTTTTCTTACTTCATCAGCCACAACCGCAAAACCACGTCCATGTTCTCCTGCACGAGCTGCCTCAATGGCTGCGTTAAGTGCTAAAAGATTTGTTTGGTCAGCAATATCTGAAATGATTTCAAGAACATTTTTAACTTCATTTGCTTCTTGAGAAAGTGTTTGCATTTTATGTGAGAGTTCAACTTCAAGCTCTGCGGAATTTTGAACTTTTGCCGTAAGAGAGACTATCTCGTTTCTTGCTTTGTCAAGATTTTCATTGGCTTTTAAAATCTCTTTTTTACTCTCTTGTGCATCATAAATGGAATGAGAGATTTCATCTTTGATACTGTTTGCTTTTTGTGTTGCTTCATAAATAATACCAACAGATTTCTCAACACTTTCTCCCACGCCTATAGCAGTTGCAGAGAGTTCATGAGAGATAGAAGCATTTTCGCTAGAGCTTGTTTTTGAGTTTTCTATAAGCTCTTTGAGTGTAGTTATGAGAGAGTTAAAACTATGTGCCATTTGTGACAATTCTAAGGGTGAATTTTCATTTGTCTTCATGGTAAGGTCTTTGGTACTACTTATTTTTAAAAGAGTTTCTTTAAACTCTTCAAGAGGATTTGAGATAGATACTTTTGTAAAATAGAGTATAAAAGCGCTAAATAGTATGATACCAACTACTAAAGCTATAATCATACTTAAAATTTCAGAGTTCATGTCAGCTATTTTCTCATCTATCCTTTCATTTACTCCTTTGTAAAGCTCAAGCTCAACAGTTCTAAGAAGTTCTATGGAGGCAGAGACATTTGTAAACCAAACAGAAGCATCAACTCCAAAACCACCGGTCAAACTCTTTTTTTTAGCAAGTTCTATCATAGCTGTTGTTTTTTCTACAGCTTCACCTTTAAAGGTGTTCTCATGAAAGTTTTTAAGCTCAGGAGATGCTAAATGTGTAAATTTATGTAGATTTACATTATATGCACCAATATTGCCAGCAAAGGAGAGTAAAGTGTTTTCCAAAAACATATCTTTTGTGAATGCTCCATTGAGATTTGCTCTCATCTGCCCAAGTTGCTCTTTTGTTGAAGAGAGATGTGTATAGGCTTGAATCATATTACGGCTTGTTTTATCATCCATTTGAGAGGGAATAGTTGTCGAAGCATCCACTAAGGAGACAATGGTTTTTGAAAAATATGCACCTATATCTGGTGCGCTTATGGAGAAAGAATCTATAGCAGTTCTTTTTTGCATAAGTTCATTTAAAGTGTTAAAAACTGAACTATCACCCAATGTATCAGCGTAAATTTTTTTTGCATCTTCGATTGCAATATCAACTTTTTTTCTCATCTGAGCGAGTTCACTTATGTTTTTTTCTCCCCCGCTTGCAACAAAACCTACACTCAGACCACGTTCAATTTGCATATAATGAATGGCACTTGAGAGTGCTTCAACTTCTAGTATGCGATTTTTTGTTGTATTTAAATTTTCTTTTATGCCAAAATTAAAAACTATTTTACCCACTGCTAAGCCAACAATCACCAAAATTGGTATAACAACCAAAAACAACAATCTTGTTTTTATACTTGTGTTCATTCTATCTCCTGTTTTTTTTAGGGATTTATTATAAAGCTCATTTTTAGTAATCTCCTTGATTTACATCAAGGTTTGACTCCTGCTTACCTGCTTGCATAATCATGAACGCAACAAAAGTTCCCGCACACATCTGCCACGAAAAACTGATGTTCATGCCAAAGATGTATGGCTGAAGTGCCAAAACAGTTATAAATCCTCCGCCAAGAGCCAGTGGAACAGTGGTTGCGTTTCCTCTGTTTGTAAAGATAGCGGCAAAGTAAACGCCTAAAAGTCCCGTATAGGCAAAGGTCATAACTCCGAGGGCAAAATTGATAAGAGAGAGCTCACTGCTTCTTTGCCAGAAGTAACTCAGCATCGCCATGAGTGAGAGAACCAGAGCAAAAAAGAGGACGGCGTTTTGGGAAGCTTTAACAAAATGGAGCTCATTCACAGCGCTGCGTTTAAGCCTCCACGGCTTGTAAATGTCTTCAATAGCAACCGAGGCCATAGCGCCCAAAACAGAGTTTGCACTTGAGAGCGCTGCGGCAATCGCTCCGACTGTTACAAGCCCGCGAAGACCTTCGGGCATCTCATTTAAGATGTAGTACATAAAGATGGTTATCTGCTCACCATCAAAGTTTTGTACCACGGAGGCTTGTTGGTAATGGACAAACAAAAGTGCGCCGATGGCTAAAAAAACAAGTACGGTCGGGATGGTTAAAAACACGGCTAAAAGAAGCGACTTTGCCGCCTCTTTTTCGTTTTTGCATGAGAGCACTCTTTGGGTCATATCTTGGTCAAGTCCAAAGGCGGCAATGTTAAGTAAAAGCCAGCCTGTAAGCAGCCCAAAAAGATTAAATTTTCCATCGAAGGAAGTGTCAATAAACGCAAGCTTGTTATGTTCGCTGAGTATCTCGTAAATAGCAACATTTTCTAGGGAATAATATAAAAATATAAGTACGGCAATGGCTGCCAGCATGTACGTTGCAGCCTGAATAACATCGCTAAGAATGATGGATTTTATGCCGCCAAAATAGGTGTAAGCAAGTGCTCCAAACATTAAAATGGCGATGGAAATACTCAGATGTCCAAATGTAACATCTCCAAATAATATCATAGAAACAGCGATAGCACCGATGTAGAGTCTCGCTCCGCTTGCCATAATGCGCCCTATTAAAAACATTATTCCAGCTTGGCGTTTTGCCGCTTCGCCGTAGCGTTTTTCTAAGAGTTCATAGACAGTAACCGCGCGCATGGCGTAGAACTTTGGAAGAAGTACGAAAGCTACAAATACAGCTGCCAAAAGTGCTGAAAAATAAAAACCGATGAAAGTAAAATCGTTAGCATAAGAGTATTCAGGCACGCCCAAAAATGTCGCAGCAGACTGGCTAGTAGCCAATACAGAAAGAGCAACGGCATAGATTGGCATGGAGTTTTTGCTTACAAAATACTCTCTTGAAGTTTTTATTTTCTCTTGGCTCCAAAGATAAGAAGTGATGGTCAAAATGAGAAAATAGCCTCCAAAAACAAGCCAATCTAAAGAAGAAAAATTACTTTGCATCATGGTTTTTTGAGTCCTAAATTTTCTATTTGTTCTCGTACACTTGCCATAAACGCAGCGCCTGGGTCAACTTTGGCGGTTCTGTAGTTTTTGTCTTTTTCAAGCCAAAGTGGGGAGTCTTGCATTTTAAGGTACTCATGATGACCAAGCAGATACTCAATGTTGGGGTATTTTTGTTTAAGATAACGGACAAGTTTAACATTTGCCAAGACTTGTTCTTGCGTTAAATCTTCCTCTTTATTCTCTTTGCCGCCGATGTTTTCTATGCCAATGGCGGAGTAGTTCAGCCCAATGGTGTGGCGTGCCATAAGGTTTTCGGGCATGAGTTGGTAGATGGTTCCATCACGGTCAACTAAAAAATGAGCTGAGACATTTAAAAGGCCGGCTTTTTCTATGTAAGCGCGTCCGCCAACAATTTTTTCAGCATTAAGCCTCTCATGACAAAGCTCAAAATTCATAATACTTGTCCAATGCAGCACGATGGATTTTGGCGTAATGTCTATGTTTTTTACATCTAAAGCGTAATGTTTTTTGATGTACTCTTTTGTCAAATCTATGCGTTTTTGAGAAAAAAGCACGGGTTTTTGGATGATGGCGTTTTTGGTGTGCAGATTGGCAATGCGTGCGTTTGCTTCATGAATGCGAAGAATCGAAATTTCTCCGCTTTGAACACTTTCATAGATGGCGTTTACAATATCTTTGACGCTGTTTCCCTCAAGCTGGTTGCCAAAAAGGAGCATATCAACGCCAGAGTTAATGGCTAAAGTTACTCTCTCTTTGAGGCTGTAGTGTTGTGAAATCGCCCCCATTTGCATATCGTCACTTATTAAAACGCCACGATAACCCAGCTCATGACGTAAAAGTTTTGTGTTGGTGTTGTAGGAGAGGGTGGCAGGATATTTGTCGTCTAAATGAGAGTTAAAAACATGGGCAGACATAATCATGTCAACCTCATTTTTGTTGATGAAATACTTATAAGGTTCAAGCTCTTTTTCACTCCAAGTGTTGCTGACATCCACAAAACCCGCATGCGAATCGCCCAAAGAAGAGCCGTGTCCCGGGAAATGTTTTAAAACGCTGAGGACATTTTGGCTTGCTAGTTCCTGCATAAAAATGGCTGCGTATTTTGTGACTGCGTTTGTATCGCCGTATGAGCGTTCAAGCCCGACAATAACCTTGTTTTTTGGCTCGATGGCTAAGTCTACAACGGGAGCAAAGTCGCAGTTTATGCCGTTTGTTTTGAGCATTTGAGCCTGCGTTTTATAGATGTCTCTTGCTTTTTCCTCGGGCATTTTGGAAACTTGTAAAGCCGATGGAATCTTTTCAAAACCGTAAGCAGGCTTGAGTCGCGCAACTTTTCCACCTTCTTGGTCTAGGGAGATAAGAAGCGGTTTTTTTGCAAAGGAGTTGAGCTGTTTTGTGAGTTTTTGGAGTTGTTCAGGCGAGAGAATATTTTTTGTCTGCGTTTTGTCAGAGTAGAGTCTGTCAAACAAAATGACTCCACCGAGTTCGTACTCTTGAATATCTTTGACAATGGAAGAATTTTCATCGACTGAGTCGCCCTCAAAGCCCACAACAAGCATATGTCCTATCTCTTTTTTAAGAGTTATTTCCTCATTGTTTGGGGCTGCGTTTAGGCTCAAAAATGTGAGTAAAAGGAGTGTGAAGTATTTCAAATTGAGCCTTTGAGAAAAATTAGTTAGTTGTTTAATCTATATAAAATATTTGTAAAAAGCGGCTTTTTAGCTAGACAAATCGCTTTTTATTTGTCTTAAAACCAAGAGTAAATCTTTGATATTTTCTTGGCAAATATTGAAAATAACCTCTGCATCTAAGTCAAAATAATGATGCGATATAAAATCTCTAATGCCTTTAATCTTTTTCCATTCAATTTGAGGATAATTTTTTAAGAGCTGATTGTCTGTTATATGGTCTATGTTTTTTAAACTTTCACCAACAGCGATTAGCTTCATACAAATACTATCAAGTTTTTCCTGACCATATTTTGTATCCATGAAATCATTTTCGCATTTTGCAAATGCACATCGCTCATCAACAGTCTCTATTGCCTCGATAATTTGCTCTAAAATGTCAATAACTAAACTTGTGTCATACATAAATAGCATCTTTATTAATTCTATTTTTAAGGGCAAGGTTCATCTTTTCTCTGAGTCTGACAACATCCACTTTTGTATGAAAATAGTGTTCAAGTTCTTCTTTGAAATCAAATAGCAAAAAATAGTTACTTAATTTTGTTTCAATAGCAATGTCTATATCACTATCTTCATTATTTTCGCCTCTTGCAAATGAACCAAAAAGTGCGATTTTTGATATTTGATACTTTTCTAAAAAAGTTTGTTTATTTTTTTGTAAAAAATCTACAATTTCATCTTTTGTCATTGTTTCATCCAATCTTAATATTTAGGTTGAGTCCAGATTATATCATTAAATTAATTTAGGCTCTTTATAGACACTATCTCAACTACACTCGTCTCCGTGCGTCAGTTGTTCTTCTATGAAGCCAATGGCTTTAAATATTAGATTTTTTGCCCCGTCTCTACTCACTTTTTGTGGTTCAAAATGGTTTGAGACTACTTTAAAAATGTAGATATTTTTAATGGCGGGGGAATGCATGACAGCGTCAAAAAAGCCAAAAGATTCCATGTCAACAAGTTCATAATACCCATCCAAAATAGGCGTATCTACGCAGCTAATAGTTTTGCCCTGAGTGTGTGTTAGTCTATGCAGATGGTTCTCGTATTCTATGGCGTTTATGGTGAGGCATTCGCCTATGGCATAACTCTTCTCAGCCCCACAAATACCGACATTTACAAAGATATCTTCATCGCTAATGTCATAAAGATTTATGAGTGTTTGCGTGGCAAACCTTGCGTTTTGAACGCCCATACCGCTCACAATGAGACGCATATTTGCACTCTTGAAGAGGAGAAAACCATGCGCGTTTTCTTTGCTGAGTTTATATTTATCGACAAAGGCCTGGGCTTCAGATTTGAGGGCTATTACAAAATAAATCATAAAGGATTATAGCAAAAAGAGAAAAAATATCTTGCTATTTAAATTTTTTTGGTTATAATTCCACCGCTTCTCTTTAGACCTGTGCAATGGTGACTCAAGACAATGTGTCAGGGTAGGAATACAGCAGCACACCTTGTTTTGCTATGTGCCGCAGGTATCTGGAGAGGAGTCTTTCATTTAACAAAAATCAAAAAAACCAATTTAACTCCGTGATTCACTTCAGTAGTAATAAACCGATGTTGAAATTTATCTCTGAGTCTCTTCATAATCGTCTTCTATAAGTTTTAAAAGTTATGACCTCTCCCCCCGGCATAAATAAGCAACAAAAGCAAAACCAATTGAATGACCTACACGACAAAGTCAGTAATGTTCAAAGATAGTATCACTGTTTTTGTTAATAACTATTAAAAATGATGCTACCACAAGCTACATAAAGCAATAACAATTCATAAATAATTATATATTAAGGTGAATTCTAAATAAAAATGATTAGTATGTTTTTAGAATATTAATTTCAAAAAAAGGGATAACATGAAAAAA
>MIBW01000038.1:71854-72756 GCA_001829625.1 Sulfurimonas sp. GWF2_37_8 | reverse complement strand
GGGGGGGAGTAGTGATTCTACCCCACCTGTAGAATCCGTAACAACGTCAGGTGTTGGTATAGATGGAATATTGTCGGGCTCAACTGTTTGTATAGATGTAAACGCGAATAGTGTATGTGACGCAGGAGAAGATAGTACAACGACAGATGGTGCTGGTGAGTTTACTTTATCGAGCACTCAAAAAGGAACATTGCTTTTAGTCGGTGGAGATGATATCGGCACGGGACTTCCTTTTACTGGCTCACTCAAAGCACCTGCTGGTTCAACAGTTATCACGCCTTTGACTTCGGCAGTTCAAGCAATGGTTGAAAATGGAAGCAGTGCCGCAGATGCAGAAGCTTCTCTTAAAGCTGCACTTGGAATTGACGCAACAGTCGCTCTAACTAGCTTTGACCCTTTGAAAGAGATTACGGGAGCTAATGCAGCTAATGCGCAAATAGTTTTAGAAAAACAAGCGCAACTTCAAACCATAGTGCATGCAGCAGCTGCAACAGTTGCTGGTGCTGGCGCAGATAAAGCTGGCGGTACAGTAGGAGAAAAAGACGTTGCAGGTGCAATGGATAATATTTTTAAAGAGATAAGCAAAAATTTTGCAGGGGCTACAACTTCTGTAACACTGACCTCCGCGCAAGTTGCTACTGCGACAAAAGCTGCGGCAACAACCCTTCACAGTACAAATCCTGCAGCACTTGTAGCAGTTAAAGCTACAGCAGAGAGTGCTGCAGTAAATGCTGTAGCAACAGCTAAGACAACTGCTGATGCTATTAAAAATGCAACTAATTCAGAAGCTGTTGCAAAATTTGATGCAGCAATAGTTCAAGCAAATACTACGCTTCAAGATAGTGTAGAGAGTGCGGCGACAGCTGCGCAAGTAAAGGCAGCTATACTCACTTCAGAGCAAT
>MIBW01000038.1:50730-71846 GCA_001829625.1 Sulfurimonas sp. GWF2_37_8 | reverse complement strand
AAGCGAAGATAGCAGCAGCTGTAAAAGCTGAAGCTGATGCAGCAGCGGCACTTGTAGCAGCAGAAGCAAAAAAAGATGCTGATAAGGCGGCATACGAAGCATATTTGGCGGCTAGAGTTGCTCAAGAAAAAGCAGCTGCGGCAGAGGCAGTAGCAAAAGCAGTAGCAGCAGAAGCAGCAGCAAAAGCAGTTCAGGCAGAAGCAAAATTGGCAGTAGATCAAGAGGCAGCGACCACAAAAGCAGCAGTAGATTTGGCAGCAATACAGGTAGCGGCACAAAAAGAAGCAGAAGCAGCAGCGTTAAGAATTGCAGCTCTTGTAAAAGCAGAAGCTGACGCAAAAGCAGCAACAAATTTGGTTGCGGCACAAGCAGCGGCAACAGCAGCAGCAGAAGCAGCCGCACAAGCAATCGCGGATGCCGAAGCAACAGCTAAAACACTTGCGGATGCCGAAGTTGCAAGAATTGCTGCTGAAAAACTAGCGGCAGAACAAGCAGCCACAACCGCTGCTCAAGCTGCACAAGCTGCAGCAGAAGCACAAGCACTCCTTGCAAGAAAAGCGAGAATAGAACTTCTTGTAACTAAGGTGAATACTATAGATGCAAATGTAAGTGCCACCATGACACAAGCAGATGCAATAGCGGCAGAAGTTTCAAGCAATATGTCTGCAATTTTTGCAATAGCTACAGAGTACGATGCTGCAAAAACAAAAGCTAATGATGCCAATACTTCAGCATATGCTGCAGCAGACGCATATAATGCTGCAAAAGGGCAAGCGACAGTTGTTGCAAATGCCAAAACAGCGATTCTTCAAGCCAAAACTGATGTCAATGAAACAGTAGCAAAAACGCAAGAAACAACAGCAGTAGCAGCAAAAATTATTTTTGATGAAAAAATAGCAGTAGCCAAAACAAAAGCGCAAGCAGTTGGTAGCATACTTATTGAAGTTCAAGCTATTAAAACAAATGCTGATGCAGCAGAAGCAGCTGCTACAGCAGTAAGAATCGCTGCATTCAAAACAGCAGCGGCAACTGCTCTCACAGCTATAGAAAAAAGTAAAACAGATGCGGCAGCAAGTGCTACGAAAGCTAGAACGGATGCAAACGTAGCGGCAGCACTTGCTTTAAGCGACACAAACGCCCAATCATTCGCAACAGCGGCAGCAACAGCGGCAACAGCAGCAGAGAGTGCGGCAGCAACGGCAGCACAGTTGGCAACAGATGCAAAAACGCATAAAGATGCAACGGATGCAGCGACAATTGAAGCAACAGTACAAGAACAATCAGGATTTGTAACCATAAAAGTGACACCAGCAGCAAATGCAGCAGCAACTGCGGCAACAGAAGCGGCGAAGGCGGCAACGGCGTTAGCTGGTGCACAAGCTTTAATGGCTAATTATGCGGTTGAAGGACCAAGTGCTAAAGTAACTACGGCAATCAACTCTTTAAATGCTTTTAATGCTGAGACAGATTCAATGACTGCACTTTTAGCGGAGATTAAAGCTTCTTTAGGAACTCAAAACAAAGATGAGAAAGTCCTTGCAGCTATGATTGAAATTATTGAGATTATTAACTCAACAGAGATGAATACTTTCATAAGCCAAGATTCTGGGCTTCCTAACTTAGACGCACTCACAGGTAACAGTGAAGCACTCTTAGAAATAGCACAAGGAGTGAGCATAGCAAACGGCACTGAGATTATGCATGAGACAGCAACACGACTTAAAAATGCAAGTGATGTGATTGCAGCTGCGTTTAGTGACCATGCAAAAGTGATAGCTTATGAAGATACAAGAATTACCTATGATGATTCTTTAGTTATTCGTGCTGCAGCGCTTAGTGCTGCTGGTGCTATAGATACTTTTGCGTCATATACCTATGGTGATATAAGTCATTTGAGAAATTCAACAGCTACAATTGACGGTGAAGCATATGACTATATCCCGTTTATGGTTGACCCTTTGGCTTTATTGCAACAAGCTACATTTTTCAAAATGTCTAACACAAGCAGACTTGCACAAGCAGGAGTTTATGTAAAAACTGCAGCTGAATTGATAGCATCTATTGATATCGCAAATGTTTCACTTGAAGAGATTACAGTAGCAACGGTTGCGGATGCAGCAGCAGTAAGTGCTGCGTTTAACGGGGGTGGGGTTTATGTTACAAATGTCGAAAAACAAGAGAGCGTCAATCTAAATAAACTCTTTAGCAGTTCTGACTATATAGACAGAGATGATTTTACCATTCCTACAACATATATGGGCGTGAGTGCGAAAGTAATTGCTGAGTACGAAAAGCTGCAAGCTGACAATGATGCTTGGACGACTTATTATGTAGCTCAATGTAAAAATTATGACCCTGAGTTAGCACAGCCAGTAAGTAGTAATATTGACTATGACTTAGCATATTCAGATGTTGCAAAAACAAGCATAACTTTAGATGTGAATGCTTCTATAAAAGCTAATAATCCAGTACAGCATGAGAACACTATGCAATACAGCTGGGTAAATTACAGTAACAACTGTAGTGTTGAAACTAATTATGATGGTTGGGACAATAGATTTGAAGCTAAGCTTGAACCAACACCAAAAGCTAGTTTTGATGATGTTTTTGTTTTCGACAAATCAGATGAATTTACAACTGCCGATGTAAGCGGTAAAACTTTGTATCTTGCTGGTATCAATTACAATGGTGCATATTTTGTGAAAGAGAGCACATTTAACACAAACTTAACAGCAACTGTTATGGAGGGTGCTATTGATATAAACGCAAGTTATGAAATTGTCAATGGTGTTCTTCATATTTATAATGACAGCGGATTTGATATAACACATGAGAAAGATGGAAAATCTTACCTATTCTATAATCTTCCATCTGAGTGTTCTACCGCTCTTTATGCAACTTGGATTTCAGATTTAGACAAAGGTATAGCAAATAGTCTTATTTTTGATAACAAGGCACAAAGAGACAGTTGTGCGGCAGCGGTCACTTCTAAACTATAAAACAGTAATCTACAGCCATTTTTCCAAGCTAAAACTTGGAAAAATAGTTATAATTTTTTCAAAAAAGTGAACAACAATCAAACAAATATTTTTTTTCCTCTTTTTTACATTAGCAATAACACAAATAACAGCAAATGAATTAATGATTACAAACTTACAAGAGAGAGAATTTACAACAGAAGGTCTTTCTTATTTGATTAAAGCGAATAAGAAAGTTATAGATTACGCAAAACTGCGTAAGATGAATTTTTTTAATAGAAAACAAGTAATCTCTGAGGCATCAAGTTACCAAAATGGCTTATTTATACACGAAAAAATAAAGATAGATTTTACAAAAGGGTACTTTTATGAGGGCGATTTTTATATGCAGGATTGCTACTGTAGCTACAAAAATGGCACTATAAAAGCAAAAAATGCTGTCTATAAAAAAACATTTGTAGAGTTCTCGAATTTGCTTTTGCTGCAAGATGAAAAAAAATACCATAAATTTATTTACAGAGTAGATTTGGAGCAAACTCCCGCAAAACCAAACAAATAAACCCCGTATAACCAAATCGTAATAATTTTTATATATAATATATGACTAAAAAACAAAGGCAAATTTATGCAAAAAAAATCAAGAAAAGCATTTTCACTGATAGAACTTATGATAGTTATCGTCATCTTGGGACTGCTTGCGGCTATGGTTATGCCGAGTTTGACGGGTAAGGGCGAAGAGGCTAAACGCAACCTTGTGTGCGTTCAGATGAAAAGCATTTACAACAGCTCACTCGATATGTTTAAAATAGACAACGGAATGTACCCAACAACAAGCGAAGGGCTTGAGGCTTTAGCTGTAAATCCAGATGCGGAACTTTACCCGAATTACTCAACAACAGGCTACTTTAAAGATGGTAAAATCCCTAAAGATTCATGGGGAAATAAGTTCATTTATGTAAATGACGAGGGAAAAATCGAGATTATTTCCTTAGGTGCCGACAGAAAAGAGGGCGGTACAGATGAATCTGCCGACATTAAAATGAGTGAGTGTAAGTAAGATTTAGATTTTAGAAAAGGAGCGAATAGATGTATAAAGATGATGTACTAGAGGAATTGAAAAAATTCAAGGTTGCAAATCAAGACATATATGGAATTTTAGCTCTTGGTTTATTCGGTTCTGTAGCTAAAGACAATGCAAATGAAGAAAGTGATATTGATGTTTGTGTTAAAACGAAAAATGCAGACATGTTTGCGATGGTTCACATGAAAGAAGAGTTGCAGAAGTTGCTTTCCAAGTCCGTTGATATCGTCAGGGTAAGAGATAAAATGAATCCTTACCTCAAAAAAAGAATAGAAAAAGAAGCGATATATGTATAACAAAGAGCTTGTAGTAGAAATATTAACTCAGATTTCTCATGCGGCTAAAACTGTTTTACAGAGGTTTGAAGCTGTTACAAGCGTTGATTATTTTATTGGTTCTGAAGAAGGTTTGGAAAAACTAGACGGTAACCGTATAAATGATTTACAATAAATGAAACGTGCCTTTTCACTTATAGAGCTCATGATAGTCGTCATGATTATGGGTGTGGTTTATACGCTTTCTATAAGCGCTATTGGGCGTTCCGGTAGTGCTGCGTCAAATGTTACACTGGCAAATCTTAAAGAGTATATGCTCTCTTTGGAGTATGAAAAAAATGTGAAAATTTTGTGTTTGGATGCTTGTGAGCGTTGTGACATTTTGCTCGATGGAGCCAAACATGAGACGATTGAAAAGCTTTTAGACAAGAGTGTCAAAACGTATAGATATGAGTTTTTGCAAGGAGTTCATGAGGTAAAGTATGAGCTCTATTTTAACGCAGAAGATAGTGAAGAAGATGTCTGTTTTTCTTACAGCATAGACAAACAAGGAGTAGGTGAACAAGTGTTAGTAGAGTACAAAAACGCAGTATATGATTTCACTCCTTTTTTTGTTCCGACACTCAAATATGCCTCTTTAAATGAGGCGGTAGATGCAAAAGAAAAGCTCATTCAAGAAGTGCAAAAATGATATTTAAATACAAGGGCATAGACGAAGCGGGGAACAAGGTTAGCGACAAAGTCGAAGCACTCTCTCTTTTAGATGCCAAAAATAAGCTCAAAGCCAACAAAATCATCTACGAGAGCATTAAAGAAGAGAGTGCTTCCATTTTTGATGCCTTAAGCGTGAGTATGCGTTACAAAATCAAACCAAAAGACCTTTCATCTCTTTCTCGTGAACTTTCCATGTATATTCGTTCAGGTATTACTATCGTTTCGGCACTGAAAATTGTGCAAACACATTACGAAAAAAACAAAAAAATGAAACTTTTTTTAACGACGGTAAGTGCGCATCTTGATGAGGGAAAAAATTTTTATACAGCACTTGAATCGCAAAGTGTTGTGACACTTCCTGAGTTTTTTAAACACTCTATTAAGGTGAGTGAGAGCGGCGGAATTTTAGATGAAGTGCTTTTAGAATTGTCGCGTTTTTTAAAAGAGCAGGACAAAATAGCCAAAGAGATTAAAAGCGCGTTTGCGTATCCGACTTTTATGATTCTTATCTCTTTAGTCATGATTGCGTTTATGTTAGCCTTTGTTGTGCCTCAGATAACAGGGATTTTTGAGAGCATGAACCAAGAACTTCCGACACCCACAAAGGTGGTCATTGCCATGGGAGATTTTTTTAGAGACAACATAAAACTCATCCTCGCTAGCATCGTTATTTTTGTGGTTGCGTTTATGGTGCTGATGAAAAAAAGTTACGCTTTTGCGTACGGCGTCCATAAGTTCATTCTAAAACTCCCGCTTTTTGGCGAAATTGCCCAAAAAAGTGAGTTAGCGCGTTTTGCTTACATGGCTTCACTTTTGACCCGTTCGGGTGTCCCTTTTGTGCAGACCATAAATTTGAGCGCAAACATCTTAAACAACCTTGTTTTAAAAGAGCTTTTTGTGAACGCTTCTTCAAAAGTTGTCGAGGGAAAACTTCTCTCAAACGCCATAAACTCTTCTAAAACAAAGATAGACAATGCTTTTGTGCAGTCCATAGCTTTAGGCGAAGAAACTTCACAGGTGCAGAGTGTTTTGACCAATATTTCAGAGCTTTATTTTGAAGAAAATCGTGAAAAAATCAGTCTGCTTTTAACCTTGTTAGAACCTGCACTTATGCTTTTTGTAGGTGGAAGTATAGGTTTCATCGTTGCGGCAATGCTACTGCCGATTTTTTCCATGAGTATCCAATAATATGTCCAAACGCAGCGCAATAGCCCTTCTCATCACGGTTTTTTTTATCATCGCGATTAGTGTCTCTTTGGGTATCGCACTTAAACAAGTCAAAGATGCCTCTTTTGAAGTGCAGCGCGAACATTTCATACTTCAAAGCGCACAGATATTGGATGATATCAATACCATTCTCAAAAGCTCGCCGATGCTTGATCAAGTGAACTCCCCTGAAAGTTTTTTTCTTTTTCTCTCTGAGGTCTCTTTTATCCCATTTCAAAGTAGTGGACTCAAGGTTGGCATAGAGATAACAAGTGCGCGTTCAAAGGTAAACATCAACACACTGCACGATGCAAATATCTCAAACCCGCAAAAAACGCAGGCGCTTGAGAGATATCTGAGTTTTTATGGGGTATCGGATGTTTATGTCGATATTTTACTTGATGGCATGAGCGGAATTAAAGCAGATAACACCTATAATAGTGCAATATTTAACGAGAATCCTACTCTCTTTCGGGAGTATATAAGTTCACAAACGCAGCTTGAAGTGCTCAACAAATTTTATGTACAACATACGCATGAAAATTCACTTGCAAAAGTGGATTTTGAAAATCTTTTTGCTTTTTCAAAGCCGCAATCGTATGTGATAGACCTGAACTATGCAACAAAAGAGAGCTGGAGACTGATGCTAGGCTGTGATGAACTTCGCGCTGAAGAGCTGACTTTGGGCGGAGGCACTTATCTCAAGCCTGAAGATGTGACTGCGCTTTTGAGTAGTGATGAACTTGCTGCTCTGGAGCGTTTTGAGACCAGTATTTTTGAACCTTATTTGGATGTCAAAGTCGAGATAAGTCAAAATGATCAGAGTGCGTTTATACGCTTTGAGTACGATATAAAAACAAAAAAAGGGACAAATTTTGTTTACGAAATTTAACACAAAATATAAAACGGTTTTTATAGACCCCAAATCGCCACATTATGAAGTGGATGAAAAAGTCAATGTCATTCTCTCTCCAGCACTTTACTGGGTGAAAAAACTCACACTTCCTATGAAATATGTCAGGGATGTCAAAAAACTTCTCCCATCTATCTTTGAAGATGTCCTTCCAGAGGGTCATTACAGTTACAGCGTTTATAAAAGCGGTGAGGATTTTTTTGTTTTTGCGTATGAAGATAAACGCATCCTTGATACATTGACGCAAAAAGGCATCATTACATCCAATATAGCCAATGTTTATTTTGCACAAAGTGAGTTTGAGCACAGAGATGAAGCGATAGAGATCAACGATGTAGAGAGTATGTACTTCAAAGATGAGATACTTATTCTTATGCCAAGTGCGTTTGTTACGCATAGCAAACCGCTTGATATGCAGGAAATCTCCCACTCACAACATACTATCGCTCTAGCACAGTTTGGGCATATCGTCGATAACAAAAGCCTCATAAAAATCGCGGCTGTTTTTGTCGCACTGATAGTGATTTTGGCTACTGAATGGTTTGTGATTTCACAAAAAATCGCTGCAGTAGAAGAACTCAAAGAGGCACTTTTTGCCAAAGAAGGGGCAAAATCAACGATGTTTGAGAACAATGCAATCCTCAAAAAACAAAAAGAGATCTATGAAAAACAGACAAAATTGCGTGAGAGTATTGCTGTAATGCTTGCATCAAAACTTCTCAAAGATGAGACGCTCAAAGAGCTAAAGTATAAAAATAAAACTTTTGTGGCGGAGTTCTCATCTCTCTCAGCCGCAACAATAAACGCAATAGAAAAAGAGCTCAAAAGTGCTAATATTGACTTCAAATCCTCTAAACAGAGTGAGAGTTGGCGTGTGGAGGTGGCACTATGAACCGTCTCAATCCTTTGTATATCGGCGTAGGTTTAGTATTACTTGCTTTGCTATTGCTTTTAAAACTCAGCAGCGCCAAAGAAGAGCTTCTGCTTGCAAAAGCAGATTATAAAGAGACTTCTTTGACACTAGGTGAAATAAGTTCTCTCAGCAGTGCCTACATGAGTAAAGACGAGGTCAAAAAATCTTTACAAAGAATCCTCTCACAGCCCTCACTCAAAAGTGCAAATATAGAACAAAACATCAAAAATAATACGTTTTTTTTGCACTCTTCAAGTATGGACAAAGAGGCACTTAGCTCACTTATGGGCAAACTCCTCAACGGTGCCTATAACATCGGTGCTTTTGAGATAAAAAAGCTTAGTGAGAACAAAGCGAGCTTGGAAGTGGAGATAAAATGGTAAAAAAATTACTAAGATTTTTTGCATATTTTGCGTTTTTTATTTTGGCACTTATCTATTTTTCGCCAAAAGAGAGTATCTATTATCTGCTGGAAAACGAACTTAAAACGTATTCGGTTATTATTTCTGATGAAACTTTAGAAGACAGCGGTATCTATCTCACTATCCAAAACGCAGCTATCAATGTCAAATCTATCCAAAGTGCGAAGATACAAAACTGCGATGTGACACTTTTGCTTCTCTACAACTCTCTAAACGCAAGCGATATAATGCTCTCAGAGAGTCTAAAATCTTTTGTACCTTTGAAGATAGAAACTCTTTCATTTACGCAGAGTATTTTTGATCCGCTGCATCTTCACATCCATGCAGTAGGTGCGTTTGGCGAGGCAAAAGGAAGTATCAATCTGCTTGAGAAAACTATCCATATAGAACTTGTAGCTTCAGAACTTATGCAAAAAGAGTATAAAAACGCACTCAGAGAGTTTACAAAATCTCAAGAGGGAGGGTTGGTTTATGATAAAAGTTTCTAATACTTCCTTTTTGCCTTTATTTGCAAAAATACTGATACTTTTACTTATTGCAAAAACTCTTTCACTTGGACTTTTATGGTTTTTACCGAGTGATGGCGTGGAGTTGGTGCAAAAAAGCAATTATAAACCAAAGTACCAAAGAGTGGATTTTGAAAATATGATCAAATCACCTGCAGAGAGTAAAAGCGGCGGTGCAAAAGAGGGTATATCAAGCGCAGTGGGTATCACAAGTATGGTGCTAAAAGGTCTTTATGGCACACAATCAGCAGGCTATGTTATCGTTGCTCTCAAAGCCTCTCTTAGTAAAACTTCTATCATCTCTATAGGTGAAGAGTTTGAAGGTTTTCAACTCAACTCTATCGCGCAAGCAAGTGCTACATTTACAAAAGCAGGCAAAGAATATACGCTAGAGTTGGAAAAAATAAGTGCAGCTGGTCGTGTGAGCGCATTTACACAAACGCAAGAAGTAGATGACACTTTGTCAAAAAGTGTTAGCAAAGAGGATATTGCCCTCTACGCAAAAAGTCCACAAGAAATTTGGAAAGAAATCTCTATTGTGGAAATAAAAAATGGCGAAGCGATAGAAGGTTTTAAAGTGACGAAGATAACCAAAGGCTCAAAAATGGCGACTTTAGGGCTCAGAGAAGGTGATGTCATCATCAAAGCAAACAATATCGAACTCAAATCCTATAAAGACGCGATAGAGATTTACAACGGCATAGACAAACTTGACGCGATACAAATCGTAGTTATAAGAGAAAATCAAGAAGTGGAGATAGTATATGAGATTCATTAAGGCAATATTTTTAATAGCTGTGTTGGTACTAAGTTTATCAGCGCGCGAACAGGTCAATGTCAACTTTGCAAACCTTGAGATAGATGATTTTATCAAACTCGTCTCAAAGATAACAAACAAAAATATTCTCATCAATCATAAAGTAAGCGGCACGGTCGATTTTGTTAGTACGGCACCTATCTATGATGACGAACTGATGGGGATTTTGATTTCTGTTCTTGAGTCAAAAGGTTTTACTCTTATCGAAGACGGCTCTTTGTATGAGATAGTGCGCTCCACAGATGCCGCGCAAAGCAACGCTAAAGTAGTAAGCCCAGAGAGTAGTACAAGCGGTTCGTTGATGGTGACACAAGCGATTGTCGTCAAGGGCGAAAATGTGGACATAGTTGCGGCAAAAATCCGTTATCTTATCTCCAAAACAGCGAAGCTTATGACGATGAAAGAGAGCAATACTATGCTCATCACCGACTATCCAAAAAATATAGAAACAGTCAAACAGGTTATCAATGATATCGACACGAACAATGCCATGATAGTCAAAATCATTCCTGTTAAAAATACCGAAGGCAAAAAACTCCAAGCCAAACTCTCAGATATAGCAAAATCAATATTTAATGAAAAAGTGGATGCAGAAATCGTGAAAATCATCCACGATGAAAACGCAAACACTATAATAGTTGTGGGAAACGCCAAAAATGTTAAAAAAGTAGAAGCTCTTGTTGCAAAACTCGATGTGGAGTCCAATATCGCAAGCACTTTACAAATTTTTACTCTCAAAAACTCCGATGCAAAAGCAGTTGTTGCGACTATCAATGAAATAGTCTCAAAACAGACCTACGCAGACCCTGCTATGAAACCAAATATCTCTGCAAGTGAAGAGATAAACGCAGTAATAGTCGTGGGTGATCCGCAAGTTATCAAAGGTATCAAAGTGATGCTCGATGAACTTGATAAAGAAAAATATCAGGTTTATGTGCAGGCGAGGATTATCAATATCTATAAAAAAGATGCAGTGGATTTGGGTGTAAAATATGGATTTGACGGAGCGGCTGTATCATCCAATGGAGGTCTCTATTCTCTTGCTGCAAACTTTGGAGGTACTTCAATTACTCCTGCTGCAGCAACGTTAATTAAAATTCCAGATAATTTAACAAATGGTTTTGCTTTGGGTGCAACAATAGACTTTTTAGAAAAAAATGATGCTTCTAAATCAATTTCCAATCCATCAATTTTGTGTGTGAATAACAAAGAATCCTCAATTTATGTGGGACAAACAATATCAATTGCTACGGGAAGTATCACTTCCGCTACGACTTCGATATCACCAGGGCTTACAAGCAGTTATAAACGCGAAGATGTCGGTTTGACGCTCAAAATAAAACCAAGAGTTTCTTCTTCAGATAAAGTAACTTTAGAAGTAGAAGCGATTTTGGAGAGTCTTGATAGTAAAGGAAATGCTGTAACTGGAGAACAACCCATCACTTCAAAACAAGAGGTCAAAACGCAGGCTATTTTGCGTCATGGAGAGAATATCATTATCGGTGGTCTTGTGAAAAATACGAACATAAACAATGTAAGTAAAGTACCGCTTTTAGGGGATATTCCTGTGATTGGGGAGTATCTTTTTTCTTCTACATCGACAGATGAAGAGGAGACAAATTTGGTTGTTGTACTTACTCCTTATATCGTAGATAACAGTGAAGCACTCTCAAAACTTCAAGAAACATTGGGTGTTGTTGCTACTTTACAACAAAAATATAATATTGAAGTCTTTGCAAACCTAGAAAAGAAAAAAGAAGCAATAGAAAACGCAGACGACACAAGCAAAGTAAATCCGTTTGAGGCTATTGAGTAATGCTAAACTTAGAACCTCTGCACAATCTCAAGCTCGAAATAAGTGAAGTTGAAGGGCTTAGCACTGAGCTTTGTTTGAAAAATTATCTGCTTTTTTCTGAGCTTCATGGAGAAGTGACTGCGTTTATGTGTGAGCGTTATTTAGTTGAGGCGAGTAATTATTACACAAAGTTACCGCAAAAATTTCCTTTGCACATTCTCGATGAAGACTCCTACGACAGACTCTATAACCGTTTTTTAGAGCTTAGAACCGACCGAACTATGGAGAGTATGCAAGAAGATTCTGATGAGAAAAAAGATGATGAAGACATTTCACTCACAGACTTTTTACGCACCTCTTCAGACATTTTAACCAGCGAAGAGTCGGCACCCATCATCAAGTTTGTCAATGCGCTTTTTTACCAAGCCATTAAAAAACGTGCTTCAGATATTCACATAGAAGTACAAGAAAAACGCGGTGAAGTACGTTTTCGCATTGACGGAATGCTCATTAAAAACGCAGACCTTGACAAAAAAGTGGTCAATCTTATTGTGAGCCGTATCAAGGTTATCTCAAACCTTGACATTTCTGAAAAACGTATCCCCCAAGACGGACGAACACAGATAAAAATTGCAGGCGAATCGCTCGATGTACGTGTTTCAATCCTTCCGACTTTTTATGGCGAACGCGTGGTAATGAGACTTTTGATGCAAAGTTCGCAGATACCGCATATAAATGAGCTTGGTTTTAATAACGAGCTTATTGGCGATGTAAAGAAACTTCTGCGTTCTTCTCATGGGATTATTTTGGTAACAGGACCTACGGGAAGCGGTAAAACGACTTCTTTACACTCCTTTTTGCGTGAAGTTGAGTCTCCTGAGCTAAACCTTATAACAGTTGAAGACCCCGTAGAGTACAAGTCGGACAATATTTCGCAAATTCAGGTGAATGAAAAAGTGGGACTTACCTTTGCAGCGGCGCTGCGTTCTATTTTACGACAAGACCCCGATGTCATTATGATAGGGGAAATTCGTGATGAAGAGACGGCAAGTATTGCTGTTCGTGCCGCACTGACAGGTCACTTGGTTTTTTCAACTCTGCACACAAATTCAGCCGCTGCGACCATCTCAAGACTCACAGATATGGGCGTGGAGCCGTTTTTAATCTCCTCCTCACTTCTTGGTATTTTAGCGCAAAGACTCGTCCGTGTTTTATGTGATGAGTGTAAGGAAGAAGACATCATAGCCGAAGATTTTGCCGAGGATTATAAGCTCTCCAGCGATGTGAAAATTTATAAAGCCTGCGCCTGTAAAGCTTGTAATTACAGCGGTTACATAGGAAGACGCTCCATTGGAGAACTTTTGGTCATGAATGACAAAGTCAGAGATTTGCTCAAAACAACAACAGATGAACACTCCATAAAAACCGCGCTCGAAGCAGATGGTCTCAAAACAATCGCAACCCAACTCCATGCAATGCTTCTTGATGGTGAAACTTCACTTGATGAAGCGATACGCATCGGTCTAGGGCATGCGTAGAGCTGCGTTTACACTTATAGAAGTGATGATTGCGGTGATGATAATCTCTGTTGTCATCATGGCACTTTTGCAACTTTTTGCCAACAATACACATATCTTCTCTTCTTTGGAGAAAAAAACGCAAACAAATCAATATCTCTCTTTTTTAGTGACAAATCCACAATATGGGTATGAAGATAAACGCGGTACACTTTATGACATTGTAAGTGATTTTGACTTGCAAGATGAACTACGACATGAGCTTAAAAACATCAAAGCGGAGTTGCTTTATAAAGAACTTGAAGTGATAGATTTGAAAGAATTTGCAGCAGAGACAAATAGCTCTCAAAACGAAGAGTTCCAAGAGACAAACTCTGATATGGTATTTGAGATAGGAAGTAGTGTCATAAAACTCGAAAAGAGTTCTGGCGCACTGCTGCGTTTGAGGCTTTAATGAGAAGAGCTTTTACACTTTTAGAGATGATGATTTCTATCACTATTCTTGCTATTATGATGTTATACCTCTATCAAAGTTACGCATCACTCAATATCTCCAATGATATATTTGCAAAAGCGACAAAAAAAATTAGCATAAGCGAGCAGAAAAAGCAGGTGGTATTTTTAGACTTCTCTTTGGCGCTTAAAGATGCAAATGCAACGATAAATATACTAAACCAAGATACAAAAGAAGATGTTGTTTTTATGCAGAGCGCGCACTCTTTGCATAGAAACTTCAACCCCTTTGTCGGTTATATCGTGAAAAATAAAAAGCTCTACCGCATCGAGTCACTGAAGCCTCTGCTTGAATATCCACTGAGTGTTGCTAGCGAATTTGTAGTCGATGAATTTGGCGAAGTGAATGGATTTCGTGTTTACAAAAATGACAAAAAAAAGGATCAAAACGCAAGTGAAGCCTATCTTGTACATATAGACTTCAAAGAAGAAGATACTATCTTGCTTAAGATGAAGATGCTCAACGAGGATTAATTATTCTTGGATTTTTCTGATTATTAAGGTGATTGATGATTGGAAAAATGTATAATTTTAATTCATTAATATAGATTAGCAGGGGGAGATATGAATATGAAAGGTATAATTTTAGCCGGAGGAAGTGGCACACGCCTCTATCCTATTACAAAAGGTGTAAGTAAACAACTTGTCCCTATCTACGATAAACCGATGATTTACTATCCACTTTCAGTGCTTATGCTAAGTGGTATCACGGAGGTGCTTATCATCTCCACACCAAAAGATTTACCGCGTTTTGAGGAGTTGCTTGGTGATGGAAGTGACATCGGTATGCGCTTTAGTTATGTTGTGCAACCCTCTCCAGATGGACTCGCTCAGGCGTTTATCCTCGGGGCTGATTTTATAGGTTCTGATGATGTTTGTCTTGTCCTCGGTGATAATATCTTTCACGGTCATGGACTTAGCAAGCTTCTTGCTTCTTCTGTTAAAAACGCAGCCGAAGATAAAAACGCAACAGTCTTTGGCTACTATGTAAGCGATCCTGAACGTTATGGTGTGGCGGAGTTTGACGAAGCGGGCAATGTAACAAGCATAGAAGAAAAACCGACAGAGCCTAAAAGTAACTATGCCGTGGTAGGACTATATTTTTATCCAAATGATGTCGTGCAAAAAGCAAAGCTTGTTGTGCCATCTCATAGGGGTGAGTTGGAAATCACTACACTTAACCAAGACTATCTGCATGAACAGAGGCTCAAAGTAGAGCTTATGGGTCGTGGCTACGCGTGGCTCGATACAGGAACACATGAGTCACTCCTCGAAGCAAGCCAGTTTATCCAAACCATAGAAAACCGTCAGTCTCTCAAAGTGGCATGTATAGAAGAGATAGCGTATGAGATGGGTTATATCTCAAAAGAAAAACTTCTAGAACTTGCAGAACCACTCAAGAAAAACCAGTATGGACAATATCTCATCAGACGTGCTGCACAGCCGAGAGGATTGAAGTAGTATGCAATTTATAAGAACAGATATTCCTGATGTAGTTATCATTGAGCCAAAGGTTCATGGAGATGAGCGAGGCTATTTTGTAGAGACATTTCGTGCGGATAAGCTTGAAGCGTTTTTAGGATATAAAATAAACTTTTGTCAAGATAATGAGTCAAAGTCCAGTCGTGGTGTTTTGCGTGGTCTGCACTACCAGCTCCATCCTGCGGCGCAAACAAAACTTGTGCGTGTCATTCAGGGTCGCGTTTTGGATGTGGCTGTAGACATTCGCAAAGGAAGCCCTACTTTTGGCAAATATGTGGCTGTAGAACTCAATGCTGAGAACAAAAAACAGATGTTAGTACCAAGAGGTTTTGCGCATGGCTTTGTCGTGCTCGAAGATGAAACCATCTTTGCTTATAAAGTTGATAACTACTACTCTCCCCAAAATGATAGAGGCATTGCGTTTGACGATGAGGCTTTGGGTATCGACTGGATGGTGGCTCATGAAGAGCTAAATCTTTCCGCGAAAGATAAAACGCAGCCAAAACTCACCCAAACAGATGATGTGTTTGAGTATGGAGTGGATTATTATAATGTTTAATATTTTAGTCACTGGAAGCAATGGACAGCTAGGAAGTGAGATACGAGAATTGTCGTCCGCGTTTACTTATAACTTCTTTTTTACAGACAGAGAGACACTAGATATCGCAGACAAAAATGCCATAGCTGCGTTTATAGAGAAAAACAATATCAATGCCATTATCAACTGTGCCGCTTATACGGCGGTGGACAAGGCAGAAGCAGACGAAGTAAACGCAGATACCATAAATCATCTAGCTGTGAGAACTATGGCAGAGATAGCGAAAGAGAAAAATATACAGCTCATGCATATCTCTACAGATTATGTATTTGATGGCAAAAACTATAAACCTTACAATGAAGAAGATCTGACACATCCAAATGGCGTTTATGGAGCAACAAAACTTGCTGGAGAAAACGCAATAGTAGAGATAAATCCTCCAAACGCAATCATCATCCGCACTTCATGGGTTTATAGTAGCTATGGCAATAACTTCGTCAAAACAATGCTGCGTTTAGGCAAAGAGAAAGAGAGTTTAGGGGTTATCTATGACCAAGTGGGCACTCCGACGTATGCAAAAGATTTGGCGCAAGCTATTTTAGAGATACTATCCAATCATTCTGAACTTGATGTAAAATCTCAAGTACAAATCTACCACTACTCCAACGAAGGTGTCTTGAGTTGGTACGACTTTGCAAAAGAGATCATGCGTATGGCAAAACTAGAGTGTGTCATCAACCCGATAGAGACCAAAGAGTACCCTACTCCGGCGACAAGACCGCACTACAGTCTGCTTAACAAATCAAAGATAAAAAAAGATTTTGGTATCACCATCCCTTACTGGAAAGATAGTTTGGATGAATGTTTGAAAAAAATGGGAGAGAGAAAATAATGCAAAATAAAAACATACTACTAACAGGAACAGCAGGTTTTATCGGTTCAAACTTTGTGCCGTATTTTTTGGAGAAATATCCAGAGTATAACCTAATCAACTTGGACCTTTTGACATACGCAGGTGACTTAGAAAACCTCAAAGAGTGCGAAGGCAATCCTCGCTATAAATTTATCAAAGGCGATATTTGCAACCGTGAACTTGTTGCGTTTATCTTTGCAGAGTATGACATCCAAGGTGTCATCCACTTCGCAGCAGAATCTCATGTAGATAACTCCATTAAAAACCCAGGCGTATTTGTGCAGACAAATGTCAACGGTACTTTTACTTTGATAGATGTAGCTTATAAATATTGGATGGATAAGCCGTTTACTTACAAAGAGCGTTTTCGTCATTCCACACATGAGACCCTGAATCAAGTTCAGGGTGACGAAGGTTCGTTTCAGAGTGACGCGCACCGTCATTGCGAGGAACGAAGCAATCTAGTTCCTCGTTTTCACCACATAAGTACAGACGAAGTTTACGGCACATTAAACGAAACAGACTTCTTTACAGAAGAGACACCTTACGCTCCAAACTCACCTTACTCTGCAAGTAAAGCGGGAAGTGATATGATTGTTCGGGCGTATCAAGAAACTTATGGGCTTAACACTGTTATTACAAACTGTTCCAACAACTATGGCCCAAAACAGCACGATGAAAAACTCATCCCGACCATCATCAGAAAAGCCCTCGCAGGTGAAAACATCCCCATCTATGGAGACGGCAAAAACATCCGTGACTGGCTCTATGTCCTTGACCACTGCAAGGGAATAGATATAGTTTATCACACTGGAAAAACAGGTGAAGTTTATAATATCGGTGGAAGAAATGAGAGAACAAATCTGCAAATAGTAGATCGTATCTGTACTATTCTTGATGCAAAAGTATCAAAAGAGAAGAGCTACAAAGAACTTATCACCTTTGTAGAAGACAGAGCTGGACACGACAGACGTTATGCCATAGATGCCACAAAACTCGAAACGCAGTTAGGCTGGAAGGCAGATGAGAACTTTGACACGGGGATAGTTAAAACGATTGAGTGGTACTTGGAGAAATATAATTGAAATATATTAAATTATATTATAGATTTTTGAGAGATATTTTCAAAAGTAAAAGATTGCTGATAGATTTAGCAAAAAATGATTTTAAGTCACGATATATGGGCAATTATCTAGGGGTACTTTGGGCATTTGTTCAACCAACAGTGATGATAATTATATTTTGGTTTGTATTTCAAGTTGGGTTTAAAAGTATGCCTGTGGACGACTTCCCATTTATATTATGGCTTATGGCTGGAATGGTACCTTGGTTTTTCTTTGCAGAAAGTTTACAAAGTGCCACACAATCAGTACTTTCAAATAGCTTTTTGGTAAAAAAAGTTGTTTTTCGGGTATCTTTACTTCCCATCATTCAAATTATCTCAGCTTTGACTATCCATCTCTTTTTTATTCTATTTATGTTTGGAATGTTTTTGTATTATGGCTATACCCCAACACTCTATTGGCTTCAAATCCCGTATTATCTGTTTTGTACAATTATCTTAGTTCTTGGTATTTCTTGGATTACAAGTTCTGTCATAGTATTTTTTAGAGATTTAGGACAAATTATAGGTATGATTATCCAGTTTGGTTTTTGGCTTACACCTATTTTTTGGTCGATGAAGATACTTCCGCAAGAGTACCACGGCATTATGCAGTATAACCCAGTTTATTACATTATCGAGGGGTATAGAGATAGCCTTATTTACAATATTTGGTTTTGGGAACGAGCAGAATTAAGTGTGCAATACTGGGCTATAACTTTGATATTTTTCTTTGTGGGGGCAGTTGTATTTAGAAAGCTTAGACCTCATTTTGCGGATGTGCTTTAGTAATGTTGAATTATGAATTTTTAATGAAAAGAAAAAGGTACAAAACAAGAAAATGAATCAAGAAAAAAATAATTCTGAAGTGCATGGTACAGCAATAAAAGTAACCCACCTTACAAAAGTATATAAGTTATACGATAAGCCAGTCGATAGGCTCAAAGAGTCTTTACACCCACTAAAGAAAAAGTACCACAAAGACTTTTATGCTCTGAGTGATGTAAGCTTTGAGATAAAAAAAGGTGAGACAGTCGGTATCATCGGTAAAAATGGTGCGGGTAAATCAACATTACTCAAAATCATTACAGGGGTTTTAACTCCATCAAGCGGTCATGTGCATGTAAATGGACGCATCGCTTCACTTCTTGAGCTTGGAGCGGGGTTTAACCCTGAATACACAGGGATAGAAAATATCTATCTTCAAGGTACGCTTATGGGATATCCACATGCCGAGATGGAAACTAAAATAAGCGAGATACTTGCCTTTGCAGACATTGGAGACTTCATTTACCAGCCCGTAAAGATGTACAGTAGTGGAATGTTTGCACGACTTGCTTTTGCAGTAGCTATAAATGTTGACCCAGATATTTTGATAGTGGATGAAGTTTTAAGTGTTGGAGATGCTAGATTTCAAACTAAAAGTATTAAAAAAATGGAGTCTATAAAACAGAATGGTACTACTATACTGTTTGTATCTCACGGTATAGAGCAAGTAAAACGGTTCTGTCAAAAAGCTATTTGGATAGATCAAGGAAAAATAAGACAAATCGGAGATCAAACTACAGTAGGTGATATGTATACAGATAGTTTACATTTAGAGTCTTTAGAAAATTCAAAAGATGAAGAAAAACACATAACTAAATGCAATACAAATAGCTCAACACAAGCAAGAATAGTTAGTTTTAATTTATCAAAAAAACAGTTAGAAGTTTTTGATAAGTTAGTTGTTAATGTTGAATATGAAATATTTGATGGGTATATAGATGGTTTGCTTTTGGGTATAGCTATCTATGATGCGGAGAGAAATTATATATTTGGACCGAATACCTATCTTGATAAATTTGAAATAATATCAATCAAGGGAGTGCACACTATACAATATGAAATTCCTAAAATACCTTTGACAGCTGGAACATATTTTTTAGATGTTGGAATATTTGTAGAAAAAGGTATAGTTAATTTGGATTATAATCAAAATATAGAAAGTTTTACTATCTCAAGTGATTACTTTACAGAAGGAAGGGTGTATATTGAACACAACTGGAAACAATAGTATCTATAATATCCCTTTTGATCAATATCAAAGGTATAAAACTGCATCTCTTATTGTAGAAAATATTAGAAATAATAATAAAAAATTTTCTATTTTAGAGATAGGGGCAAATGAACATAAAAACTTAGAAAGATTTTTGCCAGATGATAATATCAAATATTTGGATATACAATTGCCTGAGCATTTACAAAAAGATAAAAATTATATATTAGCAGATGCTACGAGCATGCCTCAGATAGAAGATAATAAATTTGATATTGTTGTAGCTTTAGATGTTTTTGAACATATACCACAAAGTCTTAGAAATGATTTTTTGAGTGAATTAAATCGAGTATCGAAAGAGCTAGTAATCCTGGCAGGACCATTTAATGAAAATGGTGTATCAAGTACAGAAAAAAAAGTTAACCAATATTATAAAAAAAAATATGGGGGAGACTACATATGGCTTAAAGAACATATTGAAAATAAACTACCTGAATTAAATATAACTATAGATTATATTAAAAATGTTTTAAAATGCAATATTAGCATGTTTTCTCACGGGTCTTTGGAACTATGGGAAAAATTAATGCAATTACACTTTGAAGTTGCAAGGGATATGACACTGCAAAGTTATAGAATGAACATTGATAATTTTTATAATAGATATTTATATAATTTCGATATTTCAAAAAATAATTATAGGGAATTTTTAATTATAAATAAAAATAAAAATATTAAATTAGACTTATGGAATAACACTATTTCAGATGCACCCACAGATAATATTGAGTATTTTAATGCTTTTATAGAGTCTTTATACATAATCTCACAAAATGAAAGTCTAGAGCAAAAAAACTCTAATACATTCTCCCAACTCTTCATAGACCAAGGTAACGGAATAAGTGAAGAGTCATCTATTCGTCTTCCAGTGGCGGGGAATGATGAAGTGCAAACATTTACTTTTGATATCTCAAAGTATGAAAATATCACAAATCTAAGACTTGACCCACTCAATGAATCTTGTGTGCTAGAGATAGAAAGATTGGTGTTAGTCAAAGTTGATGAGAGTGAAGTGGACTTAACGCCCAAAATCTCGGCAAATGTTTGTTCTCATCATGGGAAAAGTTACTTTTTTGAGTTTTTTGATCCGCAGATTTATTTTGAAGGTTTGAGTAGTGAAGAGTTGAGTGGTGCTAAGTCGCTTGAGATGGTGGTAAGATATGCTCATGTCGCAAAAGATGCCGTCCATGTCTGTGCAAATCAGATAGCAAATGACAAAGACCACAAGATAAACTTGCTTCTTCAAGAAATTGAATCGAAAAATCAAGAAATTGAATCGAAAAATCAAGAAATTGAATCGAAAAATCAAGAAATTGAATCGAAAAATCAAGAA
>MIBW01000038.1:37616-50585 GCA_001829625.1 Sulfurimonas sp. GWF2_37_8 | reverse complement strand
AATTGAATCGAAAAATCAAGAAATTGAATCGAAAAATCAAGAAATTGAATCGAAAAATCAAGAAATTGAATCGAAAAATCAAGCTCATCTTCTACTCGAAGATGAGCTTGTGAGACTTTACAGCTCACGAAGTTGGAAAATTACACGACCAATGAGAAGATTGGCTAGGTTTTTGAGGAAATATAAATGAGACTTTCTGTAAGCTATCAAAATACTATTAAAAAATATTTTAAAGAGTTTTTTTTGAAAATAGCGAAATATATCTTTTTGGTAGCCGAGTAGATGATACTAAAAAAGGTGGAGATATAGATTTGTACTCGGTACTTTCAGAACCTACTAATCTTTTTGAAAAAAAATCAAATTTCTCTCTAGGATAAAAAGAGAACTAGGGGAACAAAAGATGGATGCCGTTTTTAATACCGATTGTTCAAGACTGATAGAAAAGGAGGCTTTGAGATGGGGAGTGAAACTATAGTTTTTAGAAGTATCCTCAATACTATCTATAAAATGAAGATAGAATTGAAAGATATTTTAGATGGCATTGCAAAACTTATACATGGGGAAATGAACAAGTGATATGGAATAAAGAATACAAAATAGTAAAAAAATCAGGTTTGTTTGATGAGGGGTATTACCTTAAGAGTTATGAAGATATACGAAAAGCAGACATCGACCCTATTAAACACTTTATTGAATATGGTTGGAAAGAGGGACGAAACCCATCGGCAAATTTTGATACAAACTTTTATCTTGAGAGTTATCCTGATGTAAGAGAAGCTGGGATAAATCCTTTGGTGCATTATATAAGATATGGAAGTAAAGAAGGGAGAGTGCCAGCAGCTTTAAAAGATTATGATCTTTTGGTTTGCAATATATATTTTGACAAAAGTTTTTATCTTAATGCATATAAAGATGTCAAAGATGCAGAGATTGACCCTATCTTGCATTATTTGGAGCATGGCTACAAAGAGGGGCGAAATCCATCGGCAAATTTTGATACAAACTTTTATCTTGAGAGTTGTCCTGATGTAAGAGAAGCTGGAATAAATCCTTTGGTGCATTTTTTAAGATCTGGAAGAGCAGAAGGGCGAAAAATATCTAATGAAAATAGTATGAAGATGTCTAAATATGTAAAACTTATGATGATACTAAAACATGCTAAAAAAAATCCTCATTTTGTGAGGAAATTTATCAAAGAAGCCAAAACAAACGGTGTAAGACATTCACTCAATCGTGCAAAAGCAAAATTGCATAGTGCAAGTGGACCTTTGGCAGCTCGTAAATATGAATATAAACAGCCTTTACTAACAAAAGAGATAATTAAAGAAATCAATGATTTTACTAATAAGCCTCTCATTTCCATCATCATGCCCGTTTACAATGTCGATCCAAAATGGCTTAATCTAGCTATAAAATCGATTGAAAATCAATGGTATAAAAACTGGGAACTGTGCATCGCAGATGATAAAAGCACCCACAAAAAGACTGTTGAATATCTTAAAAATATCAAAAATCCAAAAATAAAAGTAAAATATTTAGAACAAAATCTCAACATTTCAGGCGCATCCAATGCTGCTTTAGAACTGGCAAGTGGTGAATATATAGCACTCATGGACAATGATGATGAGATAACTCCTGATGCCTTGTATGAAGTAGTAAAAGCCATCAACGAAACTGGTGCAGATTTTGTTTATAGTGATGAGAATAAATTAGAGATGGATGGGAGTTTTAGTGACCCTCATTTTAAGCCAGATTTTGCTCCTGATATGTTTTTGTCTCAAAACTACATAAGCCATTTAGGTGTGATTAAAAAGTCTTTGATAGAAAAAGTAGGAGGGTGGGAAATAGGACTTGAGGGTGCACAAGATTATGATTTGTATCTTAAAGTATTGGAGCATACAGATAAGATTTATCACATTCAAAAAGTGCTATATTATTGGAGAAAAATACCAGGATCTACAGCGGCAGAGTTTAGTGATAAATCTTATGCTCAAGATGCAGGTATAAAAGCTTTGCAAAATGCAATGAATAGAAGAAAGATAGATGTAAAAGTAGAAAATGGTAAATATTCTGGAACTTACAAAGTAAGATATAAAATCTTAAACAACCCTCTTGTAAGTATAATCATTCCATTTAAAGATAAGCCAGAATTGCTAAAAATGTGTATTGAGTCAATACTTAAAAAATCAACATATAAAAATTTTGAGATAATTGGGATAAGCAATAATAGTACCGAGCAAACAACATTCAATGAAATGCAAAGACTCGAAAAACTTCATAAAGGAATCAAATTTTATGAATACAATGTTCCATTTAATTATTCAGATATAAATAATCATGCAGTAAAAACTTACGCAAAAGGTGAGCATATACTACTTTTGAACAACGATATTGAGATTATCACTCCTGATTGGATTGAAAGCATGCTAGAACATTCACAAAGAGAAGAAATTGGGTGCGTTGGAGCAAAATTATATTATCCAAATGATAAGATACAGCATGCAGGGGTAATTATTGGAATAGGTGGCATTGCAGGGCATTCACATAAGTATATTGATAAAATGAGTCCTGGGTATTTTTCAAGACTGGAATTAGTTCAAAACATTAGTGCGATTACAGCTGCCTGCCTTATGGTTAAAACAAGTATTTTTCAAGAATTAGAAGGCTTAAATGAAGAAAGTCTCAAAATTGCTTTTAACGATGTTGACTTTTGCTTAAGGGTTCAGGAAAATGGATATAGAAACATTTTTACCCCTTATTGTGAAGCATACCATCATGAGTCAATCTCAAGAGGAGCAGAAGATAATCCCGAAAAAGTAGCTAGATTCAATACTGAAGTTGAGTATATGAAAAAAAGACATCAAAAGATTTTGGAAAATGGCGACCCATACTATAACCAAAATTTAACTTTAAATAGAGAGGATTTTAGTTTAAGATGAAAAAAGATAATTTTATATCGGTTGGTTTAATTTTAAATCGAGAAGCTGAAATTGAACAAATTGAAAAACTTCACGCTTTACTGTATGGCAAATACAACTATTTTGAGATACTTTTATTAAATTATGAAATTGACACAAAAGATTACTTAAATTTACTAAAAAGACTAAATAATTTAAGAATACTCGAATTATCTTCTTATGTTGATATTGAGATAGCTCATTCAACCATCATTGAAAATTGTATAGGTGATTATTGTGCAATTATAGATGTATCTCATGATAGTATAGAAGATTTAGAAAATATGCTAGAACATGCTGAAACTCATGATGTTGTTATTGGAAAAAGAGAGAAAAAAGTGCAATCTTTTTTCGAATCAATAACTTCAAAAACATTTTATAAAACTATATCTTTGTTTACTGGAATAAAAATTGATAGTATGTATAGTGATTTCTTTGTTATAAATCGCAAGGTAATAAATTTTATAACTAAAAATGAAGACAGAGTTAAATTTCTAAAGCTTTTGAAATTTAACAATGGTTTCTTAAAATATGAGTATACATATATGCCGCTAGGGAAAAAGTCAAATCAAAGAACTTTTTTAGAAAATGTAAACTTTACTATAGATGTGCTTGTAAATTATTCTCATAGACTTATCAGAATGGCTACTATTTTATCTTTGAGCGCATCAATAGTAAATTTATTTTATATGGCATATATTTTGGGTGTTTTTATTCTCAAAGATGATGTAGCAGAGGGTTGGACTTCTTCAAATCTTTATAATTCAACAGTATATTTTGTACTATTTTTAGTATTGGCTGTACTTGGTGAATACATAAGAATGATTATCCAAAACCAAAAAAATGCACCAATGTATGAAATAGTAGATGAAAAAAGTAGTGTTGCACTATTTTCAGATAAAAAGAATATAGATAAGGAATAAAAATGAAAAAAGCACTCATAGGATATACGGGATTCGTAGGCTCAAATTTATTGGCTCAGATAAAATTTGATGATTTATACAATTCTAAAAACATACAAGATATAAAAGACAAAGAATACGATGTAGTATATTGTGCAGGAGCTCCAGCTGCAAAATGGATAGCAAATCAAAAACCTACAGAAGATTTGCATAGTGTTTGTTCTTTAATGGATGCAATCAGAGAAGTGAAAACAAAAAGATTTGTTTTGATTTCTACTGTTGATGTTTATAAATCAATTATTGATGTAAATGAAGATAGTTTTATAGATTTATCAAATCATCATGCATACGGAACACATAGGAGAATGATAGAAACTTTTGTAAGTGAACGATTTGAAAACTACAATATAATAAGATTACCAGGGCTTTTGGGAGACGGATTGAAAAAAAATATCATTTATGATTTTTTACATGATAATGAAACTTTTAAAATACATAGCGAAGCAGTATTTCAATTTTATTCTTTAGATACATTAGTAGAAGATATTCAAAAAGTAATAGAAAATAATATTAAACTCATAAATTTTTCAACGGAACCTACAAGTGTAAAAGAGGTAATAAAAGCAGGATTTGATATAGATTTTGACAATAGGCCAACACCAAATGCACCATTTTATGATATGCATACAAAATATGCTGATGCTTTTGGAAAAACTAGCAAATATATACAATCAAAAGAAGAAGTTTTACAAAAAGTAAAAGATTTCGTTCAAAGAACAAAGGCTAAAGTATGAAACTTGCTATTTCAAATATCGCATGGGAACCAAGTGAAGATAAAGAAGTATTCAACTTGATAAAAGAGTATGGGTTTGAGGGAATTGAGCTCGCTCCTCCAAAACTATTTAAAGATTTATCAAATGTTACAGATAAAGAAATAGAAGATTATTTAGAGTATATGAAATCTTATAATTTTAAATTTCCAGCTATGCAATCACTTTTATTTGGAAAACCTGAATTAAAAATCTTTGATGACAGCAGAAATGATACTTTAGAGTATTTAAAAAAGATTATTGACTTGGCTCAAAAACTTGATGTAAAAGTTTTGGTTTTTGGTTCACCTAAAAATAGATTTATTGGTGATATGGATAAAAATGAAGCCTATAAAATAGCAATAGATTTTTTTAAAGAATTAGGAGAATACTCGTATTCAAAAAATAGATGCTTTTGTATAGAACCAAATGCAAAAGAGTATGGATGTGATTTTATAACAAATATTGATGAAGCAATACAACTTCTAAAAGATGTAGATTCAAAAGGCTTTAGACTTCATATAGATTCAGCTGTTATGGCTATGAATGGTGAGAATATAGAGGAAAATCTAAAAAAAGCTTTGCCATATACTGAACACTTTCATATATCAGAACCATTTTTGGAATTAATTACAAACAATAAAACAAATCATGAAGAGTTTGCTTTAACCTTGAAAAAGTTGAATTATGATAAATGGGTTTCGATAGAAATGAAAAATAATGTTTTGGATTCAAATATTGAAGCAGTGAAAAATAGTTTAATATTTGTTAAAGAGCTAATGTATGTTTAATAAAATTAGTAATTATTTATCAGAAAAATATAATATGATTGGTATCTTTGCATTATTATTTTTATACAATTTTTTATCTCAAAAACTCTATACAAGTAGTGGTTCAATAGATAATGTAGAACAATGGATTAACGTAACTAACCAAATGTTTTACGGTAATCAAGATTTTTTATTTAGTTATGGACCTTTGTATTGGATTGTGGGTGGAACAACATCTTCATTTAGTTTATTGTCTTATTGGGTTTCAGTAGCATTCATATCTTTTGTAATAACTTTGTTTTGGTTTATTATCTTTATAAATTTGTACAAAAATAAATCATATTTTTATTTCGCAATAACATACTTTTTATTTATTGGTACTTTAAATTTTTCTGCTTCATTTTTTCTTTGGCCTATTTTATTAATTATATATATCGATTCAAGCGATAAAAAATTAGAATTGTTAAGCTTACAAAATATTCTAATAATAAGTGTAGTTATTGCATTCTTTTTCTATATTAGATTTTTTTATGGACTAATAGCTTTTTTATCTTTCGGAAGTTACTTCTTTATTCAGTTTTTTTCAAAAGAAGAATTTAAGAAAATTATTTATGCATTTATTGTATTTTTATTTTCATTTATTGTATTTGGTTTATTAATTTTTAATGATTATGATAATATATTAAATTACTTAATAATGAATAGTCAATTGAGTCTTGGTAACTCTGTTGATATGACAATTGATGTTGTCAATTCAAACTTTACATTCAAGTTAGTAGGTTTGATTTTTATCTTATTTAATATTTACTTACTTCTAAGAAATAGACAACTTTTGATTACAATAAATATTTTATTACTTCTTTTTTTCAAATTAGGTTTTTCAAGAACAGATCATTACTTTGCTTATTTTGTCATTCCAGTTAGCATATTAGCCCTACTAATTACTTTTTACAATGGCAAATTAAATAAAATCATTTTTCTTTTAATAACTGCTTGCTTGTATTATTTATCAGTTAATCCCGTATATTCAGGAGCAACTATTTATAACGGCCTTGATAAACTAAAAGCACCTATAGATTTTGAAAAGAAATATGAAGAACGCATGAAAAATGTTTATATAGATAAATACAGGCTAAATCAAAATATGCTTGATTTAATAGGTAATGCAACTATCGATGTGTATCCATATAATAATGAATACTTATTTGCTAATAAATTAAACTATTTACATAGACCATCTTTTCAGAATTATATGACTTTAACTCCAAAACTTGATGAAATGAATAAGCAATTTTTCGAGTCTAAAGAGCGCCCAAAATTTATTTTATGGACATCTTCAATAGTATGTTCAACGTTTGATTGCAATCCATTTAATGATTTTGACAATAAACACATAATGAATGAAGATCCACTAACAACAACTGTAATTTTGCAAAATTATCATATTGTTTCAACTAATATGGCTAATCATGAACAAATTCCAATGATGCTTCTTCAAGAAAATAATAATACACAAAAAAGTGATATAGAAATTTTAAATACTCAAACTATGACATTTAATACTTGGTATGATGTACCAAAAAATATTAATGGTATTATCAAATTGGTGCCAAATTTTAAATTTACAATTAGAGGTCATTTGAAAAATCTCTTATTCAGAGGTAATATTGTAAAAATCAAATATAAAACAATAGATAACAGAATATATGAGTATAGATTGAATATCATAAATTCAAAAAGTGGTATTTGGATATCTCCTCTTCCTGTAGAATTTCCTTTGAATGCAGAAAAAATTCAATCAGTGATGTTGTCACTGAATTCAGATAATTATTTTGAAAATTCTTTTGAAATAAATTGGATAAAAATCGATGTACCAAGTATTACAATTAAAGAACCAAGATTCTCGAATGTATTACAAAATAATGATTTTTATAAAATATCTGAAATTAATAATTGTGCGGGTAGCACTGATATTATTAATCAAGAAACAGGAATTTCAACATTAACAAATCCATCGATTATAGATATTCAAGGATGGTTAGCTAAATCAACTAACGATGGTGAATTATTTGATAATAAACTTATCACTATTTCTGATGAAAAAGGCAATAAACACTTTCTTTATACAGATAATACAAATCGTCAAGATCTTGTAGATGTTTTTGGTAAAAGTAATCTTTTAAATGCAGGGTATAAAGCATTAATTGATACTTCAAAATTTGCTGGAGGAAAATATATTTTAAATGTCTCTGGAATAGATAAGTCAAATATCACTATATGTAAAAATTTACATGTAACATTAACTATCAATAATAAGGATGATAAATAAATGAAATTTAATCAAACACCAAACCATAAAAAAGAGATTTTGAAAGAAAAATCAACAAAATGTTGTGTAATAGTCCCAGTGATAAATGAGGGTGGAAGAATCCATACTCAGCTCCAAATGATGAAAGAGATTTCAAACGACATAGATATCATCATAGCAGATGGTGGAAGTAGTGATGGCTCACTTGAGTTAGAGTTTTTAAAAAGTTGCAATGTACGGGCAATTTTAACTAAACAAGATAAAGGAAAATTATCAGCACAACTTCGTATGGCATATAAATTTGCACTTGATGAAGGATATGAGGGAATAGTAACAGTAGATGGAAACGGGAAAGATAGTGTAGAAAGTATTTATGAGTTTATCAAAAAACTAGATGAGGGCTATGATATGATTCAAGGAAGCAGATTTGTACCAGATGGAGCTGCTATAAATACACCAAAAATAAGACACTTTGCTGTAAAACTTATTCATATACCAGTAATTTCTATGATAGCAGGTTTTAAATATACAGATACTACAAATGGTTATAGAGGATATAGTAAAAAATATTTAGAACATAAAGATGTAGAACCATTTAGAGATATTTTTGATACTTATGAACTTTTAGCATATTTATCTGTAAAAGCTCCAAGATTAGGACTAAAAACTTGTGAGGTTCCAGTAACTAGAACTTATCCTAGTGATGGAAAAATTCCTACAAAAATAAGCTCTTTTAGAGGCAATTTTTTACTTATAGAGATACTTTGGTATTTGGCACGGGGTAAATTTAATGTTAAAAAAATATGATTGTATAGTAATTGGTGGAGGATTTTTTGGTTCTACATTAGGACTTTTTTTAAAAGAGTATTTTGATGATGTGGTTGTGTTAGAGCAAGAGAGTGATATATTGCAAAGAGCTAGTTATGTCAATCAAGCTAGGGTTCATATGGGTTATCACTACCCTAGAAGTTTAGTAACTGCTTTTAGATCATTAGCAAATTTTCCAAAGTTTATTATGGATTTTGAAAAGGCTATAAAAAGTGACTTTGATAAATATTATGCCATAGCAAAGATAGGCTCAAAAGTAAATGCAAATCAATTTTATGAAATATACAAAAAAATGGGAGCACCAATAAGCAAAGCACCATCTCATACAAAAGCACTTTTTAACGATAAACTCATAGATGAAGTTTTTCGTGTAAAAGAGTTTGCATTTGATGCAAAGATACTTAAAGAGATAGTTTTGGAAAAGTTTGATGAAAGCAAATGTGAACTAAGACTAAATACAAAAGTAAAAAGTATTGAAAAAAGTTTAGATGAATCTATAAATGTTTATTTGGAAGATGATGAGCCAATAAATGCAAAATTTGTCTTTAACTGTACTTATTCTGGGCTAAATACGGTTTTGCAGAATTCAAATATGCCACTGTTAAATCTCAAGCATGAAATCACAGAGATGGCTTTGATAGATTTACCAGATGAGCTTAAAAACTTTTCTATCACTATTATGGATGGACCGTTTTTTTCTATCATGCCATTTCCTTCACGTGGACTTAATACTTTTAGTCATGTAAGATACACACCTCATGGAAGTTGGCTAGATAAGGATGAGTATAGTAATGGCTATGAAATTCTTAAAGAGTATGAAAAAAAATCAAACTTTAGATATATGATAAATGATGCAAAAAGATATATCCCACTACTTGAAGATGCGATTTATAGAGATAGTATTTACGAAGTAAAAACTGTACAAGTAAAAAATGAAACAGACGATGGAAGACCTATACTTTTTACAAAAGATTATGAAATTAAGAATTTCTCAAATATCATGGGTGGAAAGATAGATAATATCTATGAAATACTAGACACGATAAAAGAAACAAAAGAGTTTTTAGGTGTTAAAAAAAGACATTTTTGGAATATATTTTGATGATAGCGAAATTATTTAAAAGTCAATTTGTGATTTACGGTATGGTTGGAGTAGGTGTAACTCTTTTAAAACTACTATCACTTTATATCTTAAGAGATGTTTTTGAAATAGTTACTTATGTAAGCGTAACAATCTCTTATATAATAGCGGTAGTTACACATTTTTTTATAAATAAGCACTATACATTTAAAGTAGATGAGAAAAAAATAATGAATATGATGACAGTAAGATATTTTTTAGCTTTAACTGTTGCATTTGTATTTTATGCTGGAAATATTTGGATATTAAATCAATTAGTTGAGTTACCATTTTATGTTGCAGTTTTTATAGCTTTATTTTTGAGTTTCATTTTTAACTATTTTTTGTATAAAAAATATGTGTTTATTTAATGGAAGATTGTATGATAACTGTTTTGTTATCGACCTACAACGGTTCAAAATATCTCAAAAATCAACTTGATTCTTTGATAGCTCAAAGTTATAAAGATTTTGAAATCATCGCTCGTGATGATGGGAGTAGTGATGATACGCTCATGATACTCAAATCGTATGGTATCAAACTTTTAGAGAGTGAGCGAAATCTTGGAGCAAAGGGGAGCTTTGGGGAACTTTTGAAGTATGCACTGCGAAATAGCGATACTAAGTATTTTATGTTTTGCGATCAAGATGATGTTTGGCAAAGTGATAAGATAGAAAAAACACTTACCAAGATGCAATATATGGAAAATAAATATGGCGATATGCCACTTTTGGTTCATACTGATTTGGAAGTAGTTGATGAAAAGTTAAATACACTTGCTGGCTCATTTTGGCACTATCAAAATATCAATCCTGCACAAGATAGATTAAATACCCTTATCTTGCAAAATATTGTCACAGGTTGTACCATGATGATAAATCGTAAATTAGCCCAAATGATAGAAGATGTACCAGTCGAGGCTGTGATGCATGACTGGTGGATAGCGATGGTAGCTTCGGCATTTGGTAAGATAGGATATATAAAAGAGCCATTGATGCTTTATCGTCAGCATAGTAACAATGATACTGGAGCAAAAAATTATGGTATCGAGTATTTTATAAAAAAATTTTTACAAAAACAAGATTTTTCAAAATACACTTTACAAGCTAGAAAATTCTTTGAAGTTTATGGTGATAAACTTGATAAACCATCACAAGAGATGCTTGAAAAATTTTCACATCTTGAAAAAATGAACTGGCTTGAAAAGAGGGTGTTTTTAGTCAAACATGAGATTTTAAAAAATGGAATAGTACGAAATATAGGTCTGATGGTACGTGTATGAGGAAAACAGGGGCAGAGGTCAATTTTTAACTAAAAAGTGCTGCAATAAACCAAAAAAGTTTTGTGATGCCTAGAAAAAATAGAATTGAAAAAGTTAGTTTTTTTCACTATAATGAACCCCTAAAACCAAACCAGTAAATTCTATTTTTTAATTCCAAAATGCTAAAATAAAAACAGAAAAAATAGGGATAAAAAATGAGTACAAAAAGAAAAAGTTATAGTGCAGATTTTAAAGCTAAATTAGTTTTGGAAGTTTTAGAGGGTGAAAAGACAGTCAATGAGATTGCAAGTGTATATGAAGTGTTGCCAGTGAGTCTTAAGAATTGGAAGCAACAGTTTTTGGAAAATATGAGCTTAGCGTTTGATTGCTCACAGCGGTACATCCGGACACCTTCAGCGGAAATCATTCGGACACTTTGAAAAAGATATTTTCTGTAGCATGATTTTATCATAAGTGTCCGAATGATTTTTTATTCTTCCATTTTTTGGATTGTAGATTTGAGTTTTCTCATAGATTGACCAAGAAGTTCTAGTCGATGAGATGAATGAACGACTCTGTCTAAAATTGCATCGGCAATCGTATTGTTGTTGAGATAATTGTACCATTCGCTTACAGGTAGCTGAGAAGTAATAATGGTTGATTTTATACACTTGAATCCAAGAATATAATGTTTTTACATTAATGTCTAAATCGGCAGCTATCTTCGCCGCACTTTCTTCACTATTGAGTGTTAATTGCACTGTTGAATCTCTAAATTCTTTACTATATTTACTTGTTCTCATTGTTTCCCTTATTCTTTTTATTTTAACTTAGAATTATTTAAATTCTATGTATGAAATAAGGTTACCACTCCATTAGTTATTTGTGGATGGTATTATTTTAAAGAGGTAAAAATGCAAGACTTGAAAAACATAAACTGCTTGCTTCTTAAAACAAGAGTCTGATTAGAACCGACTCTTCTGTCCGAACTGAACCATTTTTTGCACAGGAGTGGACTTAAGTGAGTGTTAAAGTTGAATTACTATGCAAATTTACACATTCTCTCGCTCCTTTTGAATTATTCCGCTATACTGTCGTCAATGAAAGATGATTTTAGTTACATCTATTAGTCTGCTTTATATTGATAACTCCTTGTTAACAGTAAAATTCACCTAAGAACAAACTTTATATTAGATTTTCAACCACTTACAATGTAGGTGTATTAAACCACAAGGATTTAACAATGGCAGAATTAGTAAATGGAACAGTAAAATGGTTCAACAGTGAAAAAGGTTTCGGATTTATCGAACAAGAAAATGGCGGTAAAGATGTATTTGTACACTTTCGTCAAATCAACAGCACTGGTTATGGTCGTGTTTCACTAGACGAAGGTCAAAAAGTAACTTTTGAGATCGGTCAAGGCGAAAAAGGTCCACAAGCAGAAAACGTTACAGGTCTGTAATTTTTCTTTAGCAGACGAACTTTTCGTTTGCTAAGCTTCTTTTAAAAAACTTTTTACAAATTCACTCACAACAAATCAAATTGCAACTATAACTTTCTAAAAATACCTCATTTAATATCAATATTGACCTATTCCTTAGTGACATTTTAGGTAATACTTTAAAAAATAAAATTTTGGAAGAGGCGTAAGAGCCATGAATTGTGGTGGAGTCAAGGGGGATCGAACCCCTGACCTCGTCGCTGCCAGCGACGCGCTCTCCCAGCTGAGCTATGACCCCGTATTAAGTTTTAGGTGAAGTGGTTTATGGTGGGTATTATACACTAGTATTTTGTTAAAATACGGAGATACAAACGCAGATTGCAAAATACAAAGAAAATATTTTGTGTATCTGCTGCGTTTTGAAACAAAAAAATTCTTTGCGCCATTGCTGGATCAGCCTCCTTTATCGCTAAGCCTGTTATTTATCCTCACCATTTTTAAAAATTGTTTGTTGTAGTCGATGATGGAGTTTTTTAAACTGCTAAGGGTGATAAGAACGAGACCATTTTTCAT
>MIBW01000038.1:24763-37602 GCA_001829625.1 Sulfurimonas sp. GWF2_37_8 | reverse complement strand
ACAAAGAGTAGTGTGCATCCGTAAAAAAGTATAGCAAGAAGTGTTCACAAAAAGATTACAACTGTGCTTAAATTTTGTGCTAAAATATATATGCTTCACCTCTTGCTATTTTTCTTAACTAACTTCTTCTTATAATAGTTATCATCAGGGCTACATTTATACAAAAGTGCTACAATCTTCTTAAACAATAAAAGGTACATATAATGAAAATAGCTATTCCGGTAAAAGATGAAAGTTTGACTTTTTTTGGCAATGCAGGGCATACACCAAAGTTCGCCATTTACGACATGAGCGGCACAGGAATGTTTCGCTCTTTTAAACTTGAAAGCGTTAAAAACAATCCACGCACAGACCTTGACCACGAGGAAGAGGAAGAAGATCACGAATGTTCTCATGGATTCGAGGATGCAGAACATATAGCACAGCACAACAAAATGGGTGTTGTACTTGATGGATGTGACTATATCGTTGTCAAACGCGCATGTAAAAATACAGCAAACGCAATGAGTTCACATGGTGTAAAAATCCTTAAATATAGTGGTGACTCTCTTAAGGCAGATGCGATACTCAGAGAACTCTCTTCTAAATTTATTTCATAATAGCAAATTAGGTTAAATTTAAGTTTTTGTCAACGAAACTATCTCTTTTCTGATTTTTGGTTTTGTGATGATAAAAGCTTATAACAAGATGAAACATGAAGATGAACTAGCTCCAGCGATGCCAACAACAAAAGTGTGTAGTGAGTGTGCCATAGAGATACTTTTGGCTGCTAAAAAATGTGGACACTGTGGTAATACAGCTGTCTAACTTTGATTTAAGTAAATCTGCCTTAAAATGATTCGCTTTAAAAAATAAGGAGTATTTATGAAAAAGATTTTAGTGAGTATGTTAGCAGTTGCAGCTTTAGCGACTATAGGTATGGCAAATGTAAACAGCCAGACGGGCTGTGGTCTTGGTGCGATGCTTATCAAAGATGATTCATCTGCGGTGATGTTGGCACTTCAAGCTACAACAAATGGTACTTCTGCAAACCAAACTTTTGGTATCACTTCAGGCACCTCTGGCTGTAAAAAAGCAAAATTTGTCATGAATGACAGAGCTGAAGAGTTCCTAGCTTCAAATATGGATATCCTTGCAAAAGAGATCTCAGTTGGTCACGGTGAGTCTCTTGACACTTTGGCAGAACTTTTAAAAGTTGAAGACAAAGCAATGTTTTGTGCTGCGCTTCAAGCAAACTACAACAGTATCTATACAGGCACAAATGTAGAAATGGCTGATGTTCTCAATAACATCGCAACTACACAAATCTAATTACTCATGTAAGACTAAGCGAAATTTTCGTTTAGTCTCGCCTTTATGCCAAACCTATTTTTAGGATTTTACATCTTACTCAAATCTTTTTTTATCTTTATTTTTTTATTCACTTCTCTAAACGCAAACTTATTAGAATACAAAAATAAAGCAAATACTTTAAAACTCTCAGAGCAAAGATATTGGCACTTGCTTCTTCACATGAGTGGAGGAGAAAGTGAGATAGATGATGCACGATTTTTCTTTGCACCTGATGGAAAAATGGATGTAAAGGCTGAACTCGATGCCACAATTGATGCCTTTTTCAACGAAATACATTTTGATGACAACGCGAGTGCATGTAGATTTCCCGCAAGAAAAGCTTGGCTGAAAGAACAACTCGATATAAAAGATTTTCCAGAGGTTCACTGTAGCGCATATGAGAAAATTTTAGAAAGACTCAATCCAAAATCTGCCACTCTTGTTTTTCCCTCAGCGCATATAAACTCACCAGCGTCCATGTTTGGGCACACTTTTATTCGTATTGATTCACATTATACATCTAAACTTCTCTCTTATGCTATCAATTATGCCGCAGATGCAGATCCATCCAAGACAAACGGGGTTGTATTTGCTATCAAAGGACTCTTCGGCGGTTACTATGGTGAGTATTCTCTTTTGCCTTATTATGAAAAACTCAAAGAGTACAGAGATACGGAGCAAAGGGATATTTGGGAGTATGATCTCAATCTTAATGAAGAGGAAGTATTGCGTATGATACAGCATATTTGGGAGCTTAATAATACCCATTCGCGCTACTATTTTTTTACAGAAAATTGCTCCTATAATATGCTTTGGCTTCTTGAAGTCGCACGTCCAAGCGTACATCTTCGCGAATATTTTACTTATGCTGTGATACCTCTTGAGACCGTACATGTAGCAAAAGAAGAAAAACTTATCGAAGATATCAAATACAGAGCTTCAAAAAGAACTATACTTTTAAGATATGAAGAAATTATAGATAAGGAATATTTGCATTTTCCACGTGCTCTTGTTGCAGGAGAAAAAAAACTTTCCCATCTCATAGACAACACAAAGATAAATATCCAACAAAAAAGATATATACTCGAAGCATCTTTTGAATATCTCGAATACTCTTACAGTAAAAACGCAATGACAAAAGAGGAATATCTAGAACTTTTTTATACGCTCTCCACAGCCAGAGCTTTTCTTGGCATCGGAACAAATATCCAAATACAAAGACCACCTGAAGCTTCCCAGAGTCACAGAGCACTGCGTTTAGCAACTGCGTTTGGCGCACGAAGTGGCGAAGCTATGGAATTTTTAGGTTTGCGCCCTGCGTATCATGATCTCAAAGATACTCCCTATGGATTTTTACGCGGGACTCAAATAGAGTTTGCAAATCTTGAACTCTCCTATTCCAAAAACGTTCTCAAAGTCGAAGAGGCAACCATTATCTCCATTGCTTCTATCGCACAAAGAAGTGAATTTTTTGATAGTTTTTCTTGGAGAACAAAGCTTGGTTGGGATAGAAATTTTGTTGATGAAAAAACAAACTTTTTGGCGACCGTTGGAGCTGGTTATAGTTGGGGGAACAAAGATGCCTACGTTTATTTTATGCTCGATCCACTTGTGTATGTCGCAGATATCACTACAGTTGGCATTGGGACAAGTGCAGGTTTGGTATTGGATGGTTTTTCATTTATGAGCACCAATATTGAATATACAAACAGATGGTATGACTCACAAAAAAAACAAACTCTTTTTAGTATCTCTCAAAACTTCAGAAGCTCACAAAACACACAAATTAGGCTCATATATGACTATAAAGAGCGCCATGAGCTAAGAGAAAAATCAGATGAAAACACTTTGAGAACCGCGTTTCACTACTACTTTTGATAGCTCTCTAAACGCAGCCTTGGAGTTTTGAAGCAAATTTATGTAACAATTGCGGATATAAATCAATAAACAAGGTACTTTATGAAACCATCTGTTCTAGGCAAAAAAACAGCTGCACCAGCTAAGAAAACATCTCCTGTAAAAAACAAAACTTTTGGAGCACCAAAAGCTAATGCCGACAAACCCTTAGCAAACAAAACTCCTATCAATAAAAAAAGAGCTGCCCCGAAAAAGACCCTCATAGACAGTGCTCCAAAAAAAGAGGTCAAAGAGATGTTTATGGCATGGTTTAAAAAACACAAAAGTGTTGGTGCGCTCATGACAAAACAGGATGTTGTGCAAAATATCCTCAAAAAAATTGATGCGAAACAAGAAGACGCGCTTGCTGATGCGATGAACGAACTTAAAAGTGAAGGTTTTATCGAGGTTCTGCCAGATGGCGTGACTCTTGTTTTAACACAACTTGGTGTGGATTATCTTTAAAAATATATATTAATAGCTTTCATAAATCTTTTCGAGTAACCACGCCCATGGGCCATAACCGCTTACTGCGTTTATATGTCCGCCGTCTTTGATAACGTGCATCGTCACTCCAAGTTCTTTTTGGAGTTTTTCGGCTTCTTGCGTGCTAAGATAAGGGTCATTGGTTGAAGTGATAAGCAGTGTCTCTTTTGCATAAAGATTTTTTGGTGCTTTAAGAGGAAAGAAACTTTGCAACTCTTCTATCTCACAGCAAAGACTTGGCGGTGCTACCAAATAGAGTTTTTGCACTTTCTCTAGGATGGCATCGTTACAAAGATGAAACCATAATATATTTGCAAGCGAATGGCAGATAACAATATCAGGTTGAAACTCTTGTAGATGTATCGTAAGCTCTTTTTTCCATACATCAAGTTTGGGTGTATCAAAATCACTTAGTTGTAAAAAACTCACATAACCGTACTCTTTTGCTAATTCACCTGCAAGCCAACTTTGCCAGTGAGGATAATTACTTCCGCCCCAACCGTGAAGTATTAGGACTTTTTTGCTCATTTTATGCAAGTAGCTTCTTGAAGTTTTTGAGCGTGAAGAGTTTTAAATCCTCACCTTTGAGTGCTTTAAGTTCGCTTGAGTAGCCCTCTTTAGAAAAGAGAACAAAGATATCGACTGTGATATTTGCTTTGGCGCATTTTTCTTGAAGTTTGATGAGTTCACTCTTTTTGATTTTGGAGTTTGTGTATTTACATGAACCAGCGATAACTTTGCCTGAGGTCGTTTTGGCATAAATATCTATCTCAAGTTCTTCGTCCCAGTAGCTATCACACTCGACCAAAAGATCTTCGACAAACTCTATTTTGAGAAGTTCTTGGCAGAGTTGCACAAAAGGAAGCTGTAAAAATTCGCTCTCACGGTTGGCAAAACGTTCGCGCACCTCTTTGTACTCTCCATCGCGAATACCTTTGAAAAGAGGAGAGATAAACGCAAACCAAAATCTCAAAAACGGAGAAGTAAAATAGAGTTTATCCGCAACGCAGCTGTGGTTTTCCCAGTTTGTGAAGACTTTTCTTGAAGGAGCAAGTCGTATGATACCGCTGCCGCAAAGCTCCTCAATAGCGTTCCTGCCGACTTCTGCAGAAACTCCCGCACGCTTAAATGCACTCTGTGTTCTGCCATCACCCATAGCGATGCCCGTGAGGACTGTGTGGTACATCGGCATACCTGTAGTGAGTTCGCTCACATCATTTCGGATATAGGTATAGTCAGGAAATACGAACTTTTCTATAAGTTCTATCGTAGGTTTTGCAGTATCCATAGGCGCCCACTCCACACCGCCAAAAACAGCAAACTTTTCAAGTGCATCTTCAAAGTTTTTAGGTTTTTGTTCTTGATAGAAAGAGTTAAATTGTTCTTGAAGTGTTTGGGTATTTAAAATCATTGAGGAGCCTTTTGCTGCATTTTATGGGTAAAATTATACAGGGTTTTTGACTATAATGGCAGTAAATTTCAAATAAGGAGTCAAAATGACTCCTCTCGCCAAAGTCGAAGCTTTAGTGAGTGAATATAATTTGGACGCGTTCGTAATTATATGAGATTTATTAGTAGGAGCACATATGCTAAGTGGAAATGAGCGAAAAAATATAAGATCTGGAGTGAGTGTAGCTATCGTTTTAAAAGAGGATCAGGAGAGTGGAAAACTAACAGATGGGATAGTTCGAGATATTTTGACCAATTCCGCTACACATCCTCATGGTATCAAAGTGCGTTTGATGAGCCGCGAAGTGGGTCGTGTTAAAAAGATATATTAACACGCATCGTTATTGCAGTGATTATTCTACAACTAAACTTTGAAAGAGTATAAAGAGAAATTTAAAATCTCTTCGCTACAATCGTTTATCTTTACAAAAGAGGTACAAATGATTTATGAACTCTCCAATCCGCTTACAAAAAGTCTCATAACGCAGTTACGAAATGAAAAAAGTGCAGCGGTTCTTTTTCGCCATACGATAGCTGAACTGACAAAACAGCTCCTTTATGAAGCGCTCAAAGATTTTCCTTTGAGTGAAAAAAAGATGATGACTTGGAGAGGAGAAGAGAGTTTTGTGGCGCTTGATGAGGCAAATATTTTTGTCGTTACAGTGCTTCGCGCAGGTATGCCGATGCTTGATAGCGTGATGCAGACACTTCCAAACGCAACGGCAGGTTTTTTGGCGATGCAGCGGGATGAAGTGACGCATAAGAGTAAGCTTTATTATGACAGAGTTCCTGATTGTAGAGGCAAAACGATACTTCTTGTTGATCCTATGGTCGCAACAGGAGGTTCGCTTTTGGACGCGATAGAATTACTTAAACGCAAAGAACCTTTACGTATCATAACTCTCAATATCATAGGCTCACCAGAGGGTCTGGAGCGTATAAACGCAGCTTATCCTGATGTGGATATCTATATATCGCAGATAGATGAGGGGCTAAACGCAGAGAAGTATATCATCCCAGGTTTGGGTGATGCAGGCGATAGAGCCTATAACACTTTGTCCTAAGTCATCAAAACAGACCCTTTAAATGAGCTGTTGTTTTAGAAACTCATTGTAGTGACCCTCTTGTTCTTCGAGCTGTTCATGTGTGCCTCTTTGCACAATCACACCGTTTTCTAAGACATAAATGATATTTGCGTTTTTGACGGTGCTGAGTCTGTGTGCGATGGTTATGACGGTTTTGCCTTGCATGAGCGGTAGCAGTTTTGCTTGAAGTTTTGCTTCTGTATGCACATCAAGCGCTGAGGTGGACTCATCAAATATCACTACGCTTGGATCTGCGATAATCATCCTAGCGATGCTCAAACGCTGTCTTTGTCCTCCAGAGAGACGGATGCCATGGCGACCAACGATAGTATCAAGCCCCTCTTTCATCCCCTCAAGCGTAGAGCTTAGTTGGGCGATATCAAGTGCCTTATAGATTTGTGCATCACTTATGCTCTCATCCCCCATCGTGACATTAAAACGCAGACTTGCGTTAAAAAGCAGAGGCATTTGAAGCACTAAAAATATTTTGGCTCGAAGGGAGTATTTATCGAGTTCTTCTGTGTCGATACCGTTGTATGCAAGTGTGCCGCTTTCTTTTTCATAAAAACCTGCGATGACTTGTGCTAGAGTCGTTTTTCCGCTTCCGCTGGCGCCGATAAAAGCGATTTTTGAACCTGCTTGTATATCAAGAGTTATATCTTGCAAGATTTGCTTTTCGTTTGCGTAAGCAAAGTTGAGGTTTTTGAGTGTGATATCTACTCCAAAGGTATCTAAAGTTTTATGGGAACTACTTTCTGTTTTAAGAGAAAAGATTTTGTTAAGTCTCTCTATCGCGGCTTTTGCCGAAGCATACGAATATTGCATAGAGAGGATATCTTGAACAGGTGTCATGATAAACCAGATGTAACCAAACATCGCAAACATCATACCGATACTCAAATCGCTGTAGGCAACAAGCAAAAGTCATGCTGCACGAAGAATCTCAAAAAAAACTAAAAATATTGTGTAAGAAAGTCTTTCATACGCGACACTTTTATAGCCATATGCGTTTGAAGTCTTTTGAATCGTATCGGCGTCATTGATTGCGTTTGCAAAAAAATACTCCTCTTTGTTGGAAGCTTTTATCTGACCGTAGAGATCAAGTGTCTCACTGACGCTCTCTTGAAATTTTTCTATAGCTGCGTTTTCCTCTTTTTTGAGAGAGCCTACTTTTTTGGACATCTTTTTACTCAGAAGCATGATAAGTGGTTGGATGACGAGGATAAGGATACCAAGAAGAGGATCTATCATGATAAGCACAATCCCGACTGCTATAAGTGTAAGTACAGAAGATACAAGTTTGCTCACGCCTGTGATGATAAAAGTATCAAGGGTGTTAACATCGGTGACGAGGTTTGAAGTTATAGCGCCGCTGCCGAGAAGTTCGTATTCGTTCATGGAAGAGATTTTGAGATGTGCAAGAAGCTGTTGGCGTATCATAAAAGTGACATATTTAGATATATTTGTAAAGATTTTCGTGATGATAACACCAAAAACGTAGTAGATAAAACGCAGTGCAACAACCGCAAAAGTAACGATAGCGACATAATAAAACGCACTGCCGCTTCCAAAAAGAGAGTCTATCGAGTTTACGAAATAGGCAGGTTTCTCAAGAAGAATCTCATCTACCAAAACAGGAAGCATGAGCGGAATCGGTACGCTAATGATAATAGCGATGATAGTGATAATCTGCCCATAAATAAGGGAAGGCTTTTTTTGAAGTACAAGACTGAAAAGTGATTTGAGACTTATTTTTTCTGATGTCATAGGAAGATTATACAGTAACTGAGCGCATATGTTAAAAATTCTAAAAATTCTACCCTATACTATTCATGAGTAAAAATGGCGGAAAACTATCAAGGGTGATTTTACATCTCACTGCCCCATTTTAAAGTATCTATGCCGTATTTTTCGCGCATCTTCTGCGTTTGTGTACTTAAGCTTTTCATCTTTTGTTCTGCATCAAATCCCAAAAGTGAAAGCTCTTTTCTGCTGTCTCTTGTGAAACTTGAACAGTTTATACTTAGACGGATGACATGGAGTCTTTTGTAAATATCGGCTTCGTTGAACAGTAAAAGACAAAGAGAATCAAATTTTTTTTCTGTAAATATCTCACAAAGGCTGAGATTTTTATGCGAATTTTTACCCATCTCATAAGCGAGACTTAGATGAAAAATAGTTGGAATAACCTCTAGCTTTTGGATAGCAAAACTTAGATGACGTGCAAGTACATGGACTCTGCGTTTAAGTTCTCTTCTATCATAGAGCGGATCAAAAGTTCTCGAAATTCCGATAGATTTTCTTCTTTGGTTCGTTTGTATCGCGCCATCACTCAGACCGCTGACGCGTTTATAGAGTTCTATGGCGTAGGGTCCCCATGACTCAAGTGTTCCGCGTCTAGCCCGCAACTCTCCTAAAGTGTGTATTTGTGCAGATTTGAGTCTTGTACTCATACTGCGTCCGATACCTGCAAATTTGTCCACAGCGATAGGATTGATGAAGGCATCAAAGTTGTGCTGCGTGATAGTTTTACATCCAAAAGGTTTTGCATAAGTTGTGGCAAGTTTGGCGATATAGCGTGTTTTTGCTGCTCCTATAGAGACGGGAAGCTGCGTTTGGCGTTTTATTTCATGACGGAGATTGTCTATAAACGCAGGTACATCTGCATCGTCCACCCAGCCTTCCAAATCTCCGTAAAATTCATCAATACTTGCTTGTTCAACCAGTGGAATTTTTGTCTGCAAAAATTCATGGAGTTCATGCGAGAGTTTTTGGTAGAGTGTCATATTTGGAGCTTTGATGATGAGATGCGGGCAGAGCATGAGCGCTTCTTTGATGTTCATAGCAGTTTTGACACCATACGCTCTGGCTTCATAACTCGAAGTTGTGAGTATGCCGCGAACGCGACCGTCTGGGTCTTTAAAGGCTTCAAGGTCGTCTTTTTCTTCGTAGCTCTTATAAAATATCGGCACAAAAGAGCCTGCGTTTTGCAGGTTCACACTCTGACCTTTACTCTCCTTGCCAAATATCTTCGTATCACTTCGTCCGCCGATAGCAACGGCTTTGTGTTCAAGCTCAGGATGGATGATACGCGCGGCGCTGACAAAAAAACAGTCGATATCTATATGTATTTTCATTTTTGAATTGTATATAAATCCAAAACGCAAGTGCGTAAATATGACAAATTGAAAATAAAATAGCTGATATAATTGCGTTTATGAAATACTTATTACTTACTTTTATTCTTGTTTTTAGCGGATGTAGTACGAAAAACTATGAGCATACCCAAACAAAAATCATCATCATTAAGTCTCCTAAACTCAAATTTGCCGATGTTGCTTATCTGCGTCACAATGAAGAAAAAATCGAACTTGAGATCTTTGTTGCGGGAACGGCGGTAGAAAAAATAGCTATCAACCATCTTATCTGCGTGAGTGAGGGCTGCATGAGCAAAAGCAATTTTAATCAGGACTATCTTCACGCTTCATATCCTGAAGATATGTTGCAAAATGTACTCTTAGGTAAAAGTATCTATGATGGACAAAACAGAGTCAAGAGTGCTGAGGGTTTTGAGCAAAAGATACAAAACGCAACAGTAGATATAGAGTATAAAGTAGCCGCTCATCTCATCTCTTTCAAAGACAAAAAGAACGGGATATTATTAAAGTTAAAGGATACAAATGAATAAAAAATTTGTCGGCGCTCATGTGAGTGCAAGTGGCGGCGTTTTTAATGCGCCCATAAACGCAGCGGCTATCGGGGCAAAGGCTTTTGCTCTTTTTACCAAAAACCAAAGACAGTGGAATGCCAAAGATTTGGATACCGAGACGATTGACAAGTTTAAGTATGAGCTAGAAAAAAGCGGAATTTTGCCTAAGCACATACTGCCTCATGACTCTTATCTCATCAATCTAGGGCATCCTGAGAAAGAACAATTGGAAAAATCTCGTGCTGCGTTTATTGACGAATTGCAAAGATGTGCGCTTTTGGGACTCGATAGACTCAACTTTCACCCTGGAAGCCATCTGGCAAAGATTACAAAAAAAGAGAAAGAAAATTCGCTTATCATCAAACCTATCGAAGATGTTTGTCTTGACATCATCGCTGAATCTATCAATATCGCTTTAGACAAAACGCAGGGTGTCAAAGCGGTACTAGAAAACACAGCAGGTCAGGGAAGCAACCTTGGCTGGCGTTTTGAGCATCTTGCTCACATCATTGACAAAATAGAAGACAAATCCCGCATCGGTATCTGTATTGACACCTGCCATATGTTCACCGCAGGATACGATATAAGAACAAGAGAAACATACGACAAAACTTGGGCTGCGTTTGAGAAGATTGTTGATTTCAAATACCTTATGGGAATGCACATCAACGACTCAAAGCCACCTCTTGGCGCACATGTGGACAGACACCATTCTCTTGGAAAAGGGGAAATTGGCTTAGATGCATTTAGATTTATCATGAACGATGAGCGAATGGATGATATTCCTTTGATTTTAGAGACCATTGATGAGACTATTTGGAAAGATGAAATAGAGCTTTTATATTCGTTTGTAAAATAATGGTACGTGTAAGTTGATATTGTGTAATATAGTTTTTAAATTTTAAAAAAAAGGGAAATATTGATGAAAAAAATTGCTCTAATATCTCTTATAGCAAGCTCAGTTTTATTAGCTGGCGGATACAAAATACCAGAGACTTCTCTAAACGCAGTGGCACTGAGTGCTGCAAATATAGCACACAATAAAAGTGCAGATGCGGCGTATTATAACCCTGCAAACATGGTTTTTATGGCAGATGAAAATGCTATGGAAGCAGATTTGATGTATATAAAACTTGATGCGACAAATTATCAAGGAACCGTGAGCGGAACTGGTCCGTATGATATAGATGCAAAAACGGAAAATTTCTTGGTTCCTGCAATTCATTATGTCTCTGGCAAAATGAACGGCGGTGCAAGATTTGGTCTGAGTGTTGTTTCTCCAGGTGGTTTGTCGAAGCGTTGGGATGAGCAGCCTGCAAAAACTTCTGCGGAGGAGTTTACACTTCAAACAGTGGAAATAAATCCTACAGTTGCTTTACCGATTGGAGATAAAATTGGTGTAGCTATTGGTTTGAGAGTTGTTCACTCTGAGGGTGTCGTGAAAAGTGATGGCATAGCTGATTTAACTAGCAAAGGCTTAGGCATCGCAACAATACTTAAGCGAGATTTATCAGGTGAAAGTGTAGATTTTGGTTATAACATAGCACTAGCTTACAAACCAATGTCAGAGTTAGAACTTGGTTTGACTTACCGCTCTAAAGTGGATTTAACCGTTGAGGGTGATGCAAAACTTGATTTGACGACTACTGTGGTTGGAGCAAGACCATCATACAGCGCAAAAGCAACAGTTTCTGTACCACTTCCAGCGACTTTGAGTTTGGCGGCGGCTTATACATTCCCCACAAAAACAACGGTGGAAGTTGTATATGAAAGAAATTATTGGTCTGCATATAAAGAACTTGATTTTGATTATCAGGGAAGCATTGACCCTTATGTAAACGCAGTGTTTGGAGCAAAAGTAAACAAAGACTGGAATGACACAAATACGTTTCGTCTAGGAGTTACGCAAGAACTCGATATTCTTACATTGATGGCGGGTGTTGTGTATGACCAAACGCCAGTTCCAGATGAGACTCTTAGTTTTGAACTTCCAGATTCTGACTCTATTTCTGTTTCCATTGGCGGACGTTATGCCATTAACGATAAAATAGATGTCGGTTTGTCGGCGCTTTATTCTATGAGAGAAAAACGTGATGCTACAAACGACAGTTTAGACGGTGAGTTCTCAAACTCAAATGTCCTTCTGGTCTCAATGGGCGTTGGATATAAATTTTAAGGATAGATTTGAAAATTTTAATAGATTTTTTACAAGCAAAAGAGATTGAAAATTCTGAGATATTTATACATCTTAAGTGTAGTCCAACTGAAGCTTTGATGCTTCAATACCTTGCAAAACAGTATATGCAAGGACAAGATGATGTTGTTGTTTTAGACCTTTTACAAGATTTATACAAAAAAGATAAATATGAGTATTTACAGCATTTAGGTGAATTAAAAAACCTTTTAGAACTCGGTTGGTTACACCAGCAAAGTTTTACGCCCATGAAGATGTCAGAAGTGACACCTCTTGAGCTACTCAACACCGCAGTAGGACTTGCACCTTCGTTTTTGAAATTGTTGCAAGATGGAACACTAGAACTGGATTTACCAGATATTAAGCCTTATGCAGACCATTTGGAATACCTCCAAGACCAATTTTTTAGAATTGAGTTGTACCAAAAAATGAGCATTATCCGTCAAAGCGTGCATGAACATTCACTCGGGATTGACAGAGTTCAAAATAAACTCAAGCTTTTGGAAAAACGCATCGAAGAGCGTGTAGTACAAACAAAAGAGACACTTATTTTGGATAAGTTTTTTAAGCAAAAAAAGATGCAGCCAAAAGAACAGGTGATTTTTATCGCACTTCTTCGAGAAGAGTATAGTGCTACAGACACTTCGCTACGCGATATGAATGCACTTATCGATTTGATATCGCTTGA
>MIBW01000038.1:10343-24699 GCA_001829625.1 Sulfurimonas sp. GWF2_37_8 | reverse complement strand
TGGTGGGATTTCTCGTTCTTTTTATATCGTTGATGAGGTTCTTCAAGGTATCATCCATCCGCAAAAAAATAAAAAAGTGCGTCGTTTGAAGTTAAATGCACTTATAGAAGAGCAAGATATCTTTGAACTTGTCGAACCGACAACCGCCCTCTCAGATGTCGTACTCAACAAAAAAACGCAGCAGACACTTGAAAACCTTATGCGTCAAGTCGATAAAGAGGTGATTGGGCGTTTGGTTGATTGGGGTATTAAAGATAAAAAAAGCGGAATAGATGCAAGAATTATTTTTTATGGAGCAGCAGGGACAGGGAAAACTATGACGGCTTACTCTCTTGCAAAGTCGCTCAAACGCCAAGTTCTTGCCTTTGACTGTTCTAAAATTTTGTCCATGTATGTGGGTGAGAGTGAAAAAAATGTGCGTAAAATTTTTGATACTTTTTATGATTTGTGTGAAAAAACAAAATCGGAGCCGATTTTACTTTTAAATGAAGCTGACCAGTTTTTAAGCTCACGTTCAAGCGGCATAAGTTCAAGCGCCGACCAGATGCACAACCAAATGCAAAACATTTTTTTAGAACAGATAGAAAAGTTTAAGGGTATGCTCATCGCTACGACAAACTTACTTGAAAATATCGACAAAGCATTTTCTCGTCGCTTTAACTATAAAATAGAGTTCAAAAAACCTGATCAAACGCAGCGTTTGGAACTTTGGGGCAAGATGCTTCCAAAAGAAGCACCGTATGAAGAAGGTTTTGATGCAAAAGAACTTGCAACTTACGCTCTTACAGGCGGACAAATCCATCTTATCATCAAAAACACAGCCTATAAAGTAGCAGTCAGAGAAACGCCTATTTTTAGCGTCAAAGATTTTATAGATGAAATCAGCAGAGAAAAAGACGCAAGCTTCGATAACGAAAAATCCATGGGATTTTTAAACAAATAGTTCTTCTCTTTTGAGAGAAGAAGACCCGTAACTATCACAAAATCTAATCTTCGTAACAGCTCTGTAACAAATTTCCCGCACAATACCAGTAGAAAAACTTTCTTCTTTTAAGGAAAAACAATGGTAGTGTTTACAGAGGCAATCGTTAATTATATAGTGAAATATTACAATGTTAATAGAGCAGAAGTGATAATGATGGTCGAGGATGAATGGGATGCAATCGAAGATGCATTTTATGCCCAAAACACCAATGTAAAAGAGATGGCTAAAGAACTTTTAAATCTTTATATGGTTGCATAAGATGGCTATCTCTGTAGAAAAATACCTTACACACAATTATCCGTCGCTTGAAAAATGGCCACAATTACTCCAAAAAATCGTTGTATCTCTTTTTAAAAAAGTCGCTCATGAAGAGGAGATAAATCTTTTTCTCAAAGCCAATGAACATGAAAGCGGCTTTGGGTTTATTGAGTCTATTATGGATTATTTCAATATTGACATAGCAATCAATCAAAATGAACTCACGAGAATCCCATCCTATGGAAGAGTCGTCATTATCGCAAATCATCCACTGGGTGCCCTTGACGCTCTTGCACTTATCCATGTACTCAAAAATGTACGAAAAGATATCAAAATAGTTGCGTCAAACTTTTTAAACGCATTTGAGAATCTCAATGAACTTCTTATCCCGATAGAAAATGTCAAAGGAAAAATGGGAAAAAGCTCTGTGAACGCTATTTATGATGCACTCAAACAAGAGCAAGCCGTCATCATATTCCCTTCAGGTGAAGTAAGTCGTGCACGTCCCAACGGGATAAAAGATACGAAGTGGAGAAGTGGATTTTTAAAAATGGCGCAGAAAACGCAGTCACCTATTTTGCCTATTTATGTCAATGCTAAAAACTCAAAGTTTTTTTATATGGTCTCTATGTTTAACAAATCTCTGGCAACAGCGACTATTCCGCATGAGATGTTTAAGTATCATGATAAAATTATCGGTTTTCGCATCGGAAAAAGTATCCCGTATGAAAATTATAATATCCCATCGCTCTCCCTTGAAGATAAAGTTAAGCTTTTTCGCAAGCACTTTTATCTCGTCTCAAAAAAACATCGCGGTATCTTTAAAACGCATAACTCTATCGCTTTAGCTGAAGATAGACAGGAACTGAAACTGGCACTCAGAGATGCAAAAGTTCTAGGAGAGACCAGCGATGGAAAAAAAATCTATCTTTATAATTCTCAAGAAGAGAGTGTTTTACTCAAAGAGATAGGAAGACTCAGAGAGATTAGTTTTCGTCAGGTTAAAGAGGGGAGCGGCAAAAAAAGAGATTTAGACGAGTTTGATTATTATTACGAACACATCATTTTATGGGATGATAAAGATCTGGAAATAGTAGGCTCTTACAGAGTGCTCAAAACAAAAGAAGCGTATGATATCGGTGAACTTTATACGGCTACACTTTTTGATTATGAAGAGGGTTTTTTTGAATATCTTCAAGAAGGTTTGGAACTTGGACGAAGTTTTATACAACCAAAATACTGGAATTCAAGAGCGCTTGATTATCTCTGGCAGGGAATAGGGGCATATCTTAGAGCCAATCCTGATGTACGTTATATGTTTGGTCCCGTAAGTATTTCTCGTTCGTATGATAATGAAGCAGTCTCTTTACTTGTTTATTTTTATAAACACTATTTTGGGGCGAAATCAAAATTGGTTGCACATAAAGAGAGCTATTTTATCACGCAAGCCAAAGAAGAAAAGTATAAAGCACTTTTTTCGCTTGATAATTATGCAGAGGATTTAGCAGTGTTAAAAAATGAACTTCAAATAAATGGCAATGCGATTCCTACACTTTATAAACAATACAGCGACTTGTGTGAAGAGGGCGGTGTATCATTTATGGACTTTGGAGTTGATAGAAGTTTTGATAACTGTGTTGATGGCTTTATTGTCGTGGATATAGATAAGCTAAAGCCTGCTAAACGCAAGCGTTATCTTGCATAAAATCATAAAGCAGATAGCTATTTTTTCTTCTTCGCCTGTGTAATATTTCTACACTGGCAGCCTTTTTTCGTTACAAAATTACTCAAAACTTTTTATTACTCAAAAACAGTGTTGCGTTTTGTGACATGAAACTCTACTTCATATTCCTCACTCTTTTATTTAATACTCTTTTTGTTATAGTGCAAGTAACTGTTTTTTCAAATATCTTTTGAAAAAAACTATGCATTAAAATGTGTAGTTTATGGAGAGTTTGAAAACAAAATATTACTTGAAGTCGTATCGGGTAGGTGCGATTTTAAAAAATAAAGGTAGGTTATATGGAACATATTGCAACTGCAAATCCGTATTTTGGGGTATTTGTACTGTTTGTTGTAACTTTTGGAGCATTTATCGGGACTACGATAATCGCAAGATTAGCAAGTCGCGCATTGGCACGCAAAGACTCTGAAAAGATTAAACTTTCAGTGTATGAGTGTGGACCTGAGATTACAAAACAACCAAATAGAGTATCACCACAATTTTATCTATTTGCGCTTCTTTTCTTATTGTTTGATGTAGAGATCATATTTATGTTCCCTTGGGCAGTGGATTTTAAACTTCTTGGTTGGTTTGGTTTTGCTGAGATGTTAATGTTCATCTTATTACTCACGATAGGTTTCGTGTATGCATGGAAAAAAGGAGCACTTGAATGGCACAACATAAAATAAATTATACGCAAGATGGCGGTTTGCCGGTTGCACTTACGAGTATAGACAAGATAGTGAACTGGGGTCGTTCGAACTCTCTTTGGGCACTTACTTACGGTCTTGCTTGTTGCGGTATTGAGATGATGGCTTCTGGCGCATCTCGTTTTGACTTTGACCGTTATGGGACAATTTTCCGTGCTTCTCCTCGTCAAGCTGACGTTATGATTGTTGCAGGAACATTGACAAAAAAACACGCGGAGTTCATTAAACGACTTTACGACCAAATGACAGAGCCTAGATGGGTTATTTCTATGGGTTCATGCGCAAATACTGGCGGTATGTTTAACACATATGCAACGGTTCAAGGTTGTGACAGAATCATACCTGTTGATTTGTATCTTCCAGGGTGTGCACCGCGTCCTGAAACACTTCAGTATGGTGTGATGTTACTTCAGAAAAAAATCCGTGCTAACAAAGCTGGAAACGCGCAAAAAGCAAAAAGGCTGATGTAATGAGAGCATATACACCAAAAGATGATGTACAGGCAAAGGCGTATTATACGGACAGATATTATGTTGCACCTCAAGTTCCAAAAGAAGCAGTAGAGAATGATGCAGTTTTTGCAGCGGATTTAGTGGCTATCAAAGCAAAGTTTGAAGTAAGTGATGCTTACATTCAAGTAGGACAAATGGTTGTTTACATAAACGCAGCAGACAACTATGAAGTATTAAAACTCCTCAGAGATGAGTTGGAATATACACAACTCTCCGAGATGAGTGCAATTGACTGGCTTGCAAAAAGTAACCAATTTGAGATTTTTTACCAAATGCTCAGCATGAACAAACGCAAGCGAATCCGTATTAAATTTTTCATCAACAAAGGTCAGGCAGTAAATTCAGTGGAAAAACTTTTCCGTTGTGCTGACTGGTCTGAGAGAGAGATGTTTGATATGTTCGGCATCGAAGCAAATGGGCATCCATTTATGAAACGTATCCTTATGCCGTACGACTGGCAGGGACATCCACTTCTCAAAACGTATCCTTTACAGGGTGATGAGTTTGCTGCTTGGTATGAAGTAGATAAGATTTACGGCAAAGAAGCGCGTGATATTATCGGGCCTGAAATTCGTGATACTGCACGCGTTGATAGATACGATTCAGAGCGTTTCGCACGTTTAGGGTTTGAAGTACCTAAGGGCACAGTCATTACAGGAAATGAAGAGAGAAATGAGCAGTCGTACCAAGAAGAGGGCGGCATTTTCTTGATTAAAAAATTTGATAAAGCATCATCAAGAGTTATTGATGATCCTCAAAGATAGGGTGGCAAAAATATGGCACAAGTAAAAAATAGATTAACACCGTTTTTTGAAAATATAACATTTGATAGAGACGACAATGAACTTATCCTAAACTTCGGTCCGCAGCACCCTTCTGCTCACGGACAGTTGCGTTTGATGCTTCATTTGCAGCAAGAACAGATAACAAAAGCGCACCCAGATATAGGTTACCTTCACCGTGGTATGGAGAAGATGGCAGAGAACATGATCTACAACGAGTTCATGCCTACAACAGACCGTATGGACTATATCGCCTCAAGCGCAAATAACTACGGTTTTGCTTTAGCGGTTGAAAAGCTTATCGGCTTAGAAGTACCTCGTCGTGCAAAAGTTATCCGTATGATGCTTCTTGAGATCAACCGTTTGATGTCTCATCTCTTTTGGTTAGCTACAACGGCGCTGGATATCGGGGCTATGACAGTTTTCCTTTTTGCATTCCGCGAGAGAGAGTATCTGATGGATATTATCGAAGGCTATTGTGGAGCGCGTTTAACACATGCGGCTATTCGTATCGGGGGTGTTCCATTAGATATTCAAGATACTTTTATCGCGCAGTTAAAAACTTTCTTAGATAAGTTGCCGGCAAATATCAAAGATTATGAAGATTTACTCGATACAAACCGTATTTGGCTTATGAGAATGGAAGAGGTTGGCACTATCTCAAAAGAGATGGCACTTTCATGGGGATGTAGCGGTCCAATGCTGAGAGCTTCAGGAGTCGCTTGGGATATTCGTAAAGAAGAGCCGTATGAGTTGTATGATGAAGTAGAGTTTAATGTTCCTTATTCAGACAAAGGCGACAATTTTGCGCGTTACCGCATTTATATGGAAGAGATGAGGGAATCTGCAAAGATTTTATACCAAACGATTGATATGTATGAAGCGACCGTAAAAAACAATCAAACAGAACTTATGGCTCATGCGCCAAAATATATATCTGCTCCAAAACTTGACATCATGACACAAAACTACTCTTTGATGCAGCACTTTGTGCTTGTGACACAAGGAATGAGACCACCTGTAGGTGAAGTATATGTAGCAACTGAATCACCAAAAGGTGAACTTGGTTTTTATATTAACTCTCAAGGTGGACCATACCCTTATAGATTAAAACTTCGTGCTCCGTCGTTTTGGCATACAGGGATTTTAACTGACCTTTTACCTGGTCACTATATCCCGGATGTTGTTTCTATTATTGGAACAACAAATATCGTATTTGGAGAGGTTGACCGCTAATGAAAAGATATGATTTAAGACACTTAAAAGATAATTTTGAGCCTCGTATGAAAGAGCTTCTTGCTACGCATAAAGCTGGTGAAGTGGCGATATTTTTATTTGAAATAGGGGATTTTTCACCTATTCAAAAATCAGCGGATTTAGTAAAAGAGTGCGGCTATGAGTTGATGAACTCTTTAAAGTTTAACGAAGTCGATTGGACTCTCGTTTGCAAAAAATAAAGGAATAGAATCGTGAGTAAAGTCTATTTTTCTACTTGGAACGGGGAACTGATAAATAACATTGGTAAACCTGAGCATGAGTGGGAAGAATCAGCTTATAACCTGCCGGCACAATACGATGATCACCGTGATTCTAAAGCTTTTATAGGCTGGGATGGCGTTTCGTTGTTTAATGCAGATGTAGATGTAATCCGTTTAGCTATGGAGTACGCTGCGCAGTACCAAGAGTATTCTGAAGCTTGTGGAAGATGTGCACCTGGAAGATGGGGTGGACGTATTTTATATGACTTACTAGATAAAATAGCTCGTGGTGAGGGCAGTGTTGCAGATTTGGACCACTTAAAAGAGGTTGGCAAAAGTATGCAGCTTACTTCAAAATGTGAAATTGGAAAAACAGTTCCAAATCCTATCATTGACTTGATGGTGCATTTTGAGGGTGAGTTTATGGCTTGTATTAACGAGCAAAAAGCATCTAAACACTATAATGATTCTATCGGGTATATAGCAAAAATAACTGCACCTTGCACGGACGCTTGTCCTGCTCATGTGGATATTCCTGCTTATATTGAGGGTGTTCGAGACCTGCGTTTTGATGATTCACTCGAAGCGACACGTCAAACGATGCCTCTTGCTCACGTGTGCGGCCGCGTTTGTCCTCATCCTTGTGAGGATGCGTGTAGAAGAACAAACCTTGATGAACCGATTGCAATTATGGCGTTGAAGCGTTTAGGTGCTGACTGGGAAACTGACCACGGCTATGATTTTTTTCATCCAATGGAAAAAAAATCTATGAGTGGCAAGAGAGTTGCCGTTGTCGGTGCTGGACCTGCCGGTCTTACAACAGCTTACTATCTTGCGGCTGAGGGTGTTGCGGTAGATGTTTATGAAGAACTCCCAGTTCTTGGTGGAGAGGTAACCGTTGGAGTTCCACAGTACCGTATGCCGTGGGAGAAGTATCTTCAAGATATTGAATGTGTCCGTGATATGGGCGTTAACTTTATCTTAAATCATAGGGTAAGTGCTGATGAGATGCGAGAGTTTGAAACAAGTTATGATGCGACGATGATTGCTTCTGGTACGCGTATTTCTAAAAAAGTCTATTGTGACAATGAACGTGCAGAAATCAAAGGCTATTGGGGTGCTATCGACTTCCTTGACTGGGTAAACTTGTATGAGAAGTTTGATATCAAAACACCTCAAAGAGTTCAAGAGCAGCAAATGCTTCCAACTGATTATGTGAACTTAACGGGCAAAACAGTTGCCTGTGTCGGTGGTGGTTTTACTTCAATGGATGTTGTTCGTTGTGCTATTCGTGCGGGTGCAAAAAAAGTGGTGATGATTTATCGTCGTGATGAGCAGACTATCATCCGTAATACGACTTATGAAGAGTATCATGAAGCGGTTGAGGAGGGGGTGGAATTTTATTTCCACTCCGCGGTTGCTGAGATGAAAGATGAGAACAATGTGCTCAAATCACTTATCATAGACAAATTTGAACTTGTACCTCCAGCGGATGGCGGGCGTGCTGAGCTTGTGAAGATTGAAGGTGCATCATACGAACTTGAAGTGGATTATCTTGTGCCTGCAGTTTCTCAAGCGGCTGATTTGAAGTTTATCCCTTCTGAATGGGAGTTAGAGATGACTTCATGGGGTACACTTAAGACAAACGGGAAAGATTACATGACATCTCGTAAGGGCATCTTTGCTTCTGGTGACTGCGAATATGGTCCGATGACTATCGTAAACGCAGTCGGACAAGCAAAACGCGGTGCTTCTGTTATGGCACGTTATCTTCAAAATGGTGAGATTACACTCTCAGATGATGAGATTATGGAAGACCATTTGCGTAAACTTAAGGTCTATAACAAAAAAGAGAAGATTTCTGGGTGGCTTCCGGGACTTGCACGACAACATAGTGAAGTTCTGGATGTTGACATCAGAAAGTTCAACAACATGGAAGTGAACTTAGGTTTCACACAAGATGAAGCTATGAGTGAAGCTGACCGCTGTATGCGTTGTTATTACATCGCTATGGTTCAGGCGTAGGAGGGGGATATGAGTAATTTTATTGAATTTAAAATAAACGGCACCTCTGTAGAAGCTAAAAAAGGCGAGACTATCTTGCAGGTAGCACGCAAAAATGGTATCTATATCCCTACGATGTGTTATATCTCCAAAACGACACCATGTGCATCGTGTCGTATGTGTGTGGTAGAAGCTGAGGGAGTAAATGGCTTTGTACTTTCGTGCAATACGCCTCCAGTAGCAGGTTTAAATGTACAGACAAATAGCGAAACATTGGAGTTAGAACGCACAAATATCATGAAACTTTATGATGTAAACCATCCTCTTGAGTGTGGTGTCTGTGATAAATCTGGCGAATGTGATCTACAAAACAAGACTTTAGAGTTTGGGGTTGCTACACAAAATTTTACAACCCGCGAACAGCATCGTCCAGTAGAACATTGGGGTCTTATCAATTATGATCCAGCTCTTTGTATTATGTGTGAGAAATGTGTCCATGTTTGTAATGAAGTTATCGGTGACGATGCGATAGATGTCAAATTTGGCGGCTACAGCTCAACAATCATTCCTAAAAATAGCGAAACACTTGATTGTACTTTCTGTGGAGAGTGTATAGCGGTTTGTCCTGTGGGTGCACTTGTGAGTTCAAACTTTCAGTACAGCGCGAACGCATGGGAACTTTCACGTGTTCCTGCTACTTGTGCACACTGTTCGGGTGGTTGTTCTTTAGAGTATGAGACAAAATATGCAGGCATCAACGGTGCCAATGAAATCTACAGAGTCAAAAATAATTTTGAGTTCACTTCACTTTGTGGTGCAGGGCGTTTTGGTTATGACTTTGAAAATAGAGCGCTTAGAGACGAAGCTGCGTTTGAAAAAGCTGTAGAAGCTGTAAAAAATGCAAAAGCGATTCGTTTTTCTTCGATGATAACAAATGAAGAAGCCTATATGCTGGGTGAACTTAAAGAAAATTTTGGACTCAAACTCTTCAATGAAGATGCAAGAATGTTCCAAGAGTTTATGGGTGCATACAGCAGCATAAGCGGTAAAAAGCACTATAGCGGTTCACTTGATGCTATCAAACAAGCTGATGCTGTTATCATGATAGGCAGTAGAATAGCGACTGACAATCCAGCGGTTCGTTATGCTCTCACAACCGCTTCACGCCATAGAGGTGCGAAAATAGTCTATGCACATCCTCTTGAAGATGCGCTCATGCAAAATACTATCACACAGTTTATGAAGTATGAAGTAGGAACAGAAGAGGGTGTTATGGCACTTCTTGCAAACGCAATCCTTAAAGATGCGGATTTGAGTGAGCAAGAGAGAGCATTTTTTGATGACCTTGATTTTGGTTATCTTGACGCTGAATGTAATGTCGGTGCAGAAGAGATTGCGTTTATGATGCAGTCGTTCAAACGTGCCAAAAATCGTCTCCTTATCATCGGTAATGATCTTATCGCACATGAGCGTTCATACAATATTGCAAAACTTGCGGCGATGATAGAAAAATATAGTGACTTCTCTTTAGTGGTGGTGCCAAATGAAGTGAACACTTTGGGTGTTTCACTGATAAGTTCTTTAGATAAAGATGAGATGATAGAAAATGTAGTAGGCTATAACGCAGAAGGTGACTTTGTTATCTCTTCACTTTCAGACGCAGATATGGCGATCCCTGCACTCAATCAACAAGAGGGAACTTTTGTAAGTATAGACAATAGAGTTTTACCTACAAATGTTGCTGTTGGTTTTGAAGGGCATACGCTTAATGATATCCTGCTTGCTTGTGGTATTAGACACTACAATACAATAGACTGCACAAAAGAGTTGAGTTGTTTTGCAGGTTTTAAAGCCTACGAATTTGACACTTTAGAGAATTATATTTGCGCTCATGGAGAGGATAACAGAGGGTATCTTTTAGATGAAGTTTCTTGTGAAGCAGATGGTGTTTTAGAGAGTTTGAGTGATATGCCAGAGTTCAACGGTACGGTTATTTATCACTCAAATCCTGTATTGCAGTTTAATGCTTATACAGCAAAAACCAAGCAGTTGGAAAAAGATACAACACTTCGCGGTTCAGCGCAGTTTGCCGCAGCAGCGAGAATTTCTGATGGTGATACGATAGAGATCTCTTACGGATCATGTAGCATAACAAGAGAGTTTAAGCTAGATAATGATCTTAAAGGAACTATAGCGCTTAACCCTACGTTTGATAACGCGGTTGATGCGGGTAGATATAGATTTGAAAAATCCAAAATAGTGAGAGTAGTACATGAGTAAAATTACTATAAACATTGATGGAAAAGATATCCAAACGCAAGAGGGCGAGTATATACTAAACGCAGCCCGTGCAAATGATATTTTTATTCCAGCTATATGTTATCTAACAAGATGCAGTCCGACACTAGCGTGCCGTATCTGTCTTGTTGAAGCAGATGGTAAACAGGTTTATGCTTGTAATGCCAAAGCAAAAGATGGAATGAGTATTACAACTTCAACTCCAACAATCCAAAGCGAACGCCGTGCGATTATGGAAGTATATGATGTAAATCACCCGCTTCAGTGTGGTGTGTGTGACCAGTCTGGCGAATGTGAACTTCAAAACTATACACTTGAAATCGGCGTGGACTCTCAGTCTTATGCCATCAAAGATGTGGATAGAAGTTCTCACGACTGGGGTCATTTACACTATGATCCAGGTCTTTGTATCGTGTGTGAGCGTTGTGTAACCGTATGTAAAGACATGATAGGTGATAACTCCCTTAAAACTATTGCGCGCGGTTCAGATACAATCGAAGCAGAGTACAAAGAGAGTATGCCTAAAGATGCGTATGCGATGTGGAATAAACTCAACAAATCTGTTATTGGTCTCACAAATGGCACAGATGTTCTTGATTGTACTTCATGTGGTGAATGCGCAGCGGTTTGTCCAGTTGGTGCACTTGTTCATACAGATTTCATGTATAAATCAAACGCTTGGGAACTCAAGCAGATTCCTGCGACTTGCGGACACTGTTCTGCTGGATGCCAGATTACTTACGATGTAAAACATACAAGTATTGAAAACCCTGAAAATAAAATTTACCGTGTAATGAATGAGTGGAACTATGTATCACTTTGTGGTGCGGGACGTTATGGATTTGATTATGAAAACAGAGTAGCGCACAAAGACACGGCTGCGTTTGCAAAAGCGCTAGAGGCGTTTAAAAAAGCAGATACAGTTGCGTTTACATCGACTATTACAAACGAAGAGGCCTATTTACTTCAAAAGATGAAAGAGAAGTTTGGATATAAACTTGTAAATAACGAAGCAAAAGCGTTTCAAACTTTCCTTGGAAATTACAGTGAAATAAGCGGTACAAAACTCTATGGAAGTGATCTCAAAGCAACGCATAATGCAAACTTTATCATCTCTGTAGGTGCAGCACTAAAGTCTGATAATCCAAACGCAAGATATGCGCTTAATAACTCTATGACAGTGAACAAAGGTGCCGGGCTTTACTTTCACCCTGTAAGCGACCCAATTATAGAAGGACTTGGAAAAAGTATCATGAGCGTTAAACACGCTCCGCTTCAAGAAGAGGCTGTAATGTATCTTATTCTTGATCTTTTTGCTGATAAGTCAAAACTCTCAGCAGAACTTGTAGCATATCTTGCATCTTTTCACTCTAAAAAAACGATTACAGTTACTGAAACTATCAAAGAAAAAGTAGTTGAAAAAGTTAAAGAGATGAAAAAGAATGAAGAGAGTGGCGAAGAGGAAGAAGTAGAAGTAGAAAAATCTACTATGGTAAATAAAGAGGTTTCAAAAGAGGTAGAGATGGATGAAAATGCACTTCTTGCTTTGGTAAAAGCAGAGAAAAGTTTTGAAGAAGAACTTGATAAAAACCTCAAGAAAAAAGATGCTTTCTCACTTATCGTAGGACCAGATTTTTATACACATCCAAACGCGAAAAACTTAGCGCGTTTAGTGGCGCTTGTTGAGAAATACAGTGACTTTGAAGTGGTGATGATTCCACCGCTTACAAACTCTTTAGGTGTGGCACTTATTTGTGAACTTGATGATGCAAAAGGAGCGTTTACTATCGGTTACAACACAAAGGGTGACTTTACTCTGAGCGCACTTGGTGATGGTGATCTTGATATGCCAGCTATGAATCAGCAAGAGGGAACACTCACAAGTATCAATAAACGTGTAAGCCCTACAAACGCAGCACTTGAGTATCAAGGCTATGAATTAAATGATATCGCAAACGCACTTGGGCTTAAAGCTGACAATGTAATTGATTACACTGGAAAGCTTCCAGTTGCAGCAGGCTTCAAAACAGAAGAGTTTGATGCACTGCCAAACAGATATGAAAATGATGGAACTGAGGTGAGAGGTTACATTTTAGAGAATCTTTCTGTAGAAGTTAGTGGCGATGAAACTGTACAAATGTACAATAATGCTAAACTAGAAGGAACAATTGTTTATGTTGCAAATCCTGTAAGACAATTTACTGCGTTTACAAATAAAACAACAGCACTTTCACAAGAGGGTGGTCTTTACATGAGTGAAGAGTTCCTCGGTAAAAGTGATTTCAATGAGGGAGAAAGTGTTCGCATCAAAAGCAGCACTGGTGAGTTAGTTCTAAAAATCATCAGTGACAATAAAATCGCTGGTGATATAGCACTTCTACCGACGTATGATTCTAAAATAAATCCAGAAGTTATAACGAGTGGATACCGCTTCGTCGTAGCTTCGATTGAAAAGGTGTAATATATGGATACAGCATATCTAATAGAGACGATAATAAAAGTCGTTGTAGTTTTACTCATATTTTCTGCATTAGCGGGTATTGGGACTTATTTCGAGCGAAAAATTCTTGCGTTTATGCAGCGTCGTTTGGGACCAATGAATGTTGGACCTTATGGTTTACTACAGGTGGCAGCCGATGGTATCAAACTTTTTACAAAAGAGGATATTATCCCTACAAATGTAGTAGGACGCATCTTTAAAATAGCTCCGGTTATCACTGCAGCGACTGCGTTTATGGCAGCTGCAGCGATACCATTTTTACCTCAGTTTGAGCTTTTTGGATATACAGTACATCCGATTATTTCTGATGTAAACATTGGTATTTTATATATCCTCGGTATCATGGGTGTGGGTCTTTATGGTCCACTTCTTGGTGGTATGGCTTCGGCAAATAAGTTTTCACTACTCTCTGCTGCGCGTAGTGCGGCTGTTTTTATCTCATATGAGGTAGTTACAGGACTCTCTATCCTTGCTCCAATTATGATGGTAGGTTCTCTTTCATTGATTGATTTCAATGAGTACCAATCAGGCGGTATTGGTGATTGGATTGTTTGGTCGCAGCCGATTGCGTTTATACTTTTTTGGATAGCTGCGTTTGCTGAAACTGGACGTACTCCATTTCACTTAGTTGCAAATGATCATGAGATTATTGATGGATTTGGTACAGAGTATTCTGGTATGAGATGGGGACTTTTCTTCATCGGTGAATATGCAAATATGTTCTTTATCTCTTTTGTTATCCCTCTTCTTTTCTTAGGTGGATATGGAGATGGGAGTTTCTTAGGAGCACTCGGTTTATTGGCGAAGATGTCGTTTTTCTTCTTCTTTTTCCTTTGGACAAGAGCTGCTTGGCCAGATGTAAGACCTGACCAACTTATGTGGTTGTGTTGGAAAGTGCTTATGCCAATAGCTGTGATTAATATCGTTATCACTGGCTTTGTGATGATGTTTTAAGGGGATATGAATGAAAAAAACTGAAGTGTTTAACAACAGAAATGTTAGTGAAAATGGTTATTATTTAGTTGACATTGCAGATTATCCTACAGATGGTTGGGGTAAATTTAAACGTGTGATACAAAGAACTTTCAGAGGCGAACTTTTTGTCG
>MIBW01000038.1:0-10303 GCA_001829625.1 Sulfurimonas sp. GWF2_37_8 | reverse complement strand
CCATACGATTCAGTATCCACAGGAAAAAATGCCAATTGGTCCTCGTTACCGTGCTGTCCATGAGATGAAAAGACTTTGGGAATCAGATACTGAAAGATGTATAGGGTGCGGACTTTGTGAGAAAATCTGTATCTCTAACTGTATCAAGATGGATACACGTATAGATGAAAATTCTCGTAAAGAGGTGAGTGAATATACTATAAATCTTGGCCGTTGTATTTTCTGTGGGTATTGTGCTGAGGTTTGTCCGGAACTTGCCATTACTCACGGTGGTGAGTATGAGCAGGCTTCTGAGCAAAGAGAACATTTTGTGGATTATAGTTATATGCTGACCCCACTTGATAAGATGAAAGCCGGAACACAAGTTGAGTTTGAAGGTTTTGGTTCGATTACACCACATGAAGATGAGCGCGTCAAAAAAACGCCTCTCGCATATTAAGGAGATAAGATATGTTTGAAGCTGTAGCTTTTTATCTGTTTGCATTTTTGACAATCGCAATGTTTTTTATAGCCGTGACGACTTCACAGGCGCTTTACGCGTTGACGGCATTAGCGGCAGGGATGATTTTTATATCGGCATTTTTCTTTATTCTTGGTGCTGACTTTTTAGGTGCGGTGCAGATCGTTGTTTACTCTGGAGCAGTTATGGCTCTTTATGCTTTTGGTATGATGTTTTTTGATACGACAAGAGAAGTTAAAGAGAAAAATGGCAATAAGTACATTATTGTCGGTCTCTCAGTTATCAGTGCTGTTTTAGTAGTGGCAATTTTTTCGGCTCCTCTTATCTCTGAAAATATTACAGCACTTTATCCTATGGTAGAGGGTGCTGGAAATACACAAGAGGTTGGGTTGGTCCTTTTCACAAAGTATCTTGTCCCATTTGAAGTTGCTGCGGTTATGTTGCTTGTAGCGATGATTGCCGGTATTGTTTTGGCAGGAAAAGATATGGACTTATCACTGACACTCTTAGATGATAAAGAGATAGAAGAGATTAAAAACAAAAAAATGAAAAAGGTGCTTTAATGATGGAAATTGGCTTAAATCACTACCTTATCCTTTCAATTATTCTTTTTACGATAGGTTTGATTGGTGTAATGCGTAGAAAAAACCTTCTTTTGCTGTTTTTCGCAACGGAGATTTTACTTAATTCTGTAAATATCGCTTTTGCTGCGATTTCACACTTTTACGGTGACTTAACTGGTCAGATGTTTGCGTTTTTCGTCATCGCAATCGCTGCTTCAGAAGTAGCTGTAGGTCTTGGTTTGTTAATTGTATGGCATAAACGCCATGGAACTATCGACCTCGATACAATGTCAACGATGAGAGGATAGAGGTATGGAATTATATTTATATCTAGCACTATTTGCACCGCTTGCAGGTTCGCTTTTCGCAGCACTTTTTGGTGCATCACCAAAAATTATGATAGCTGGTATCATACCGAGTGCGTTACTTTTTGCATCTTTTGTAAGTAGTACGATTCTTTTAGTATATATTCTTAGTGGCGGTGCTCCTGTACATGTTGAGATGATGACGTGGATGGCTACGGGCAATCTTTATATACCGTTTGGTTTTGTAGTGGATCAGGTTTCTGTAACGATGATGATGGTTGTTACTGTAGTTTCGACAATCGTGCATATCTATTCTATCGGATATATGGATCATGACAAAGCGTTTAACCGTTTCTTTGCATGGCTTTCGGCATTCGTATTCTCAATGATGGTTCTGGTTATGAGTGACAACTTTGCAGGTCTTTTCATAGGTTGGGAAGGTGTTGGTCTTTGTTCTTGGGCACTAATTGGTTTCTGGTACCACAAAGAGAGTGCTACTTGGGCGGCAAATGAGGCATTTATCATGAACCGTATTGCAGACCTTGGGATGCTTATCGGTATCTTTTTGGTTTATTGGAATACAGGCACACTGCAATATGAACAAGCGTTCGCTGTAATGCCAGCACTGGGAACAGATATTCTTACTCTTATGGGCATCTTTCTCTTTATCGGTGCGATGGGTAAATCCGCGCAGTTTCCATTACATACATGGCTTGCAGATGCGATGGAGGGTCCAACTCCTGTTTCTGCACTCATCCATGCTGCTACGATGGTAACAGCGGGTGTTTATCTTGTTGTTCGCGCAAATCCTCTGTTTGATTTGATTCCTCATGTGGGTCTCTTTATTGCAAGTCTTGGTGCTTTTGTTGCTCTTTTTGCTGCTTCAATGGCACTTGTAAACCGTGATATGAAACGTATCATCGCTTACTCAACACTTTCTCAGCTTGGATATATGTTTGTTGCAGCTGGTCTTGGCGCATACTGGGTGGCACTTTTTCACCTTATGGCACACGCATTTTTTAAAGCACTTCTCTTTTTGGGAGCTGGGAATGTTATGCATGCGATGCATAATGAGCTTGACCCTTTTAAAATGGGTGGTCTTAAAAAAGCGATGAAGTGGACATTTATCATGATGACTGTTGCTTCGGTGGCACTTGCTGGTATCTATCCTCTCGCAGGTTTCTTCTCAAAAGATTTGATTCTTGAAGTTGCTATGATAGAACATCACTATATTATCTATTCTGTTCTCCTCTTTACTGCGGGTCTGACTGCGTTTTACTCATTTAGACTTGTTGCACTTATTTTTCATGGGGAAGAGAGATATAAACTCTTTGGTGTGCATCCACATGAAGCGTATAAGTTTATGCTTATTGCGATGGCTCCACTGCTTATCTTAGCTGTTATTGCAGGTTCGTTTAAAATGACTTACTTTGAAATGGTGACAGCAGTACTTCCAGCGACTGAGTATCATGTTCATAGTGCAGTGGCTTACTGGATAATGACGATAGGAACACAACTTTTTGTTATTGCAGCTATTGCGTTTGCATATAAAAAATATGTACGCAGCGGTATAACTGTTCCAGATGGCACATCAAAAATGGAAAATAGACTTTGCTACAAAATACTGAGCAATCAGTATTACATTCCATATATATACGAAGAGTATTTAGTAAAACCTTACAGAGAACTCTCTACAATTTTCTGGAAACAGATAGATATGAAAGTGGTCGATGCTACAGTTGATGGTATCGCAGGTATTATCTATGGTACTGGTGAGAAAACAAGAGATATGCAAAGTGGTAATCTTTCTACTATGCTTAAATGGATGGTAGCTGGAACAGTCGGCTTATTATCATTAGCTGTGGTTTTTGGACTTGCAGTAAGATATTCTGTTGAAATCAAAGCGATTTTATCAGGTTTAGGAGTTTAGTATATGTTAGATCATATTTTATCGATTTTAATTTTCTTTCCTGCTATTGCGGGAGTTTTTGGATTTATGATTCAAAAAGAGAGTGTACGTTCGTACGGGGTTGCTGTAGCAACTGTTGAGTTTGTACTCTCTTTATGGTTGTGGTTTGCGTTTGATGCCAATGTTTCTGGTATGCAGTTTATGGAACAGTTACCTCTTGTTCCTGCTTTTGGTATAAATTATATCCTCGGTGTAGATGGTATCTCTCTCTTTATCATCATTCTCGCTGCGTTTTTTACGATGATAGGTATAGCTTCATTAACTGAGACAAAAGATGTAAAAAACATGATTATCTCATTGTTATTTTTACAGATGACTATGGTTGGTGTTTTTGCGGCTCTTGATGCGATAGTATTTTATATCTTCTGGGAACTTTCTCTTGTACCGATGCTTTATATTATTGGTGCATGGGGTGGTCCATTACGTATTTATGCTTCTGTGAAATTTTTTCTTTATACATTTGCAGGTTCTCTTGTGATGCTTGTGGGTATGCTTTTTATGGCATATTTTTATTATCAAGCGACAGGCGTATGGAGTTTTGCTATACTTGAATGGTACCGTCTGATACTGCCGGAGAATTTTCAGTTATGGTTATTTGCTGCATTTTTTGTAGGTTTTGCTATTAAAGTTCCGATGTTTCCATTTCACACTTGGTTACCATATGCGCACGGACAAGCACCTACAATAGGTTCTGTAATTCTTGCTGCTATTTTACTTAAAATGGGTACCTATGCGTTTATCCGTTTTTCATTGCCGATGTTCCCAGATGCTTCAGCATTTTTTATGTTCCCAATAGCGATATTAGCGATTATTATGATTATCTACACCGCGATGGTTGCTTATGCACAAGAAGATATCAAACAAGTTGTAGCATACTCTTCTGTTTCGCATATGGGTATTATCATCCTTGGTACTTTTGCGCTAAATGTTGAAGGTATTTCTGGTTCTATCTTTTTGATGATTGCACACGGTGTTGTCTCAGGGGCTCTATTCTTACTTGTTGGTGTTATCTATGATAGACGTCATACGAAGATGATGAACCAATTTGGAGGTCTTGCATCAGTGATGCCTCGTTATGCGACAATCTTTGGATTGATGTTGATGGCTTCTGTCGGGATGCCTCTTACTATAAACTTTGTAGGAGAATTTTTAAGTTTACTTGGATTCTACCAACAGTCACATGTGCTTACTATTTTAGCGGGGACAGCGATTATCGTTGGTGCTATTTATATGTTAGCTGCGTATAAAAAAATGTTTTTTGGTACAGTTACGATTGAAGAAAATAGAAATCTTCCAGATGTAAATAAAAGAGAACTTTTAGCACTAATACCACTTTCAATCATTACGGTTTGGTTGGGTGTTTATCCTAATCCTGTGCTTGCACCGATTAATAAGAGTGTAGAGTCAATCGTACAACTTATGCACGATAAATCTATCACAGAAGAAGCAAAAAGTAGAATTCCTAACCTCATTCAAGGTATAGAAATCACTAGAACTTCAAAAGAGGAGGCAAACTAATGTTAGCGCCAGTAAATGTTTCTTTAGAGTCATTAAACTTGATGACTTTAGCACCGATGCTTATTCCAATTATTGGTGCATTGGTAATTTTAGTCATTGATATGCTAAAAGGCGGACTTGATAAAAGTTTGTATGTAGTGCTTAGTTTACTTTTCCTTATTATGGATTTCTTTACAATTGTAGATGCCTCAAGTATCTTTATGAAAGATGGTACGCTTATGGGTGTATTTGATGTGATGCTCATTGACGGACTTGCTATTTTGTCACAGTTTATTATTGTCGGTGCTTCTATACTTTTTATACCTTTAGCACTTTCTCATAAGCGTTTTCATGAGTTTTCATATCCTGAGTTTTTCGCACTTTTCTTATTTATGATAGGCGGATTCCAGTTTATGGTTGCTACAGATAACCTTATTCTTGTGTTTGTAGGACTTGAAACTTCATCTTTGGCTCTCTATACACTTATAGCAATGCACAACCGTGATAAATCATTTGAAGCGGCTGTAAAGTATTTCACAATGGGTGCACTTGCAGCAGGTTTTTATAGTTTTGGTGCAATGGTTTTTTATGCGCTTACAGGTTCAGTAGAAATCAGTAAGATAGCAGCTGTTCTTGCGGCAAACGCTTACGCTGATTTGGCATATGTACTTATCGGTGTTGTGTTTATGCTTGCCGCGTTTGCATTTAAACTTTCACTTGTGCCTTTTCATACTTGGGCACCAGATGTTTATGAAGGCTCAAGTGCAGCGATGGCAGGATATATGTCTATAGTTCCAAAGATAGCTGCGTTTGTAGTGGCTATGAGACTCTTTGAGTTCCTTATCCATAGTGGTGTTGTGTGGCTAGAGATTGTTCTTTATATCTTTGTTATCGTTACAATGACGGCTGCAAATATTTGGGCACTTGTACAGACCGATGTAAAACGTATGCTTGCATATAGTTCCGTATCACATGCAGGTTTTGTAATGGCCGCTATTCTTATAGGTACGACACAATCAAACTCAGCACTCTTTTTATATTGGATTTTATTTAGTTTTACAAACTTAGGTTCGTTTTCTATGCTTTGGATTTCTCGTCAGAAACATCTTCCAGCATACCAAAGTTCAGATCATAGTTATGATAAATTTGCCGGCATGATCAAAACAGCGCCTATAGCTGCTACAATCATGGGACTTTTTATGTTAAGTCTTGCGGGTATTCCACCATTTGCACTTTTCTGGGGTAAACTCTATCTCATCAGTTCAGCTGTAACAAGCGGTTACACGGTTCTTGCACTTATCATGGCGTTAAACTCGGCCATCGCAGGGTATTACTATGTAAAACTTATAGTATATATGTTTATGAAAGAGCCTATTGTTGGAAATAACGGACATATGTATGTTGCAAACGCAACAAAACCACTTCGTACTATTATAGGAATCGCTGCTATAGGAACTATTTTTGCTTTCCTTGCTATAAACCCTCTCTTGGAGTTTGTAACTTCATTTGTTTACAATAGCGGGTACTAATTGATAAACCATCTGTAGGGGAAGAGAATTTGTATAAATGGATACTCTTACTCTTAGGATTTAGCTTCTCTTTTACTTCGTCTCTTTTTGCCCTTGAGCTTTCGCTAAATGGTGCAAAAGAGAACTTTGAAAAATACTCTACACTTCATCTGCGTGATACTTCCCACTTTTTATGTAAAGAAGAAAAAAATGAATTTGAAGAAGTAACAAAAATTATCTGTGCATTTGCTAAAAAACCATCAAGTAAACTCAATAATATAGAAAATGATTTTTTTAAAGTGCAAAGCAGTAGTAAAAATGATATGTTTTTTCTCACTATTACTCCTTATCATAAAATGAAACTTTATCCACTGCTCTTCAATCTTGCTAGTGAAGATACAGTTTATGAACCAAACGCAGAACTTTCCAAACAGTGGATGGTTGTTGGATATATTGATAAACTCCCTTATATAAAAAATACTCAAAATAGGGATACAGGAATCAATTTTCCATTTGTGATGTCTCATGACAAACTTCCATATGTTGGAGGATTGGACATCAAAGGCAATCCAGTTCATATCAAAAAAGTGCAAGATGTTTCAGACTATCTGAAGATCAAAAAACTCTATACAGAAGAGAAATATGATGTATGTCTTGAGCTTATTGATGAGGTTATGAGGGAATATCCACACTCTTTATTTAATCCAGAATTGCTTTTTTACAAGATTAGAGTCTTTTCAAAATTAGATGATAATGATAATGTGATAGAAAATTCTAAGGTCTATTTGCGAGAGTATTCTTCTGATGAAAATGTCCCTGAAGTTCTTTCTCTAAGTGCCAAAGCTTACTCAAAAATAGGGCTCAACACAGATGCAGAATATTTCTTTGATAGACTTTTTACAGAGCATGAAGAGTCTATGTATGCAAAATGGGGTTATATCTATTTTGGTGAGATGCTTGAGTCTTCAGGAGCGGCATCAAAGGCACTTACATTTTATTTAAAAGCACTGAGTGAAACGGATAATATCGAGCTTGCTGCAACTGCAGCATATAAAATTGCACAATATTATATAGGAAGCTCAGATCTTCCAAAAGCTGCCGAATATCTTATGAAAATAGTCAAAGCCAAACCAGATTTTTTTATGAAGGATATGAAAACTTCTATGGAGTTTATGTATGCTTATGCAGAAAGTGAAGACTATATTACAGCAGCAGCTATTGCAAATTCACTGATAAATGCAACAGATAAAAGTCACGATGAATATGAGCGACTTTTAAAAGAGAGTGGTATATGGCTCTCAAAAACACCAAACAAACTTGAAGCTTTAGAGAGTTTAAATAAATATATTGCCCTATACCAGTATGGAACATATGAAGATGCCGTTAAAGTAGCTAAAGATTCTCTTTTCTTTGAGACAACAGAGAGTAATGTAAGCCAGAGACTCAGTCATTATGATGAGCTTATCAGCGAATATCCAAATGACTCTATAGGTGATAGAGCTATTTATGAAAAAGCAAAATTGCTTTTAGAAAATGAGATGTACAGTGATGTCCTTGGATTTAAAGATTCTCTTTTAGGACTCTCTACGGAGCATTATACAGATTTAGATGAGATTGTTAAAGAGGCGGCTATTGGGGTTATGAAACAATCGCTCAAACAAAAAGAGTGTTATAAAGTTCTCAATATGTCCAAGGATTATAATATTTCTCTCTCAAATGAATGGGATGAAGGTATCTATGATTGTGCAATGATGGGTGGAGATTTTATACTCTCTAAACGCATAGCAGAGAAAAATCTTAAATCTAAAGATTTAGAACAAAGAAAAAAATGGCTCTATAGATATATCAAAGTTGATTTTGCAACAGGGAACTACAGTGAGCTCATAGAAGCTTCGAAAGATCTCATAGCACTTATTAAAGATGCACCTGGTGATGAATATAAAGATGTTTATAGATATCTCTTCGATACATACCAAAGAGTAGAAAACAAAGAAAAGATGATATCTTCTGTCCTAGAAATACAAAAGATTTTTGGAGATAGCTACAAAGATATAGACAGATATGTAGCTGTTATGACTATCGCTACTACGCTCAAAGATGACAATCTTGTCATCACTTATGGCTCTGAAGTGATGAAGATACAAAAAGAATCCAAATCTTTCGCACAAAGTCCTTTTGTGGAGTTCACACTTTATCAGGCTTATGTCAATAAGGAAGATTTTAATAAGGCATTGGATGTGATACAATCACTCGATAGCATAGAGCTAAACTCACTTAAACGTGCACGACAAAAATATATTCTTGGAACTTTATTGGATAAGTTGTGGAGAAATGACGAAGCAAAAAAAGCCTACCAAGAGGCTATAGATGCAGATCCGACTTCACCTTGGGCGAAGCTGGCAGAGGATGCAAAGAAGATCTAGAGTTTTAAACAATCTGCGATAGGATAAAGCCCAGGTTTTTTATCTGCAAGCCACTTCGCTGCATGGATAGCACCTTTTGAAAATGTATTTCTTGAAGTGGCTGTGTGGTTTAGTTCGATAAACTCACCATCGTTATAAAAACCTACAGTATGGCGTCCGACTATATCTCCACCACGAAGTGCCATAACCGCAATCTCATCTTTACTTCTTGCACCGATATTGCCATCGCGCCCGCTTATGCGTACTTTTTCGATATCGAGTTCGCGCCCGCGTGCAGCAGATTCACTAAGTGTCAAAGCTGTACCACTTGGTGCGTCTTTTTTGTGTTTATGGTGCATTTCGACTATCTCAATATCAAAATCTTCTAATGCTGCAGAAGCTTGATAAACAAGTTTGTTAAGAAGTGCTATACCCAAAGACATATTTGTAGCATAGAGTATTGGCATAAGTTCACTTGCGTTTTTGAGAAGGTTAAGCTGGTGTGTGCTCAATCCCGTTGTCCCGATAACTAAAGGTTTAGGAGTTTTTATAGCCTGTTCTAGTAGAGTTTCACACGCCTCAGGAAGTGAAAAATCTATAACCACATCACAAGCACTTAAAAACGATTTCATATCCGCGGTAACCAAGATAGAAGGGTCTATTGAAAAATCCAATTCATTTCTGACATATACCGTACTTACGCTCATGTTAGGAGTTGTTTTGATATCTTCTAAAAGTAACTTTCCAACTCTTCCACTTGCTCCAAAAACACCGATTTTTATCATCTGATTTTCCTCTTACTAATAATAGTTTTTTTAATTTTGGTAAGAATGATAACAAATATTTTGTTGCGTTTTGATTAACGGAGTTTCTCAAGCTTAAAGCTTGAGAGAATTAAATTTAGTGGTTTAAAAGCTCATCAACATAAGAGATGGTCTGAAGTGCAGCGACGGCACCATCACCTGCGGCACTGACAACTTGTTTTGGAGCGGCGATACGCATATCACCTGTTGCAAAAAGTCCTGGAACTGATGTTTTCATATTGATATCTACGATAACTTCACCCGCAGAGTTCATCTCACATAAAAATGTGCCATCTTCTTGGATAAGCGTTTGGTTATTGACATCATTGCCTACAAATGTAAAAACACCTGGAACTGCGATATCACGAATTACACCATCTTTATTTTTTACTTTGAGTCCGTTTACGCCCATCTTATCACCATACACTTCTTCTGGTACTGCGTTTAGTACTAATTCGATGTTTGCAGTGCGCTTGACCCTCTCGACTGTATTTGGAGCTGAGCGGAAAGTATCACGTCTGTGGATTAGATAAACTTTTGCACAGATTTTTGCAAGGTAAAGCGCTTCTTCAAGCGCTGTATCACCACCACCTATAACCGCGACTTCTTTGTTTTTATAAAAAAAACCGTCACAAGTTGCACAAGTGCTTACACCACGTCCAAAAAACTCCTCTTCACCAGCAAAACCTGCACGGCGAGGACGAGATCCTGTCCCGATGATAACACTATGCGCTTCATCGACTTTACCGTCGTTTCTATGTATTTTAAACACATCACCTTCTTTACTTACTCGTGT
>MIBW01000037.1:11730-11963 GCA_001829625.1 Sulfurimonas sp. GWF2_37_8 | reverse complement strand
TTGTTTGGCAAGTGCTTTCACTGAGCCAGTAGGACGTACATTGAAGCCCAAAAGAACACAATTTTCACTACCATTTACAAGTTCAACATCATTTTCAGTGATGCCACCGACACCTGAAGAGATAACATCGATTTTAACCTCTTCATTTCTAAGTTCACTAAGAGATGAACGGATTGCCTCAAGTGAGCCGTGAACATCAGTTTTAAGAACTACTTTAAGAGATTTGAGTCTTC
>MIBW01000037.1:7305-11643 GCA_001829625.1 Sulfurimonas sp. GWF2_37_8 | reverse complement strand
TCGCATACTCTCTTGCTTCTTTTTCATTTTCCATCGCCATCATAATTTCACCTGAAGATGGTACTTCATTTAAGCCCACAACAACAGCCGTATGACTTGGCTCAAGGAACTTAATCATGTTTTTCTTATCATCTATCATCGCTTTAACGCGACCGTAAGAACTTCCACATACAACGTAGTCTCCTACTCTAAGAGTTCCGTTTTGTACAATGACAGTAGCAACTGGACCGCGGCCTTTTTCAAGTGAAGATTCAACAACTGCCGCTTTTGCAAGCGCATCTTTATCTGCACGAAGCTCAAGCATATCCGCAGTGATGAGGATGTTTTCAAGTAAATCATCGATACCTTTACCCGTTTTTGCAGATACAGGGACAAATTCGATATCTCCGCCCCACTCAATAGGATTAAGACCTTGCTCTGCCATTTGACCCTTAACCATATCTGGGTTAGCGGTCTCTTTATCCATTTTATTGAGTGCAACGATCACTGGAGCACCCGATTCTTTCGCAAGTTTAATAACTTCAAGTGTTTGAGGTTTTACACCATCATCAGCAGCAACAACGATAACAATAATATCTGTTACATTTGTTCCGCGTTGACGCATTGAGCTAAACGCAGCGTGACCGGGAGTATCGAGGAATGTAATCGCTTTACCATGTTGTTCTACCGTATATGCTCCAATATGTTGTGTGATACCACCCGCTTCGCCTTGTGTTACTTTTGCACTTCTGATAGCATCAAGAAGTGAAGTTTTACCATGGTCAACGTGCCCCATGATAGTTATTACAGGAGGTCTTTCCGTCGCATTTGAGCCTACTTCTTCACTCAAATCCTCTTCATAATTGAACTCGTCTTTAGGATCAACGATAGTTACTTCTACACCGAACTCTTCAGAAAGAATTTCGATTTCATCGGCACCTAGGAAGTCATTTTTTGTCATCATTAGACCAAGATCAAAAAGAACTTTTATGATTTCAGACATTGGCTTATTGAGTTTTTCTGCGAACTCATATACACGAAGATCTTCAGGAATTTCAACGTGTGTTACAACTTCATCTGTAGCTTTGTCTTTGATATATTTTTTTCTCTTATCACGAGAAACATTTCTACCTTTTGAAGATTGTTTTTTATTTGCATTTCTACCTGCTGGTTTTGGTGCTCTTGGTTTTCTCACCTCTTCAGGCTCAAGCGGTGCTCTTTGCGTTTCGTTCAAATCCAAAAGGACAACCTGATCATCCATATCCATTGAAAGCTCAGCCATAGAGCCGCCAAAAATATCTATTTTGATACCTTGATCTTGTTTTCTTGTTGGTGCAACGCCTGATTGTTGTTTTGCTTTTTTCTTTTGTGCAAGCTCTTCTAAAACTTCAGCAGAAATTTTTCCATATGAAGAAACGCTAGGGGTCTGTTTTTCAACTTTCTGAAAGCTCTCTTTAACTTCTGGAACAACTACTTTTTTCTTAACGATTTTGAGACCTGATTTTTTGATTTTAGACGCAACAGGTTCAATTATTTTCAGAGTATCTTTTTTCGTTTCTTCTGTAGTTTCTAAAGTTATTGTCTCTTTATTTCCAATTACTGCTTCTTCTGATTTATTGATGGTAATTACATCTGTTAGAACATCTACAGTAGGAGTTTCTAATTTTGGAGTATCACTATTAATTTTTTTTGCTACTTTCGGTTCTGTAACTGGAGCTGCTGCAGGTTCTCCATTCATGATATAGTTTGCTAATCCTTCTGCTTCTTCCATAGTCACAACACTTTGTGCTGATTTTACTTCAAGACCCATTTTTTTAGCTTTATCCAGAACGTCTTTAGAGGCTATACCTAGCTCTTTTGCAATTTCGTGTACTCTAACTTTTTCTATCATCAGTGACGATCTCCTTTAGTTTATTCATAAGTTTATCTTTATCGTTGCTTTTGCATTGTCGCATGAGCACTTTATGAACTTTTTTTTCTTGGCAAAAACATTTTTTGCATAGATAAAAACTTCTGCCAGCACCAGTAAATGTTTCGACAGAGCCATCTATGCATTGAAGCCTATAGAGATTATTCTGTGTGTCTCTTTCTCTACATGAGATACACATTCTAGTAGGTTGTTTAAAAATTTGTGCCATTATATCCAAAAGTTACTTTATTTAATAGAGCTTACTTCTCTATTATCAATCCTTCGTTATCAAAGTCTAAAATTTTCACACCAAATTCAGGAAATTTTTGCTTAAATTTATTTGCGAGCATTGCAGAATCATCATCATAAGCCAATGAGAAAAAAGTTGAGCCACTTCCTGAGAGTGTACTCATAAGTGCGCCACTTTCATAAGCCATTTTTTGTACATTAAATAGTTCCGGCAAAGTTTTCATCCTTGCTTTTTGATGAAATCTATCCTGCGTTGATAACTTCAACATTTCCCAATCTTCATTAAAAAACGCAGCAACGGTAAGTGCGGTATGCGAAAGATTATAAACTGCATTTTCTTTTGAGTATGATTTTGGAAGTAAAGTTCTTGTTTTAGATGTGTTCATCTGCTTATTGGGAATCACAACAACTGCTTTGAGATAATCAGGAAGATGTTTTCTTTGAGAAAACACTTTATTTTTTTCAACCGTAGCAGCATTAAATCCACCCATAACTGCAGGCGTTATATTATCAGGATGTGATTCATAAACAAGTGCATGGTTAAGTATTCTGCGTTTTGAGACACGTATTCCCGCCGCTTCATAGGCACTTGCTATTGCGCTCACGATAACTGCTGAAGAACTCCCAAGTCCACGAGACATAGGAATTTGATTGAAAAAAGTAAATTTAAAGTTTTGTTTTTTCTGAGTCAAACGGTTGTAATGTTCGTTGAAAATACTAATAAAAAGGTTATTTCCTTTTAATCTAGGGTTATTTTCACCCTCACCTTTGATGCTTACGCTAAAAAATTTCGATGGGTGAAATTCAACCACATTACGAAGATCAACTGCAAGACCCAATGAGTCAAAACCTGGTCCAAGGTTTGCGCTAGTAGCTGGTACGCTTATTGTCAATTCTATTCCTATCCAACGGCACCTATCATATAAAGTGGCGTTGCGTTTGTGCTAAACTCACTATACTCAAGCATATCTGGAAGTGAAAAAGAGACTTCTGGTGCTTGTTCTAATTTTTGAGTTTTTATTTCTGACGAAATTTTAACGAAGTATAGCTTTCCAATCGCTTTTATGGGATGATTTTTATTGAAAAAAAATGCATCTGTTGCATAAAGTGGTATTTTTTTTAATATACTCATAGATTTTAAAAATATATAGGCCACTTTTATCGCCATAAAACTCCCAGGACCATTCGCATAAAAGAGTTTTTCTACCGTATATTTTTTAAATAGTTTATCAAATAGGAGTGGTAAAATATCTGAACTTTTTTCGTGTGTTTCTATTGTTTCGATAAGCTGATTATTTGCATACACACCCACAAGAATAGGCGAGGAAAGTGCTATAAGAAGTACATCCACTTGCTTAGGCATAAGCTTTTTCAAGTTCTTTTGTTTTTTCTCCAACCAATTCAACAACTTCGTAATTTTCTGGATTTTTTAGGAGTTCAAGTGTAAGTTTATGATTGAGATCATGACTACCTGCCATTGCTTCATAGTTGCCGACAAAATTCATCCCGATGAGCGACATATCGCCGATAGCATCAAGAATTTTATGTCGTACAAACTCATCACTAAAACGCAGTCCTTCAGGGTTTAAAATCTTCTTCTCATCAAGTACGATCGCGTTTTCCAATGAACCGCCAAGCGCTAAACCTTTTGAACGCAAGTATTGCACTTCATGTAAAAATCCGAAAGTTCTCGCTCTGGCTATCTCATTTTTGTAGTTTTCTTTTGTAAACGCAAGAACGTATTCTTGTTTTTGAATCACTGGATGAGGAAATTTGATAGTAAAATTATAAGTAAGATTTGGTGATGGAGAAAGCTTCACATATTTCTCACCTTCAATAACTTCTATCTCCTTTGTAATACGCATGATTTTTTTTGCAACATCTTGCTGCGCTATGCCGGCCTCATCAAGTAGCATACAGTAACTCGCACTGCTACCATCCATAACAGGTACTTCATCGGCACTCACAACAACACGTAAGTTATCGATGCCATACGCATAAACGGCTGAGAGAAGATGTTCAATCGTAGAGATAACATAACCATCTTTTCCTATAACTGTAGCCATACGTGTATCTACGACATTTTCAGGCTTCAAAGGTATGGATACATCAACATCACTACGATAAAAAACAATACCCGAATTAGATTCCAAAGGTTCAAGTCTCAATTTCACAGGTGAGCCTTTATGAAGACCTATTCC
>MIBW01000037.1:2381-7251 GCA_001829625.1 Sulfurimonas sp. GWF2_37_8 | reverse complement strand
TGATCTATCATTTTTTTAGCACTTTCTATAACATCCGTGATATTTAATTGTATCCAAGTACTATCCATCCACTCAACAGGCCTGACTTCTATACCCTGAACTAAAACACCAAAGTGTAAATGATCGCCCATAGCATAACCACTTTTACCCGTATTGGCAATAACTGATTGTGCATAAAACTTTTCACCACTGTTTACTTTAGTGCTTGAACAGTGTCCATAAAGTGTATAAAGACCAAGTCCGTGATGTACTATTGGCATATTTCCATAAAGACCATTATAATCTGAAAAAACAACATCACCATCATTTTGTGGTGTAATATCTGCCATAGAGTTGCTCGCAAGATCCAGACCCATATGGTCAGAATCACTTACGTGTTTTTCATTGTATGAATAGACCCTATGATCACCAAAAGTCGCTACAACCTGTCCATTTCTTAGTGGATACATTTTACTTATTTTAAAATCACTAATCATATCTGTCGGAACAATAGATGTGATACTATGAATAAGTTTTTCATTTTTTGCTCTTACTGTTTCATTGATAAGTTTAAACTGCTCAATAGAGTCTGTTATACCCTGCGTTTCTTCAAATTCATCCGCAAGTTCTGCGATTTTTCCTTTAAGAAAACCATCTGTGAGTGCAATATTTGACACTTTATACTCTGCATCTTTAAGGTAAAGAGGAATATATGTTTTTATAAAATTTCCTGCTTTGTCTTCTGCTACAACATCCGCTTTAAAGTCTGTTTCACCCACAGGCCACGCAACAAGTCCGATATAATATCCCTCTTTGTAAAATGGTTGTACTTTAAATTTTTTGTTAAAATTTGAAAGGATATATAACTCTTTGAGATTTTCATCTTCCGTTTTAAAAACAACTAAAGCAGAACCGCCTTTTGTAATTTTATAAGAGTTACTTAAAACACTTACCTGTGGTTTTTTCTTGTCAATTTCTAAAGTCGTCTCTATTGTTATACTATTACCTTTGAGAAAATTCCATTTGCTCGCATCAAGTGCTTCAGTTCTTATAGTAACTTTATTTTCTTTCATCGCATAAGCACTTCTTGGAGGCTTAACCTCAAGCATAACACTTGTTTTTGGCTCTATAACCTGCTCGTAAAAAAGAATACTCTCTTCAGTAGCCGTTTTTAAAATAACTTTATATGCTTTTACACCACTGGCATCTGTAATCTCTATTTTAAGAGGATCTTTAAGATTCCAATATCCGTTATTTGCCATTTTTATCGCTGGAACATCTCTCTCAAACATTGCCGAATTAAAGATGTAAATTACACCACCAACAATTAAAGCTAATAACACCAATATACCAAACGAAGATTTATTACTACTTCTCAAACTACTTTTCCTTATATTTTACTTTTATTATTTCATATTCATGGTCGCTATCCAAAAGTACAACCATCTCTACATATTCTAATTTAAATGCTTCTTGCATTATTTTGTATGCATCTTCCATATTTGCTCCAGTTGCTTTAAGCTCTTCTTCACAAATGGTAAAAACGGCCGCTTTTGCACAATTTTGCAAAAACATATTTCTAAACATAATGGATTGTAATCTCAAAAAAGCCAATGAGGTATTTTGAAGTATTGCATCTACACATAAAGTATGTGCAGCACCACACGCAATCAATACTTCAGCCATAGCAAAAGTTGTGCCATCAACACCTTTTTTAAACCCCTGCGTTTCGTAAATAAGGGCTCCATAAAGTGCTGTTGCCATTTTTTTATTGAGTTTTATTGCATTTATTTGAAACACTTCATACAAACTCTTTGCACTAAAATCACATATAATACTTAAATCAGCCGAAGGGATATCAGAGCTTTTTATCTTTTCAAACCATGGTAAAAACGAGAATTTTTTATCAATATTTTCAGCCCTATAAACCATCGAAACTTTTTTGTGCAATGTAAGTATATAAGTATAAAGTGCGCTCGCAGACCCCATAAAATCAGCTTGCACAATAATTTCAATATGTTTGGCGTTTTGAATATTTTGAAAAATCTCATTCATGAGGCGGGATTATACAGTTTTTTTTATTTTCTATTCATCTTATAAACATAAGCTAAAACTTCCGCGACTGCGGCAAAAAGTGTCTGAGGAATCGCCTTATCCAAATCTACTTCCGCATACAAACTACGCGCTAAAGGCGGATTTTGAACAATATGTACATTGTTTTCTCTTGCTATCTTTTTGATTTGTGTGGCAATATTATCCACGCCCTTTGCAACTACAACGGGTGCTCTGAACTTCTCTTCGTCATACTTTATAGCAACTGCATAATGCGTCGGGTTTGTAATGACGACATCTGCGGTAGGAACCTGCGCCATCATTCTTTTTCGAGAAGCCTGCATCTGAATTTGACGGATTTTTGATTTTACTAGAGGATCTCCCTCCATATTTTTCATCTCATCTTTTATCTCTTGTTTACTCATTTTGAGCCCATCAAAGTATTGCTTTCGGACAATAACGACATCGATGATAGCAAAAACAAAAATAATAAGAAGCATTACAAATGCAATTATGATACTTTTATCTTTGAGCCACTCCATCTGATCGGCAAGGCTAAAAAGTGCTACAGTCGGGAGTTCTAGTATAAAATAAAAGAAAAAAACAAACCCAACACCCAAAGTAGTAAATGATTTAAAAGTGATTTTCATCCCTTCAATCAATTTTTTTAAAGAGAAAAGATTTTTTGTTCCTTTAATAGGATCAATCTTTTTAAAATCCGGCATGATAGCTTTGGTGGTAAATAAAAACCCAAATTGCGCTAATGCTGCAATAACACCAGCAACAGCCACCGCAATGGAAAGGGGTATAACAATAAGTAAAAACTCGCGTATCGTCACAATAGCAATATCAAGCATAGAAATCTTATCAAGATGCATACCGATAAGAGAAAAATAGTAATGAAAAAGGATAATCATATGTTCTGCCATAAAAGGAAAAAGCATCAAAAGCCCTAAAATAGCTACAAAAAGAGTAACAACTCCTGAAGCATCCTGAGATTTGGGAACATTTCCCTCCTTCCTGGCATCTTCTATCTTTTTGTCAGTGGGTTCTTCTGTTTTTTCTAAATCATCTGCCATACATCTCTCCTGAAGAACCCACTAAAATCTTGGCAAAAAATATCAATCGACCTTCATTGAGAGGTCTATCCAATTTGCTTGATGGATAAGTGAGCCGCTGCTTATTGCATCAACTCCGCTTTTTGCATATGATTCTATAGTCTCTAAAGAGATATTTCCGCTTGCTTCAAGGAGTATATGTTTGAAGTTTTCATTTCTAAACGCAACGACTTCTGCTACATTAACGGGAGACATATTGTCACACATGACGATATCTGCACCTGCTCGCATCGCCTCTTTTGCGATAGTAAATGTTTCCGCTTCAATCTCTATTTTTGCTGTAAAAGGTATCTGGGTTCTTGCTTTTTTGATATAAAAAGGCAAATCTTTTATCGTTTTGAGATGGGTGTCTTTTATCATCAAACTATCATCTAGACCCATTCTATGATTGACGGCACCACCGCAACGAGTTGCATATTTTTCAAAAACACGAAGCAGAGGTCGTGTTTTTCTCGTATCCAAAAGTTTGACACCGTAGGGCTTTATAATAGCAACATATTTGTGTGTCAAAGTCGCGATAGAACTTGCATGAAGCAACATATTTAACAAAGTTCTTTCAATACGTAAAAGAGTATGTGAGTCTGCCCGAACAATAGCTAAAATCTCACCCTTCAAAAAAGTTTCTCCATCATGTTTTCCCCACACAATCTCAAAATTTTCCATTTTTGCCAAAACATCAATATATTTGCGACCTGCCAAAACGCCATCACTTTTGGCGATAATCTTCGCACTCGCATCGATACTCGGCTCTACTAAAGCATATAAATCTCCACGACCGACATCTTCAGCTAAAGTTGCTTTTACAAAGGTCTCTATCATAGTGCCAACATTCGCTCTAAAGCAATTTTTGCCCATTTTTGCGTTTTTTCATCGACACCGATTTCATTTATCGGCGTACCTTCATCGATTGCTTTGAGTGTGAGGTAGAGATCTTCTAAGGTTGTTTCATTCATTGTTGGACATTCCGGTTTTGTAGAAGAGAGTATATACGTATTTTTAGGACGCAAACGGTTTACCATATTAAACTCTGTTCCGACTGCAACTTTTTGCTCTTGTGGCAACTCTTTGATATATTTGATAAGTTGAGAAGTCGAACCTACAAAGTCAGAAGCATCACAAATAGCGGGATCACATTCAGGATGCGTTGCAATAAGAATACCAGGATATTTTTTGCGGTAAAACGCAATGTCATCAACACTAAAAAGCTGATGCACCGAACAAAAACCGTCATAACAGATAATATCTGCCTCTTTTGGATCACCGTCATGACCTATAACCATAGAGTTCAAACCCATCTGATTTGCTATATTTTGCCCCAAACATCTATCTGGAACAAAAAGTATTTTTTTACCTTCACTCAGCGCCGTAGTAATGATATGTTTTGCGTTGGAACTTGTACAAACCATGCCGCCCATCTCACCTACTTTAGCTTTGACATCTGCGTTTGAGTTGATGTAAGTTATAGGCAAAATATTTTCTTTGCAGATACCGTTTGATTCAAGATACTTAACCGAATCATCAAAATAGAGTGAATCTATCATCCGTGCCATTGCACAACAAGCTATCTTTGGCATAACCACACGTTTTTGAGGAGAAAGGACTTTGACACTTTGTCCCATAAAACCAACGCCACAAAAAACCACAAATTCTGCATCATCATCACGTGTACGCATGGCCAATTCTAGTGAATCACCTGTAATATCCGCCATCTCAAAAACTTC
>MIBW01000037.1:0-2339 GCA_001829625.1 Sulfurimonas sp. GWF2_37_8 | reverse complement strand
ATTGCAAAAAAATATCCTCTTTCAATAGTCCTGCAATTATATCGAAAAAATTTATACGCTTATAAATATACAAAGTGTAGAATGTCGCAATAAATCGAGGTGGGAAAATTATGGAATTTTTATTTAACACGAACGTACAGTTTTTTATCGCAGCATACCTTATTGGGGGTATTCCTTTTGGACTTTTACTGGCAAAAAAATTTGCTGGTGTAGATGTTAAAGCAAGTGGAAGTGGAAGTATCGGCGCGACAAATGTGTTACGAGTAGTCAAAGAGAGCAACCCTGTACTTGCAAAAAAACTTGGCGCTGCAACTTTGGCACTTGATGCTCTCAAAGGTATATTATTACTTATAATCGCTTATTTTATGGGTATGAGTGAAGCAACACTTTGGGGAATATCTATTCTTGCAGTTATAGGTCACTGTTTTTCACCATACCTTGGTCTTGAAGGAGGTAAAGGTATCGCAACGGGTATGGGTGTGATGATGTTTATGATACCTCTTGAAACAATTATCGCTTTAGTAGTTTGGATCATAATGGCAAAAACTGTGCGTATCTCTTCGGTCTCTTCTCTTAGCGGAGTAGCGGCACTTTTGATATCTAGTTTTTTCATCCATCCAGATATGCCTCATGCACCGGTTGTGTTTCTTGTATTTATTCTCTATTACAAACATATACCAAATATTATTCGCGTACTTAAAGGTGAAGAAAAAAGAGTTATCTAAATGAGGATTCATATTGAAGATTTAAAATTTCAATCTATTATTGGAATTTTAGATTTTGAAAGAAAAAAAAAGCAAGATATTATTGTAAATCTCACTATTGATTATGAGTATAAAGATGAGTTTATCAATTATGCTGATGTTGTCTTATTTATCAAAAATCATACGATACAAAGTAAGTTTTTACTTCTTGAAGATGCTTTGGGTTCTCTGAGCACTAAACTTAAAGAAAAATTTTCACTTATCAACACCCTTTCCTTAAAAATAACCAAACCCTCTATTTTACCCGATGCAAAGGTTAGTCTAAGTAACATTTATCATTTCAATTCTTAAGAAAAACTTCATTTTTTTTTAAAGAAAATTGAAAAAAACTTTAAAGTAATCTAAAACTGTGGTATCATTTCGCCAAAATATTCACAAATAGGAAACAATTAATGCGCATTCTAATTATAGAAGATGAAGTAACATTAAACAAAATGCTAGCTGAAGGACTTAAAGAGTTTGGCTACCAAAGTGATGTAGTTGAAACACTCAAAGACGGAGAATATTATTTAGATATTCGTAACTATGACTTAGTGCTTATGGATTGGATGCTTCCAGATGGAAATTCTGTAGATATCATCAGTGATATCAAAACTAAAACTCCAAAAACTGTTGTTGTTGTTCTCTCTGCTAGAGATGACAATGAAAGTGAAATCGAAGCACTCAGAAGTGGTGCGGATGACTATATTAGAAAACCATTTGATTTTGATGTTCTTATCGCTCGTATTGAAGCGCGTTTACGTTTTGGTGGCAGTAACATCATCGAGATTGAAGATCTTATCATCAACCCTGAAGAAGAAAAAATCACTTACAAAGAACAAGAAATTGAACTTAAAGGGAAACCTTTTGAAGTATTAACACACCTGGCTCGCCACCGCGACCAAATCGTATCTAAAGAACAACTTCTTGACGCGATTTGGGAAGAACCTGAACTTGTAACTCCAAATGTAATTGAAGTTGCAATCAATCAAATCAGACAAAAAATGGATAAACCATTAGGTATTACTACGATTGAAACTGTACGTCGTCGTGGATACCGTTTTTGTTTTCCTAAAGAGATGAACTAAGTATTTATCTGCGAGAAGGAACTCATTCCTTCTCACTATCCTAGCTGTTTAGGCACTAAAGCTTTGCTTTTGGCAAGGTAAAAATCAATAAGAAAAAATGCTATAATCCTTTACTTCAAACAAAGGCTGCGTTTATGTTTTCACCAAGAAGTATTCGAAATAGATTTTTAATCCAATTGATATTTTCTTCCGCGTTACTCATCCTTTTATTTTCTTCTGCTTTGTATTTTTTTATCAAAACATCTATTTATGAAGAAAAACAGCAAGAGCTCTTGCAATATGCAAAAAACATCTCCAATAACAAGGCAATTATGCAAAATGATGGGATGTATCCTGAAAATATTTTATCACTCAGTATTGAAGTCATTTATCTCAAAAATGCAGAAACAGGTATTGAAGTTTATGAAAAAACAGACAATATGCAAACTTTTCTCACTTTAATTTATCCTTTTAATATCAATGATGCAAGTTATCTAAAAGTCAGCAAAGAGATTACCCATACTTTTTT
>MIBW01000036.1:28100-49712 GCA_001829625.1 Sulfurimonas sp. GWF2_37_8 | reverse complement strand
TGTAAACAATTTCTGTTTTATTTTTTATGACTTTTATCTCTGCAACGCTTAGCCCTTCTATCTCAAGAACCATAAACTCCTGCATAGATTTAATATTGTGTTTTGCAAGTTCGCGTAGAACTTTACCTCTGTATGCCTTCGCCCAATGGCTTACACTTTTACCCTCTTTTAAAAACTTGAGTGTTGTGTAGTTTGTATTGATTTTATAAAACTTATCATAATATCCAGCACGAAGGTCTAAAATTTCATTATTGGCAAGATATAAATCTAATTGGTAGGAAAATCTTTCTCTATAAAATTTATCTGGCTCTATTGTTCCAATGGCGTTCGTTTGTTTCACTTTATAGTTTGCAATCGAATCTGAGCCAAGGATTGCCCCATAGAGGTTTGAAAATATGATAGTGTTTTGTTTGAGATACTTTTGCGCATTAGTATCAAGTGAAGCAAAATCAAGATATTGATACGCTACTCCGCTGTAACGCTCTATGGCACACATGAGCGGTGAGGAGAAGAGCTCTTCTATATAAGGCTTACAATCTTCAAAATTTTTGAGTCCGAAAAGTTTGAGTATCTCTTTCTCATCAGTGCTCATGATGATTGCGTTGTATTGATTTAGGATTTCATCTCTTGCTGCGTTTGAGCCGAGTAACTCTTTCTTTTGTTCTGTACCGCCGCTTTTTTTCCCTTCAGATGGGGAAAATAGAACTTTTAACATACACTAACCTTTTATTTTTCATCTTATATAATGATATAATCAAGGAAAATTATACTCAAGCTTAACCAATAAAGTTAAGTATATAAAAAATAAAGCGTAGAAGAGATGAAAAACAAAATAAAAATATTAGGTGCATACGGAAGCAACGCAAAGGGCTTTGGAACAAGTTCATTTTATCTGAATGCTGCTCATGTCATAGACGCAGGCAATCTTCTCAACACATTACAGGATGAGTGCGCTGAAATAGAAAATATATGGCTTACACATTCACACCTCGATCACATCTCCGATATAGCATATATATTGGATAACTACTATATTCAAAGAAAAAAGCCACTCAATATACTTGGTCTCAGCGCTACGCTAAACGCAATCAAAAAACATTTTTTAAACGATGTGATTTGGCCTGATTTTTCAAAAATTAAACTTCACAATTCAAATGAGATGTGTGTAACATATGCAAATATCATATTAGGGCAGAGTTACACATTGAAACAGGGTGAATATTTAAAAGCAATTGCAACTGACCATACGGTTCCAAGTTGTGGATATGTATATACAAAAAATCAAAGCAGTATCATCATATCAGCGGATACATATTCTCTAACAGAGATCATCAAAGAGATCAATGAAAATGATTCGATATCTGCAGCAGTAATTGAGTGCTCATTTACATCAAATATGCACAAGCTTGCTTTTGAGAGTAAACACCTAACATCAAAAATATTGTTTGAAGAGCTGAAAAAGATAAAAAAAGATAAAATTAAGCTCTATGTTAATCATATGAAACCGAGTTTATTAAAAAAAATAACAGAAGAAATCGCGCAAAATAGGGGCAAATACGAGATATTTGTATTAAAAGATGAAGAAGTTATAAATTTTTAACTAAATGCCTTGACATTGAAAATATATTGCACTATAATTCTGGCTCAAATTCGATGCCGACATAGCTCAGTTGGCTAGAGCAGCTGATTTGTAATCAGCAGGCCCGGGGTTCGAATCCTCGTGTCGGCACCATTGAATTTTGAATATTAGAAACAGTGTTAGACCAGATTAAACATAATAATTATGTAATGGTGAGATAGTCAAGTGGCCAACGACGGCGGACTGTAAATCCGCTCCCTACGGGTTCAGAGGTTCGACTCCTCTTCTCACCACCATTCAATGGCATATGCGGGCGTAGCTCAGTTGGCTAGAGCGTCAGCCTTCCAAGCTGAGGGTCGAGGGTTCGAGTCCCTTCACCCGCTCCATTGAAACTCTGGAAGCTGAAGTACAAATTCACCCTACTTCATACTACTATGTACGATAGAGATATTTATATAGAAATCTAATCATTTAAACTAATATTAATACTAAAATTATGCAATTATTGCTTGTTTTTATATCAAATTTTATGCTCTCGTGGCTCAGGGGTAGAGCACTTCCTTGGTAAGGAAGAGGTCGGCGGTTCAAATCCGCTCGTGAGCTCCAGAACATAAAAATCATATGTTTTGTTTTGATTAAGCAATAATTGAATAATTTTTGGGTATAATTCCATTTCTATTCACAAATTAAGTCGGAGGACACAATGGCAAAAGAAAAGTTTGAGCGTAATAAGCCACACTGTAATATCGGTACTATCGGTCACGTTGACCACGGTAAAACAACTTTAACAGCAGCAATTACTGCAGTGCTTGCAGTAACAAATGGTGCTAAAATGATGGATTACGATGCAATCGACAACGCACCTGAAGAAAGAGAGCGTGGTATTACTATCGCTACTTCACATGTTGAGTACGAAACTGATAATCGTCACTATGCACACGTTGACTGTCCAGGTCACGCGGACTATGTTAAAAACATGATTACTGGTGCTGCTCAAATGGATGGTGCTATTCTTGTTGTTTCTGCAGCAGATGGTCCAATGCCACAAACACGTGAGCACATTCTTCTTTCAAAACAAGTTGGTGTACCATACATCGTTGTTTTCATGAATAAAGAAGATATGGTTGATGATGAAGAATTATTAGAACTAGTAGAAATGGAAATTCGTGAACTTTTGGATATGTATGATTTCCCAGGTGACGATACTCCAATCGTAGCGGGTTCTGCAAAAGAAGCTCTTGAAGAAGCTAAAACTGGAACACTTGGTGTTTGGTCTGCAAAAATCCAAAAGCTAATGGCTGAAGTTGATAGATATATTCCTCAACCAATTCGTGAAACTGATAGAGATTTCCTTATGCCAGTTGAAGATGTTTTCTCAATCTCTGGACGTGGTACAGTTGTAACGGGTCGTATTGAACGTGGTACTGTAAAAATCGGTGATTCAATTGAAATCGTTGGTATTAGAGATACTCAAACTACAACTGTAACTGGTATCGAAATGTTCCGTAAAGAAATGGCTGAGGGTGTTGCAGGCGATAACTGTGGTATTCTTGTTCGTGGTATTACAAAAGATGGTGTTGAACGCGGTCAAGTACTTTGTAAACCAAAGTCAATCACTCCTCACACTAAGTTTACAGCTGAGATCTATGTATTAAGTAAAGATGAGGGTGGTCGTCATACTCCATTCTTCACAAACTACCGTCCACAATTCTATGTACGTACAACAGACGTAACTGGTGCTATTACTTTACCAGAAGGTACAGAAATGGTTATGCCTGGTGATAACGTAAGTATCACTGTTGATTTAATTCACCCAATCGCTATGGAAAAAGGTACTAAGTTCGCTATCCGTGAGGGTGGAAGAACTGTTGGTGCTGGTGTTGTAGCTGAGATTCTTGCATAATTCGCTTCTTGCGAATATGCATTAATCCTTTAAAAGGCAAATAACATGAGAGAAACAATACATTTAGGTTGCGAAAAGTGTACACGTCGTAACTACCACACTTCAAGAAACAAAAAAACTCATACTGAAAAATTTTCAGTGAGAAAATTTTGTAAATTTTGTCGTGAACATACTATACACAAAGAGATGAAACTTTAAGTTTCTCTCTTTTGATAGTTCTTTTTAGTTTTAAATAAGACAAAAGTCTTTTTATATATATGCAGGCGTGTAGCTCCAATGGTAGAGCACCGGATTCCAAATCCGGGTGTTGGGGGTTCGAATCCCTCCACGCCTGCCAATCATTTATTATAAATACAGCTAAGAAGCTTTATTTATAATAAATGTAGTTATTGGGAATATAATCATGGAATTAAGTAAACATATCAGAAATGCAAAAACAGAATTAGCTAAGGTTATTTTCCCAACAAAGGGACAAGTGAAGCAGGCGTATATTGCTGTTCTTATTGTTGTTTCTGTTATAGCTGCGTTTTTAGCACTGGTTGATTTATTTATGTCATCAGTTGTATCTGCAATTTTAGGTTAAGGAGAAGTTATGGCGCACCAATGGTATTCAATCCAAACGTACGGTAGTGATAGAGTAGTAAAGTCAGCTATCCTTAATATGATAGAAGAGTATGGATTACAAGATTCAATTTTAGAAGTTATAGTTCCGACAGAAGATGTGATAGAAGTAAAAGATGGCAAGAAAAAAGTTACTGAGCGCTCTTTATATTCTGGGTATGTATTTGCTAAAATAGATCTTACTACGAAGATTCAGCATATGATTCAATCAATACCTAAAGTTTCAGGTTTTATTGGAGAGGCAAACTCTCCGACACCATTAAGTGAGCATGATATTAATGTCATTCTTGATCGTGTCAATAATCGTGCAGCACCTAAACCAAAAGTATATTTTGATAGCGGTGAAACTGTACGTATTATAGATGGACCATTTGCAAACTTTACGGGAACAGTGGATGAGTATGATTTAGAGCACGGTACTCTAAAACTTAATGTGTCGATATTTGGAAGAGCTACACCTGTAGATATTTCTTATACTCAAGTAGAAAAAATTATTTAAATTTAAAAAAGGAAAAACAATGGCGAAAAAAGTTGCAAGTTACATCAAGCTTCAAATAAATGCTGGTGCAGCAACACCAGCACCTCCAGTAGGACCAGCTTTAGGACAACGTGGTGTTAACATCATGGAGTTTACGAAAGCATTTAATGAAAAAACAAAAGATAAAATGGGATTTAAAGTTCCAACAATCATTACAGTTTATACTGATAAAAGTTTTTCATTCATCACGAAACAACCACCTGCTTCTGCGCTTTTAATGAGAGCAGCTGGAATTAAAAAAGGAAGCGAGAATCCTCTTAAAAATAAAATAGCGAAGATTACTCGTGCTCAATTAATGGAAGTTGTTGAGATGAAAATTCAAGATTTAAATACAAATGATAAAGAAATGGCTGCAAATACAATTGCTGGTCAAGCACGTTCAATGGGTATTGAAGTAATAGATTAATTTTTACATATCATAAACCACAATGATATAAAACTATGTGGAAGAATTTTAGGAGAATTTGATTATGAGCAAAAGATATAAACAATTAGTTGAAAAAATAGATAACACGAAAGTGTATTCTGTTTCTGAAGCAGCTACAGTAGTAAAAGATTTGAAAAGTGCAAAATTTGACGAGACAGTTGAGATAGCATTAAATCTAAACGTTGATCCAAGACATGCTGACCAAATGGTTCGTGGTGCGGTTGTATTACCACATGGCACAGGTAAAACTGTTCGTGTTGCAGTATTTGCTAAAGGTGCTAAAGCTGATGAAGCATTGGCTGCTGGTGCTGATATCGTTGGTACTGATGATTTGGTACAACAAATAAAAGATGGCATCTTCAACTTTGATGTAGTTGTTGCTGCACCAGACTGTATGGGTCTTGTTGGACAAATTGGTCGTATTTTAGGGCCAAAAGGTTTGATGCCAAACCCTAAAACTGGTACTGTTACTCCAGATGTTGCTACAGCTGTTGCAAATGTAAAAGGTGGACAAGTAACTTTTCGTGTTGACAAAAAAGGTAATATCCATGCAGGTATCGGTAAGGTAAGTTTTGATGCAGATAAAATAGCAGAAAACCTCACTTCATTTATTGGTGCCATTAACAAGCATAAACCAGCATCTGCAAAAGGTCGTTACATTAAAAATGCTGCACTTTCATTAACAATGAGTCCAGCTCTTAAACTTGATATCGTTGCACTACTAGATATAAGATAATTAAAATAATTTTTAATGCCCTATTCGTAGGGCATAATAAAGTTACTTATTTTACTTCGTAACTGCATTTTATGGACTAAAGATAATGGGTGTTTTGCTTAATTGAGGAATTTCCTCTACCTGTTTGAAGTGTTGTCTGGAAAGGAGATATTTTTATGACAAAAACTAAAAAAGCTGAGATTATTGAAGTACTTTCAAATGAATTTAAAGCTGCGCAAGCGGTAGTTTTTTGTGACTACAAAGGTTTGAGTGTTGCTCAATTAGAGGAACTTAGAAATCTTGCACGTGCAAAAGACGCTAAAGTTCAGGTTGTTAAAAACACTTTAGCAACGATAGCACTTACTAATGCTGATCTTACTGGTGTTGTGTTGAAAGACACTAATGTTCTTGTTTGGGGTGATGATTCTGTTGCTACTTCTAAAGTAGTATTTGATTTTGCTAAAAAAAGCGATAGGTTTGTAGTTAAATCTGCATACATAGATCGTGAAGCTGCAGATGCTGCTAGAGTTGAAGCATTCTCTAAACTTCCTGGCCGTGAAGAATTACTTTCTATGCTTGCTGCTACTTGGGTTGCACCAATCAGAAACTTTACAATCGGACTTGACGCATTAAGACAAAAAAAAGAGACTGAAGCGTAATCGCTTTTAAAATTTAATTTTATAAAAAAATAAGGAGTCATATCATGGCTATAACTAAAGAAGATGTATTAGAATTTATCTCAGGACTTTCTGTATTAGAACTTTCTGAATTAGTAAAAGAATTTGAAGAGAAATTTCAAGTTTCTGCTCAGCCTGTTGCAGTTGCTGGTGGCGCTGTAGCTGCTGAAGCTGTTGAAGAACAAACTGAGTTTAATGTTATCATCACTGATGCTGGCGATAAAAAAATCAACGTAATTAAAGTTGTACGTGCTCTTACAGGTCTTGGACTAAAAGAAGCTAAAGATGCAACTGAAAATTTACCATCTACAATCAAAGAGGGTGTTGATAAAGACACTGCTGCTGCAGCGAAAAAAGAGCTTGAAGAAGCTGGTGCTAAAGTAGAAGTTAAATAATTTCACTTTGACTATGTGAGGGCTTTGCCCTCCATATTTTGGGCGCTTTTACGATAAGATTTAGGTCTTGTTGTAAAAGTGCCCTTATGTCGTTTATAAGCACTCTAAATAAATGTATCTAGAGACGTCTAGATATTCATTTGCTTAATATCAAAATTAAGCTCCTAAATAACAACTCATCGAGGTAGCCTATGTTAAATACTTTATACTCCGGAAATCGTCTTCGTGTAGACTTCTCTAAAACTCCTCAACAAATTGAAGTACCAAATCTTTTACAACTCCAACAAAGTTCTTATGATAAATTCTTAATGCTAGATGATAAAGATAGAACTCTTAGTGGAATAGAAAGTGTATTTCAATCAGTTTTCCCAATCCACGATACACAAAATAGACTCACTGTTGAATATATTGGTTCTGAAGTTGGAAAACCTAAATATACTGTTAGAGAGTGTATGGAGAGAGGGCTTACTTATGCCGTATCTCTAAGAATGAAAACACGTTTGGTTTTATGGGACAGAGATGAAAACACTAAAGAAAAACTTGGTGTAAAAGATATCAAAGAGCAGAGTATATTTGTTCGTGATATCCCGCTAATGACAGACAGAACATCTTTTATTATTAATGGGGTTGAGAGAGTCGTTGTAAATCAACTTCACCGTTCTCCTGGTGTTATCTTTAAAGAAGAAGAGTCAACAACTTCTGGAAATAAACTCATTTATACAGGTCAGATTATTCCTGACCGTGGCTCATGGTTGTATTTTGAGTACGATCCAAAAGACATTCTTTACATGAGAATCAATAAGCGTCGTAAAGTTCCTGTAACAATTATGTTCCGTGCACTTGGCTATTCTAAACAAGATGTATTAAAATTATTTTATCCAATCCAAACTATTAGTATTCGTGATAACAAATTTACGATAGATTTCCATCCTGAAGATTATGCATTAAGACTTACATATGATTTATGTGATATAGATGGTAAAGTGCTTATTGCATCTGGTAAAAGACTCTCTGCCAAGAAAGCACAAGGATTTTTGGAAGCTGGTGTTAAAACTGTAGAGTATCCTCTAGAAATTCTTCTTGACCGTTACTTAGCAGAGCCTATTATTGATCCTGAGACTGGGGAGATTCTTTTTGATACGATGACGCATATAGATGAGACAAAACTCAAAAAGATTTCTGAAATAGGTGTCAAAGAGTTTAATATAGCAAATGACCTTGCAGATGGTGTGGATAGTTCAATCATCAATGCGTTTAATGCCGATGCCGATTCTCTGAAACTTCTTAAACAAACTGAAGATATAGAAGACGAAAATGATCTTTCAGCTATCCGTATCTACAAAGTTATGAGACCAGGTGAGCCAGTTACAAAAGATGCAGCAAAAGCATTTGTGAACCAACTTTTCTTTGATCCAGAAAGATACGATTTAACACGTGTCGGTCGTATGAAAATGAATCATAAACTTGGTATGAATATACCAGAATATGTGACTGTTTTAACACATGAAGATATTATAGAGTCTGTGAAATATGTTATTAAAGTTAAAAATGGTCAAGGTCACATCGATGATAGAGATCACTTAGGTAACCGTCGTATCCGTTCTATAGGTGAACTTTTAGGTAATGAACTACATAATGGTCTTATCAAAATGCAAAAAGCGATTCGTGACAAACTCTCTACTATGAGTGGACCGATGAGTGAGCTCATGCCACATGACTTGATTAACTCTAAAATGATTACTTCTACAGTAATTGAGTTTTTCTCAGGTGGACAGCTTTCACAGTTTATGGATCAAACGAATCCACTTTCAGAAGTAACACATAAACGCCGTCTTTCAGCGCTTGGTGAAGGTGGTCTTGTTAAAGAAAGAGCAGGGTTTGAAGTACGTGACGTTCACCCGACTCATTATGGACGTATTTGCCCTATTGAGACTCCAGAGGGTCAAAATATTGGTCTTATCAATACTTTGGCAACATATTCAAAAGTAAATGAGCATGGTTTTATTGAAGCTCCATACAAAATCATCAGAGATGGAAAAGTAACAGATGAGATTGTTTATCTTACGGCGACACAAGAAGAAGGCAAAAAAATTGCTGCTGCTTCAAATCCATTAGACGAAAATGGGCAATTCGTAACTGAATTGATTACTATTAGACAAGATGGTGAAATCTTAACTAGAAAATGGAGTGAGTGTGAGTACGCTGACCTCTCTTCTAGTATGGTCGTTGGTGTCGCTGCTTCATTGATTCCATTCTTGGAACATGATGATGCGAACCGTGCGCTCATGGGTTCAAACATGCAACGTCAGGCAGTACCTCTTATTAAGTCAAATGCTCCAATGGTTGGAACGGGAGTTGAGAAACTTGTAGCTCGTGATTCATGGGAATGTATAAAAGCGAAACGTGCTGGTGTAATTGAAAAGGTAGATGCGAAACATATTTATATTATGGGTGATGAAGATGGTGAAATCTACATAGATTATTATCCATTGCAAAAGAACCTTCGTACAAATCAAAATACGTCATTTACGCAAAAACCAATTGTAAATGTTGGTGAAAGAGTAGAAAAAAATCAAATTATAGCAGATGGTCCAAATATGGATCAAGGTGAACTTGCTCTTGGCGTAAACGCAATGGTTGCGTTTATGCCTTGGAATGGGTATAACTTCGAGGATGCTATCGTTATTTCTGAGAGACTTATCCGTAAAGATGCTTTTACTTCTGTGCATATTTATGAAAAAGAAGTTGAAGCAAGAGAGCTTAAACACGGTGTAGAAGAGATTACTCGTGATATACCAAATGTTAGAGATGATGAACTAGCGCATCTTGATGAGAGTGGTATCGTCAAAATTGGTACTATTGTAAGCGGTGGTATGATTTTAGTTGGTAAAGTTTCTCCAAAAGGTGAAGTAAAACCAACTCCAGAAGAACGTCTATTGCGTGCTATCTTTGGTGAAAAAGCTGGTCACGTCGTAAATAAATCACTCTATTGTGCTCCAAGTATGGAAGGTGTTGTAGTTGATGTTAAAATCTTTACAAAAAAAGGTTACGATAAAGATCACCGTACTTTGGAACTTGAAAAAGAAGAAAGAGACTATTTAGAACGCGAACACTATGATCGCCTTCTTATGATAGACAAAGAAGAGATGTTAAGAGTTACAAAACTTTTAACAAAAGAACCTCTTGAAGCATCTATCAAAATAGGTGATACTGAATATAAAGCTGGAGACAAAATCAACGGTAAAGATTTGGTAGAGGTAAACCGTTTTGCTATGAATGCGATTGTTAAATCATTCTCTGAAGATATTCAAGATGAATATACAAAAACTAAAAATTATTTCCAAAAACAAAAACGTGTATTTAGAGATGAACATGAAGAAAAACTTACTATTTTAGAAAAAGATGACATCCTTGCAAATGGTGTTGTGAAATATGTTAAAGTTTATATAGCTACCAAACGCCAACTTAAAGTCGGTGATAAAATGGCGGGTCGTCACGGAAATAAAGGTATCGTTTCTATTATTGTTCCTGAAGTTGATATGCCATATATGGAAGATGGACGTAGTGTTGACGTATGTTTGAATCCACTAGGGGTTCCTTCTCGTATGAACATTGGACAAATTCTTGAAATGCATTTAGGTATGGCTGGACGTGAGCTTGGAAACCAGATTCAAGAGCAATTTGAGACAAAACAAAAAGATTTCATTGATACTTTAAGAGCGAAGATGATTACTATTGCAGATGTTGCAGGTATGATGAATGCTGTAAAAGTGATTGGTGAAATGAGTGATGAAAAATTCCTCAAATATGCGAGAGATTGGTCAAATGGTATTAAATTTGCGACACCTATCTTTGAAGGCGTAAACGCAGTAGAATTTGAAAAACTCTATGAGTTGGCAAAAATGGATGCGGATGGTAAAACTGTTCTTTATAACGGTTTAACTGGTGAAAAAATTAAAGAACGTGTTAACGTTGGATATATGTATGTTCTTAAACTTCACCACTTAGTTGATGAGAAAATCCATGCACGTTCAACTGGACCATACTCTTTAGTTACGCAACAACCAGTCGGTGGTAAAGCACTCTTTGGTGGACAAAGATTTGGTGAGATGGAAGTTTGGGCTCTTGAGGCATATGGTGCTTCAGCAGTTCTTAAAGAGATGTTAACGATTAAATCTGATGATGTTGATGGACGTGTACGTGCTTATAAAGCAATTACTAAAGGTGAACTTGTACCAGAGTCTGGTATTCCTGAAACACTATTCGTATTAACAAAAGAGCTTCAAGCACTGGCTCTTGATGTAGATATTCTTGACGAGGTAAATGACGATGAGTAGATTAGTACCTGTAGCTATAACAGAAGATAACAGACCAAAAGATATTAAGCAGTTGCAATTTCGCCTTGCATCACCAGAGAAGGTGATGTCTTGGAGTCATGGTGAAGTAAAAAAACCAGAAACAATCAATTATCGTACACTTAAGCCTGAGCGTGATGGTCTTTTTTGTGCAAAAATTTTTGGTCCTGTGCGAGACTATGAGTGTCTTTGTGGTAAATACAAAAAAATGCGCTATAAGGGTGTTGTATGTGAAAAATGTGGGGTTGAAGTAACAACTACAAAAGTTCGTCGTAACCGTATGGGACATATCGAACTTGTAACACCTGTAGCACATATTTGGTATGTGAGTTCACTCCCATCTCGTATTGGTACACTTTTAGGTATCAAGATGAAAGACCTCGAACGCGTACTTTATTATGAAGCATATATTGTTGAGAGCGGTGGGGAAGCTTATTATGATGCTGAAGCAAAAACTCCAGTATTGCAATATGATGTTTTAAATGAAGAGCAATATAGAACACTTGTACAAAGATTTGGATCATTAGGATTTAAAGCGCGTATGGGTGGTGAAGTTGTTCGTGATTTACTTGATTCTATTGATTTAGTTGAACTTTTTACTAAACTCAAAGAAGATATTGAATTAACAAAAAGTGAAGCAAAAACGAAAACAATTGCAAAAAGACTCAAAGTAATCGAGTCATTTTTAAATTCTGGGAATAACCCTGCTTGGATGATGTTAACAGTTCTTCCGGTACTGCCACCAGATTTAAGACCTCTTGTTTCACTTGATGGCGGTAAGTTTGCTGTATCAGATGTAAATGACTTATACCGTCGTGTTATTAACCGTAACCAACGTCTTAAACGTTTAGTAGAACTTGAAGCTCCAGAAATTATTGTACGTAATGAAAAACGTATGTTACAAGAGTCTGTAGATGCACTTTTTGACAACGGTCGTCGTGCAAACGCAGTAAAAGGCGCAAATAAACGTCCTCTTAAATCTTTAAGTGAAATCATTAAAGGAAAACAAGGACGTTTCCGTCAAAACTTACTTGGGAAGCGTGTTGACTTCTCTGGACGTTCCGTAATCGTTGTTGGACCATCTTTAAGAATGGATCAGTGTGGACTTCCTAAAAAAATGGCTCTTGAGCTGTTTAAGCCACATTTGATTGCAAAACTTGAAGATAAAGGATATGCAACAACTGTAAAAGCTGCTAAGAAAATGATTGAAGACAAAACAAACGAAGTTTGGGAATGTCTTGCTGAAATTGTTGATGGTTATCCAATAATGCTTAACCGTGCTCCAACGCTTCACAAATTATCAATTCAAGCGTTTCACCCGAAGCTTATTGATGGGAAAGCTATCCAGCTTCATCCATTGGTTTGTGCTGCGTTTAATGCCGACTTCGACGGTGACCAGATGGCTGTTCACGTACCTTTATCATCAGCTGCAATTGCTGAAGCAAAAGTTTTGATGCTTGCATCAATGAACATATTGCTTCCTGCATCAGGTAAGGCGATCGCCACACCTTCTCAGGATATGGTTCTTGGTATTTATTATATTACTTTGGAGAAAAACGGTGTTAAAGGTTCAAACAAACTTTTTGCAAATGTTGATGAAGTTAATATAGCGATGGAGCATGATTCGCTTGATCTTCATGCGAAAATCAGAACACGTGTTGATGGGCGTATCATCCATACAACAGCTGGTCGTTTATTGCTTAAAGCTGTCATGCCAACTTTTGTTCCGGTAGAACTCTGGAATAGAGTAATGAAGAAGAAAGCCATAAATGAAGTTGTTGATTATGTGCAAAAATACGGTGGCATAGGTCTTACAGCATCGTTTCTTGACCGTTTGAAAGATTTAGGTTTCTCACAAGCTACTAAAGCAGGTGTCTCTATCTCTGCGGATGATATTAGGGTTCCAAAAGAAAAAGAGGCAAAAGTTAATGACTCTAAACATAAAGTTATGGAGATTCAAAAACAATTTGAAGCTGGTCTTTTAACAGAACAAGAAAGATATAATAAAATCATCGATGTTTGGACGGATACAAATAATATGCTTGCTGGCAAAATGATGGAGCTCGTTCAGACTGATAAAAATGGGTTTAACTCTATTCACATGATGGCTGATTCTGGTGCTCGTGGTTCTGCTGCTCAAATTCGTCAGCTTGCAGGTATGCGTGGTCTTATGGCGAAACCAAGTGGTGATATTATTGAAACTCCGATTATTTCAAACTTTAAAGAAGGTCTAAACGTAATCGAGTATTTTATTTCTACGCACGGTGCGAGAAAAGGTCTTGCGGATACGGCTCTTAAAACAGCGAATGCGGGTTATTTGACTCGTAAACTTGTTGACGTTGCGCAAAATGTAAAAATTGTTGAGCATGATTGCCATACCCATGAAGGTATTGAGATTTCTGATATTTCTGACCAAAACACTCTTATCGAATCTTTAGAAGATAGATTAAATGGACGTGTATTGGCAGAAGATGTTATCGATCCTATTTCAAATGAAATTCTTTTTGCTGAGGGAACTTTACTCGATGAGATTTCTGCAAAAGTTATCTCAGAAGCAGGTATCAAAACAGCACATATCAGAACACCTACAACTTGTAAAAGTCAAGAAGGTATCTGTGCACTTTGTTATGGTGTGAATCTTGCTACTGGTCATATCGTTCGTACAGGTGAAGCTGTTGGTATCGTTGCTGCACAGTCGATTGGTGAGCCGGGTACACAGCTTACATTACGTACTTTCCACGTTGGGGGAACCGCAAGTTCAACTGCTCAAGAGAGACAAGTTGTTGCTGAAAAAGAAGGTTTTATTCGCTACTACAATCTTAAAACATACCTTTCAAAAGAAGGTAAAAATATCGTTGCAAATAGAAGAAACGCAGCTGTATTATTGGTTGAGCCTAAAATTAAAGCTCCATTTGATGGGAAGCTAAAAATTGAAACAATTCATGACGAAGTGTTAGTAAGTGTTATATCTGATAAAGAGACAGTACGCTATATTCTTCGTAAAAATGAGATTGCTAAACCAAATGAATTAGCAGGCGTAAGTGGTCAAATTGAAAGTAAATTCTATTTACCATATGAGAGTGGTTCAGAAGTAAAAGAATCAGAATCAATTGTGGAAACAATAAAAGATGGTTGGAATATTCCAAGTCGTATTCCATATGCTTCTGAATTGTTGGTAAATAACGGCGCTCCTGTAACACAAAAAATATTTGCTAAAGAGAGTGGAAATATTAAGTATTTCCTTCTTAAAGGAGATTATTTAGAGAGATTTACCGGTATTAGTGCAGGATATGCTGTAAAAGAAAAAGGTCTTTTTGCAACAGTTGTTGATGAAAATAATCGCGAAGCAGTACGTCACTATATTGCGCGTGGGTCTGTAATCGTTGTTTCTGATGATGAAATTGTTGAACCAGCAACTATGATTGCAAAACCAGCAAGTGATGAATCTGTAGTTATAGCAGAATGGGATCCATATTCAAATCCTGTTATCTCAGAAGCAAACGGTGTCGTGAAATATGAAGATATCATAGTAGGAACAACTGCAAGTGAGCAACTTGATGAGCTTACAGGTAAAACACGTTTGATGATTAATGATCACATTTCGTCTGATTATAAACCTACAATCGTTCTTGCAACAGAAGATGGCGAATTACTCAGATATGCGATCAACCCTAAATCATCTGTTTTTGTTAAAGATGGAGCAACAGTTAAGATAGCAGATACAATCGCGAAAACGCCAAAAGCACTGCAAAAATCAAGCGATATTACTGGGGGTCTTCCTCGTGTATCTGAACTATTTGAAGGACGCCGTCCAAAAGCAACTGCTATCATCTCAGAAATTGATGGTACAGTAAGTTTTGGTAAATTACTACGTGGTAAAGTGAGAATTATCGTTGCATCTGAAACAGGCGTAATTAAAGAGTATTTTGTTGATAAGTCTCATGTTCCAGTTGTAAGTGATGGAGACTATGTTCATGCTGGTGAGAGACTCACTACAGGTATTATCTCTTCACATGAGCTACTTAGAATTATGGGTGTTAAAGCACTTTACAATTATCTAGTAAGTGAAGTACAACAAGTTTACCGTTCTCAGGGTGTTAATATTTCTGATAAACATATCGAGGTAATCTTTACTCAGATGTTACGCCAGATTAAAATTATCAAGTCAGGTGACACTAAATTTATCGAAGGTGATCTTATCTCTAAAGCAAAGTTTGCTCAAGAAAATGAGAAAATAATGCGTCTTGGTGGTCGTCCAGCGATTGCTGAGCCATTCTTGGTTGGTATTACTCGTGCAGCTGTTTCAGCAGACAGCATTATATCTGCTGCATCTTTCCAAGATACTACAAAAGTATTGACAGAAGCTGCTGTATCAGCAAAAGTAGATGATCTTAACAATCTTAAAGAGAATGTTATCATTGGTCGTACTATACCGGTTGGTACTGGTATCTATAAAGATCAAATGGTAATGTTTGAATCTGACGAATACTAATAACTTCGTTCTTTTGAGTATGTGGATTTTTTCCACATACGTATCTTTCAATCTTTCAATCTCTTAATTCATACTTAAAATAAGCAAACTTTAATTACTAACTCTGTACTATTCCGTGTCTATAATTCTCTAAAATTTAGGGAATTAAATTCTACTGGAAAATTAAGTAAAGGAATTGTATGCCTACAATCAATCAACTGATTCGTAATGAGCGTAAACGTGTGGTTAAAAAATCAAAATCACCGGCTCTAGTTTCATGTCCACAACGTCGTGGCGTTTGTACTCGTGTTTACACAACAACGCCTAAAAAACCAAACTCGGCTTTAAGAAAAGTTGCAAAAGTTCGTTTAACTTCAGGTTTTGAAGTTATTTCTTATATCGGTGGTGAGGGTCACAACCTTCAAGAGCACTCAATCGTACTTGTACGTGGTGGTCGTATCAAAGATTTACCTGGTGTTAAGTATCATATCGTTCGTGGTGCACTTGATACAGCTGGTGTTAAAGACCGTAAAGTTGCTCGTTCTAAATACGGAACAAAACGTCCTAAAGCGAAGTAGTCATTATTGACAGAGGTCCTTTGGACCAAATGTTCAAGCTAGCTACAGGATAAATCTTAAGTGATTTATTTTGAGTAAATTTGAAAAAATTGAAGTAAGGAAAATTACAAATGAGAAGAAGAAAAGCTCCCGTTCGTGAAATTATGCAAGATCCAGTTTATGGAAGCAAAGTTTTAACGAAATTCATCAACAAAATTATGTATGATGGAAAAAAATCTACAGCAGAAAAAATTATTTACAGTGCTATAGATATTATTAGTTCACGTGGCGACAAGTCTGGAATAGATACATTTAATAATGCTATTGACAATGTTAAGCCTGTTATAGAAGTTAAAAGTCGCCGTGTTGGTGGTGCTACTTATCAAGTTCCAGTAGAAGTACGTCCAGTGCGCCAACTTTCACTAGCTATTAGATGGCTAGTTGATGCTTCTCGTAAAAGAAATGAAAGAACTATGGCTGAGAGATTGGCTAATGAGTTAATGGATGCTGCATCTGATAAAGGTTCTGCATTTAAGAAAAAAGAAGATACTTACAGAATGGCTGAAGCGAATAAAGCATTTGCTCACTACCGCTGGTAAGATATTTCTACTAAGGCATAGGGGATTTTCCCTTGCTTGCGTTTATACTGCGTTTTCAAAAACAAAACTCAGGAATATGATTAATTTCAAACAAGTGACACCTCTTTTATAAGTGAATAGATATTTATTCATAAAAGAGGTTATCTCTAAACTAACTTAAACAAGGTACTATAAATATGGCAAGATCTCATAAATTAGAAGATGTAAGAAATATAGGTATTGCTGCTCACATTGATGCAGGTAAAACTACAACTACAGAAAGAATCCTTTTCTACACAGGTGTTGAACACAAAATTGGTGAGGTTCATGATGGTGCTGCTACTATGGACTGGATGGAACAAGAACAAGAGCGTGGTATTACGATTACTTCTGCTGCTACAACTTGTGAGTGGGCTGGTAAGCAAATTAATATTATAGATACTCCGGGTCACGTTGACTTTACAATCGAAGTTGAACGTTCTATGCGTGTTCTTGATGGTGCTGTTTCTGTTTTCTGTGCTGTTGGTGGTGTGCAACCTCAATCAGAAACGGTATGGAGACAAAGAAATCGTTATGGCGTTCCTTCAATTGTATTTGTTAATAAAATGGATAGAACAGGTGCAGACTTTTATCAAGTAGAAGATCAAATTCGTGACCGTCTAAAAGGGAATCCAGTTCCTATTCAACTTCCTATCGGAGCAGAAGAGAGCTTTACAGGTATTGTCGATCTTGTAAAAATGAAAGCTATTGTTTGGGATCAAGATGCGGCAATGGGTTCAAATTACCATGTTGAAGAAATTCCTGCCGATATGCAAGAAAAAGCTGAAGCATACCGTGAAAAAATGATTGAAGAAATCTCTTCAGTTGATGGAAATGAAGTACTTTTAGAAAAATATATGGAAGGTGAAGCACTTACTGAAGATGAGATAATCGCTGGTATCAAAGCTGCTACTATCGGTATGCATATTGTTCCAATGACTGCAGGTACTGCATTTAAAAATAAAGGTGTTCAAACTTTACTTGATGCTGTTGTTGCATATTTACCAGCTCCAACTGAATGTGCTCCAATCACAGGTACGATGATGGATGATGAGACTATTGAAGTTGCTGTTCCATCTACAGATGATGGTAAATTTGCAGCTTTAGCATTTAAAATCATGACGGATCCATTTGTTGGAACATTAACATTTATCCGCGTTTACCGTGGTTCACTTGAAGCAGGTTCATTTGTTCACAACTCTACTAAAGATAAGAGAGAACGTATAGGTCGTATTGTGAAAATGCATGCTATTAAACGTGAAGAGATTAAAGAAATCTACGCTGGTGAAATCGGTGCAGTTGTTGGTCTTAAATATTCTACTACAGGTGATACTTTATGTGATCCATCTGAGACAGTTGTACTTGAAAGAATGGTATTCCCAGAGCCGGTTATATCTGTTGCAGTAGAGCCAAAAACAAAAGCTGACCAAGAAAAAATGGGTATTGCACTAGGAAAACTTGCAGCAGAAGATCCATCTTTTAGAGTAAACACAGATGAAGAAACTGGTCAAACTATTATCTCAGGAATGGGTGAACTACACCTTGAAATCCTTGTTGACCGTATGAAGCGTGAGTTTAAAGTTGAAGCAGAAGTTGGTGCTCCACAAGTTTCCTACCGTGAGACTATTAGAGAAACAGTTAACCAAGAGTACAAATATGCGAAACAATCAGGTGGTCGTGGAGCGTTTGGACACGTTTACCTTACAATCAAGCCAGGTGAAGCGGGTACTGGATTTGTATTCCACAATGAAATCAAAGGTGGAACAGTTCCAAAAGAATATATTCCTGCAGTTGAAAAAGGTTGTAGAGAGTCTATGGCTAATGGTGTTCTTGCTGGTTATCCAATGGAAGATATGGACATTACACTTTATGATGGTTCATACCACGATGTTGACTCAAATGAGATGGCGTTTAAACTTGCTGCTTCTATGGGATTTAAAGAGGGTTGTAGAAAAGCAAAACCTGCTATACTAGAGCCACTTATGAAAGTTGAAGTTGAAGTTCCTGAAGACTACATGGGTGACGTTATTGGTGACCTTAACCGTCGTCGCGGACAAGTTAACAATATGGGCGACAGAGCTGGTAACAAAATCGTTGATGCATATGTACCACTTGCTGAGATGTTTGGTTATTCAACTGACCTTCGTTCTGCTACACAAGGACGCGCTACATATTCTATGGAATTTCACCATTACGAAGAAGTTCCTAAAAACGTTTCTGAAGAAATTATCAAAAAACGTAACGGCTAGTCTAAGCCAAATAAATACTTCCTCTAGGGAGTATTTATCCTCTTTTATCCTTTTCTCACTCTAAAAATCTATCTTTTTTTAATTCGTTTTAAATTTATTTTTAAGAAATAAGATAAATTTCACAATTACCCTGATACAAGCTATTACAAAATATACAACTAACGCATAAAGAAGCGGATGAAAATAATTTGCGTTATGTTGCATCTGTTCGAAACGCTCTAATGGTGCTGTAAGTAAGTCAGAGTGTTGCACAAGAGCCAATAACAATAAGATGGCTACATAATAAAGAAGTTCTAAACGTATTTTTTTAATCATCTAAAATTGTATCATGATAATCCGATATAATAAGGTGAAATCAAATAATTTGGAAAACAAAAATGAAAGTTTTGTTCTTTTTATACCTATGCGTAACACTGTTAATCGCAGATAATCCTAAAATATATTCTACTCTTGGTGATGCTATTTATAATAACACTGAAAATATCCTCAAACTCAAAGATATGGAGGCTTATGCTGCTATGTATGAAGATATTGACAAGTATATTTCTGAAGTTCATGTGGTCAAAAAGATTGGTAAAGCGATAGAAGAAGGCGATACATCTGTAAGTAGCAAAGAATATCTTGAAAAATTAAGAATTCTATCCAAAGAAAATGACAATTATGTACGTAGCGCACAGAGTAAGTTTAGAACATCTATGAGCGATGAAGATAGTGAACTTTTTTCTTTACTCATTAATAGTGAACTTGTTGATACTTCACGGTATAAAAATGAGATTATAAACTATTATGTAGCACATTCTGAGAGTGTAAACGCAGATGGTGTTATCCAAAAATTTATAGATGAAGAGAACTCCCTCAAAAATAAAGAAGTTGTAAATAAGAAGTTATATAAATCAAAACAACAGTATCAAAAAGAAAAAATCCAAAGAATTAGAGAGCAAGATGAAGCACAACAAAAAGCACTCGAAGAGACTCTAGAAGAGGAATTAGAGAAGAAAAAAAGTGAGATAAGAGAAAATCAAGTAAAAGAGCTAGCGCGTTGAATATAGCCATTCAAACTCATCATATTCGCTTGGTCTTCCTTTGAGTGTGAGATAAGGCTTGTAGTGTGATTTGTAGGAAAGAGAAGGACAATCTTCTACATAATATCCCAAATAGATCCACTTTGTAGATTTTTGTTTTGCAAACAAAATCTGATTGTATAAAGATAATTTACCAAGAGCAAGATGATTATAGTCTGGGTCATAATAAAAATAAATAGAAGATATACCATCTTCTAAAATATCAATCAAATCCACACCAATGAGTTTATCATCATCAAAATAGAGTATTTCATAGCCAAACTCATTATGCCCACTTACGAAAGAGTTTTGGTAATGTTGCGGGCTAGTTTCTTGATAATCCCAGCCTTTACGATCATGCATATTTAAATGGTACTTTTCAAAAAGTTCTAGATGCGTTTTGGAGAGTGTTGGACGCTGTATATAGCTTGTTACATGGGAAGCTTTTTTTAAAACACGTTTTTGAGATTTAGAAAATGAGAAATTATCCACATCTATTTTTATACTTTGGCATTCATTACAGTCGGCACAAATTGGTCTGAAATACATTTTACCAAATCTTCTATACCCTCTCTCTATCAAATCCTGGCAATTTTTACTTGAACAGTTGTCTATAATCTTATAGTGTGTCAGTGTTTCTCTGCCTTTGAGGTAAGAACATTTGTCATTGAGTGCAAATTCTTTAAGTAAATTCATAGAGCGATTTTGACATAATTTGTATTATAAGTAGCATAGAAAGGTGCATTTTGGATTTTTTTTTAAAGTATAAAACAGTTTTGTTTCGAGTTTGTGGTGCGGTTTTATTGTTGTTTGCGTTTATAGTTCATTTTTGGATGACACCAAAAGAAGGCGTTAGTGAGGTAGAACTTGCAGCTGCAAATGTAGCTCGTATGGAAGCTAGTATTGCAGGTTCTAGCCAAAGTCCAAAAGTTGCTAAACCTGATACTTCGAAGTTTCTTGAAAAGTTCAAAAACACACAAGAGAAACAGATGCAACACCTTACTGTAATAGCAATTATTCTTGGTAGTGGCTTTTTCCTTTATAGTTTTATAAAGCCCAAAAAGAGCAGATAAAAAAGGTGTTTTATTCGTTGCTTTGTTTGGCGTGATGATTATGAACGGTTTTGCGCGATAAGCACGCCCTCTATCATCTCATCTATGTCACCATCTAAGATAGCGGTGACATTTGAGTACGCTTCATTACTCCTGCTGTCTTTTATCTGCTGATAAGGCTGCATAACGTAGGAACGTATTTGATGTCCCCATCCGATTTCACTTTTTGCAACTCCATCTTTTTCCGCTTGTTGTTGTTCTAGTTCTAGTTCATAGAGGCGAGATTTTAACATTTTCATGGCCGTCGCTCTATTTTTATGCTGACTTCTGTCATTTTGGCACTGTACAACTACACCTGTTTCGATATGAGTGAGACGGATAGCTGATTCAGTTTT
>MIBW01000036.1:14564-28091 GCA_001829625.1 Sulfurimonas sp. GWF2_37_8 | reverse complement strand
CTGTAGGTATCTACTCTGATATCTTTGTCTTCAATAACGATGTTGATATCATCATCAATCTCAGGTGAAACCATGACGGAAGAAAAAGATGTGTGGCGTTTTGCGTTTGAGTCAAATGGAGAGATGCGGACAAGTCTGTGGATGCCGTTTTCTACTTTGAGATATCCATAAGCATTTTCACCTTTTATGAGGATAGTGGCATCTTTGATACCTGCTTCTTCTCCATTTTGGTAGTCAAGAACTTCTACACCAAATCCGCGTCTCTCAGCAAAACGTTTATACATACGCAGAAGCATTGAAGCCCAGTCTTGGGATTCTGTACCTCCTGCCCCTGGATGGATAGAGAGGATTGCGTTATTGGCATCCGTTTCTCCACTCAGCAGTACGCTTATTTCCATATTGCGAATAGAATCTTGCAATGATGCTGCATCAGCAAAAAGAAGTTCGATAGACTCTTCATCATTTTCTTCTTTTGCAATTTCATAAAGTTCGAGAGCATCATCTAGTGCATTTTTAGCCACTAAATATTTGTCGAGTTTTCTTTGGAGTTGCGTTTTCTCTTTTTGCACTACAGCTGCGTTTGCGGCATCGTTCCAAAATTCTTGATCATTTTCAAGTGCGACTATCTCAGCGACTCTTTTTTTGATTTTTTCAGGCTCTATAACGTCTGTAATATTTGCCATTTTGATAGAAGTATTTTTTAAAAGTTCTGTATATTCGTAGTTATCCATATAATTTATCCAATAGTGTATAATTGCGATTATATTATATATGGACTTAAAATGAAGATTATCACATGCCCTTTGGAGCTCAAAGAGTGTTTAAAAAATACCCATAAATCTATCGGCTTTGTCCCAACAATGGGTGCTTTACACGAGGGACACATCTCACTTATCAAAAAAGCAAAAAGAGAAAATGAACTTCTAGTTGTATCGATTTTTTTAAATCCGACACAGTTTCTTAAGGGTGAAGATTTAGATAAATATCCAAAAAAAGATGAAGCAGATAAAAAAATATGCCAGCTTGGCGGCGTAGATATTTTGTTTTTTCCTCAGATAAGTGATATGTATGGATGTGATGAAGTCTCACTTTTAGCCCCAAAAGTACGTGGTTTTGTCCTTGAGGGAGCAAGCAGACCAGGACATTTTAATGGTGTTTTGACGGTTGTGATGAAACTTTTAAATATTGTAAATCCAACACGGGCATATTTCGGAAAAAAAGATGCGCAGCAGCTCAATCTTATCACTTTGATGGTCAAACAACTTTTTATGAGTGTAGAGATAATCCCTGTAGATACACTCAGAGATACAGACGGTTTGGCTTTAAGCAGCCGAAACGCTTATCTAAGTTCATCGGAGAAAAAAGATGCGCTCAAAATTCCTTTTTCACTTTATATCGCTTCAAAAATGGTGAGCAAAAATATTTTGAGTGTCAAAGAGATAACAAACGCAATGCGTGAACATCTTGCACCTTTGGAGATATCTTATGTGGAGATTGTAAACCGTGAGTTTGAGTCTATCAAAAATATAGAACTCAAAAATACGATTATTCTTGTTGAGGCAAAAGTAGGGGAGACGAGGTTACTCGATAATATTTGGCTTTAGATAGCCATCTTCTACCAAAATATCTACAGCAGCTTTAAAGACTGGTACAGATGTCAAAGAGGCAAATTGACTTGATTGCGGTTTGATAACTATAACGCCGATGGTGTATTTATTGGTATCATCATTCGCAAAGCCCATAAACGCAGTGTTGTATTTTCGGACATATTTTCCGTCTTCAACGATGTGCGCCGTACCTGTTTTGCCACCGACCTCCAGACCTGGAGTTATCGCTTTTACACCTGTTCCTTGGTTTACGGTTTTTATAAGTATCTCTTTAACTCTTTGTGCCGTAGCGGGTTTGATTACCTGTATAGCTTCTTCATCAACTATAGGAATATTGCGACCATGTTCATCTATAAAATTATTGACAATTTTTGGTGTCACTATTTTGCCGTTGTTATCAAAAGCACTATAGGCACGTAGAAGTTGCATAAGGTTTGCTTTCATACCATATCCATAAGAACAGGTACCTCTATAGATATCGTTATCAAGTCTTTTGGGACTTGGTATAGAGCCGGTACGTTCATAGATCAAGTCCGGTGTGCTGCGTTTTGAGAAACCAAAATCCTGAAGTCCTTGGTGAAACTCGTGTCCTGACATTTTTTGGGCAAGCTGGGAGATACCGATGTTGGATGAGTGAATGATGACATCTTCAGCGCTCAGCATACCAAACTTATGTTCATCAGTAATAACTTTGTTACCGAGTTGAAATCTACCATTGTAGCCATTAACCATCTCATACGGGCTGATGCGTCCTTTATCTAAAAGGATAGAAAAGGTAATAACCTTGACAACACTTCCTGGTTCAAATGAGTATTCAGTCACACCTGAATTGAGCGCTTGATAATCTTGCGGCTGGATGCTTTTTGGCATAAATCTGTTTGAGCTTGCAATTGAGAGGATTTTGCCATCTTTTGGATTCATGATAGCTATCATTATTTGTGTAGCATCAAGTTTTGTTCTCATGTTGTCAAGCATTCGTTCTATTTTTATTTGCAAAGCTACAGGAATAGTAAGTTTGATGTCCAGACCGTTAATCTCAGGCTTAGTGAAGCTGTTCTTATTGAGAATGATATAGCTGTTTACATCTCTTGGACCTTGGCTTGACCCATCTTGTCTGGCGGAGAGCTCAACATCAAATCTTTTTTCCAGTCCTTTGATGCCTCGAATACGAGTGTAACCATTATCTTCCAATTTGTGGGAATATCCTATGACGGGAGTAAGCAAATCCCCATAAGGATATTCTCTACTCTCCCCACTCTCAAGAATACTTAGACCATGAAGCATTCGCATACCTGTACGAGGATTTTTTCTCTCGATAAATACCTTATAGTCTCGAAGGTCGTATGCAAGTTTTTTGAGGTACTGCGCCTGTATCTCAGGGATAAGATAACTCAGAACTACGACACCTTTTTTTTGATCAAGTTTTTTTCGTATCTCTTGCGCATCAATCCCAGAATAGATACTAAAAAGTTCGATAAAGAGTTCCCTTTTTTCTGGGTCGATATAGTGTGTGTTGACAACTGCTTTATAAAGTTTTATCGTTGTAGCGACATGAAATCCATCGGCACTGATAATGCTTCCTCTGGCGGCTTTTGAACTATCGCTTGTATAAAGTGAAGGCAAATCGCGAGATTTGAGTACATTGAGCAGCATAACTGCTAAAAAAATAAAAAATCCAAATCCTATTAGAGAATAAAGAAGAAGTATTTTTTTACTTTTATTTTGGTTTAGCATAATGTATGGGTACTTTTATTTTTTAATGAAGATTATAGTCAGAATGAACTTAATAAAAGCGCTCAGAATAAAAAAGAGGATAGAAAAATTTTATAGCTGTGTTCTTCCAAGCTCTTTATATGCGTTGAGCGCTTTATTGCGGATTTCTAGCATGAGTTTCATACTTGTCTCTGCTTTACCTATAGCAAGTGCCGCTTGATGCAGGTCTTTTACCTGTCCAGTTGCCATGTCAGCTATGGCTTTTTCGCTGTTTACTTGAAGTTCATTTGTTTCATTGAGTGCTGATTTTAAGTGTTCACTAAACGCTGCACCGCTATCTACTTCAGCTATGCTTTTTTGCTTTAAAAGGTCCGAGGAAGAGATTCCTTGTATGTTGCCAATATTATTCATAATCTACTCTTCTTATTGAAATAACGAAATGGCATTGTTCGCCATATCTTTTGAACTCTCAAACGCAGCTACATTTGCTTGGTATGAGCGTGTTGCTTCTACTAAATCGGCCATTTCTACAACAGGATTAATATTTGGATATGCAACATAGCCATTTGCGTCTGCATCTGGATGCGCAGGGTCAAATTTTAACTTTGGTTCTCTGTCATCACGGGAGATTTTGTCCACTAAAACGCTCATGATGGCAGGATTGACTTTTTTGCCAAACGTGCCTTCTTGAAGCGGGTCTTCGTATTTTGCGCTTTGTGTACTTTCACCCAGAGCTTTGTTATAGTATTCATTAAAGTCTATGGCTTTAAAAACAACTTCTTGTCGTCTGTAAGGTCCGCCTTCTTCGGTACGTGTTGTTTGTGCGTTGGCAATATTGCTTGAAATGGTGTTGACACGTACTCTTTGAGCAGATAAACCGTAACCTGAAATGTCAAAGCTGTTTAAAAATTGAGACATTTTTTATCCTTAACTTGTTTTACTTGAAGCATCAATGACACTTTTAAAAATATTGGCATCTTTTTTATTTGCCTGAATGAGTGCGTTAAACATCACTGCGTTTTTGCTCATCTCTGTTGTTTCAACATCCAAATCCACACTGTTCCCGTCATTTCTTGCCATATGTCCATCTCTAAAAAAAAGCGTTGGTTTTGTGCTGTTTTTTACATCTTGAAGGGGCAAATGATTTGCGTTTGTCTGTGCCAGATCTAGTTGCAGACTTTTTTCATTTAAGGCATCTGCTTTTTTCGCAAGCAGGGCATCCTGAAAACTTATGTCACGCGGTCTATAAAAAGGAGTGTCTGCGTTTGCAATATTTGAAGCTATCATATCTTGACGCGCCGCTCTAAAGTCAAGCGCATCTTTTATGAGAGAATGCGTACGAGAAATTTCAATACCCACGAGAGACTCCTTTTTTTGTAATTGTGAAGTGTAAGCATTTTTAGTTCCATATTTGCCATTTCTTTTGTGCTATAATTTGTGAAAATAACGCTAGGAGATGCTTTATGGGTGTTTTAAAATTAGAAGATTTACCGCATTATACGTATGATGACTATAAAAAATGGGAAGGCAATGACTGGGAGCTCATATATGGACAAGCCTATGCTATGAGCCCGGCACCGATGATAAAGCATCAATCGGTAAGTAACAATATCGCGTGGGAGTTGAAAAATATTTTTCAAAACTGCAAGCATTGTCAAACGCTTTTGCCCGTAGATTGGAAAATATCTGAAGATACCGTAGTTCAGCCTGACAACTCCGTCATTTGCCATACTCCGGCAAATGAAGCTTACATCACTAAAGCACCAAGAATCATCTTTGAAGTTCTCTCAAAAAGTACAGCAAAAAAAGACAAAGAACTCAAATACAGACTCTATGAGCAAGAAGGTGTTTTGTACTATATCATAGTAGATACAGAAGAAGAGATAGCAAAAGTGTATGAGCTAGTCAATGGAAGATACATCAAAGTATGTGATGCAAGTGACGAGAGCGTAGAGTTCAAGATAAAAGAGTGTCAAATGTCCGTGAATTTCGATTTTTCAAAAATTTGGAGTTAATGGACTTTATCGTTTCTTCAATAATTATTTTAAATTTTTTTTAGTTTTGTACAATATTTATCACATTTTTATCTAAATGCTATGTTTTAAGCAAGCATTTAGAAATAGTGGTAGATAATCTGTTTAAGGTTACCAGTGTAATCCAAATTTTTTAATTTACGAGGAGTTCTTTATGAAAAGAGCTGGTTTTACTATGATCGAATTGATCTTTGTTATCGTTATTTTAGGTATTTTAGCTGCGGTTGCTATTCCGAAATTGGCTGCGACGAGAACGGATGCGGCGGCTAGTGCAGCGTTGGCTAATTATAATACTGCACTTACTGATGTTCAGACTTATGCTGTTGCTCAAGGCTCTATACCTACTAACTTAATTGATGCAACTACTGCATCAACTGCTATTGTGGCAAATGGAACAGGCATAGATATTAAATCAAGTACAACGATATGTGCTAATATTGCTAGAACATCCGACACGTCGGTGACTGTGTCTTCTGGAGCAGGTGTTGCTGATGCTAAGTGTGCTCTAGTGGTTGCAAATTATAAACTTGGTGCAATAACTGTTGTTGGTACAGCTGTAGCTCGTTAATTTTTTCCTTTCCTCGTTCCACCTCTTGAGGTGGAATGCATACTAAATTCACTGCTCCTCAAAAACTTCCCAAACTTTTAACCTAAATAATTCAAAATCATGTTACCATGACAAATAGAATTACACTACTAAGAAAGAGAAAATTATGGAAAAAAATAAACATGCATTCACGATGATTGAGATGGTATTTGTGATTGTGGTATTGGGTATTTTAGCATCCATCGCAATGCCTAGACTTGCGGCAACACGAACAGATGCCGAGATAACAAAAGGACGTGCGGATATAGCTTCTATTCGTTCAGCTATTGTGACTGAGAGACAAGCCAGACTTATAAAGGGGGAGAGTTCATTTATAGCACTTGGTACTGGTACAGGACAAATAAATTCTGGTGGGCTTTTTGGGGGAATTTTGATGTATCCTCTTGCAGCTTCTAGCGGAAATAATGGCTGGAGTTCCGCTGATCAAGAGGCAGGTGTTTATGTGTACAAAGTCTCCGGAAGTAGCAATACATTCACTTATACACCTACAAATGGGAAATTTTTATGTACTGATGGTACTGAATGTACAAAATTAACTAATTAAATATTAGAGGACAGTTTGTATTTTTATGAAGTAGCCATCCTCTCTTCCCCTCTTTCTCATCTCACTTACAAATCTCCTAGAGATATACAAATAGGGCAGATGGTTCATGTCACTTTACGGGGGAAAACGCAGCGAGCAGTTATTCTCTCTTGCGTTTTAGAACCTGCGTTTACTACTCAAGAAATTGTAGAAGTGCGTGATTTTTATTATTCTCCTAAGCAAATTGAGCTTGCGCGTTTTATCTCTAGTTACTACTTTGCTTCACTTGGTGAGGCGATTGGTTTGATGGTGGCTTTTAGTTCGGAGATCCTGAATCAAGTTCGGCACCCCGAGGGCATTTCTTTTAGGGCAGATGACGAACACAACCGCCATTCTGAACTTGATTCAGAATCTAAACTCAAACTCTCAACCAAACAAGAAAAAGCCTTTGCGTTTTTACAAAAGTATAAAGTTTCCCTTCTTTTTGGTGACACAGGAAGTGGAAAAACAGAAATCTATATGAAGTATTTTGAGTTTGTGATAACTCAGGGTAAACGCAGCATATTTTTGATGCCAGAAATCTCTTTGACTCCGCAGATGAATCAGCGTTTAGAAGCGCATTTCGGTGAGAAAGTTGTTATGTGGCATTCCAAACTTACACCGCTGCAAAAGAAAAAAGCGATGGCAAAAATCTATAGCGGTGAAGCAAAAATCATCGCTGGACCGCGCTCAGCACTTTTTTTGCCTATAAAGAATCTTGGGCTTATCGTAGTGGATGAAGAACATGATGACAGTTATAAATCTTCGTCACGCCCCCGCTATAACGCACGCGATATCGCTATCTATATGGGTAAGATATACGGTGTTCCCGTTGTGCTTGGAAGTGCTACACCTTCTTTAAGCAGCTATGTGAAGTTTCCTCATGTAAGACTCAAAGGCGGGCATTATCGTAGCAACAAAACTTTTATGTATGAAAAAAGCGCAGAGACACTTTCGCCTTTGATACTGCAAAATCTCAAAATTACGCTTGATAAAAAAGAGCAAAGTATCGTTTTCTTACCGACACGAGCAAACTTCAAATATCTTATTTGTGGAGATTGCGGTCATACTTATGAATGCGTTTTTTGTTCTATCGGCATGAGTGTCCATCAAAAGTCTCATGCCCTGAAATGCCACTATTGCAACTATACGCAGGCGATACCGCAGGTATGTAGCTCATGTGGCAGTACACATCTTACCAGTTCGCGTTTGGGAACAGCCGAAGCGGTCAAAAATATAGCCGAAGTGCTCTCAAACGCAAGAGTAGAACAGTTTGATAGAGATGTCATCACGACCTCCGCAAAACTCAAAAAAGCACTCGCAAGATTTAATGACAATGAGACAGATATCCTTGTTGGAACGCAGATGTTAGGCAAAGGTCATGATTATCATGGAGTGACTTTGGCAGTAGTTCTTGGAATGGACAATATGCTTAACATGAGCGACTACCGCGCGCGTGAAAAAGCTTTGGCTTCACTGATACAAGTAGCAGGAAGAAGCGGTCGAGCGAAGGATGCCAAAGTTATTATTCAGAGTTTCAATGAAGATTTTTTTGCAGCTTATTTGGAGGACTATGAAGGTTTTTTAGAAGAGGAAAAAAGATTTCGTCAAGGCTTGTATCCGCCGTATAAGAAACTTTGCCGCGTTTTATTTGCTCACAAAAACGGCTTAAAAACGCAAGAACAGATGTTCATAATGCAAGAAAAACTTTCTCACATGAGCGGTATAGAGATTGTTGGATATGGCAAATGCGCTATTGAACGCATGGCAGACAAATACAGGTTTGAGATATTACTGCGTTCAGACAAAAGCACAGACTTGATTCGGGCGATAAATATGTGCAGAGTAGATTTAGCAGAGATAGACATGGACCCCATAGAGTTTGGGTAAAACGCAGTAGCTTCAACTCCACAGGGTGATTTGATTAGCCTCTTATTAAGCTTTCCTGATTATCAAAAAACCAGTAAAACGCCATCATCATTCCCGGTGTTTTTTTATAGCTCTCATCAAACATAAAAATTTTGGCTTCATGGAGTGGTATGTAAACTACCTCGATATCTTCATCATGGATACCGCCACCTTCACTTACTTGCATGGAACTGTCACATTTGGCAAAGTAAAGTGTTTGTTTTGCGCCTGAGATGCCTACACTTGTGTAAAACGCAGTCACTTTTGTAATGCCCTCAAGCGGAACATCATAACCGCACTCTTCAAAAATTTCTTCTTTGGCAATTTGAACTTTTGAAGCCTTTTTGTCAACAATTCCAGCACAAAGTTCGTAGGTATAACCGTCTATTTTGTGTGTGTTGAGAACTGTCACGCGAAGCTGTTTTACGGCTATAAAAGCTTCTTTTTCGCTATGCCATAAAAGGATGGAGACACTGTCATGAGAGATGACGGCTTCCCATGTTTTTTGTATATTTTTTTGGGTGTAGTGTATTTTGATAGGTTTTATATAATTTGGTTGTGTGAGTTTTGTTATAAGATCTATTTTAGCCATTATGCCTCATCAGGCTCTTCCTCTGAGGGATGCGCTTCATTGTAAAAATAACATTTTGCTCGTGTTTTTCTAGGTTTTTGATATTCAGGTTTATCGTTGAGATGCGCTTGTATGCTTTTATTATACTCCTCTGAGAGACGATTAAACGCAGCTTTTTCTTTGCCTTGGAGGTTAAGTGTAGCTACTTGAACGACACTTAAAGGATTGAGTGCGACCCCTTTTTTTCTGAGTTCAAAGTGCAGGTGTGGACCAGTAGAGCGACCGGTATTACCTACATAAGCGATAATCTCACCTTTTTTGATTTTTCTCCCTTTGTTGATACCTTTTTTAAAGGATTTAAGGTGTGCATAACGCGTCTCAAAGCCATCAGCATGAGTGATACGGATAAGATTGCCATAAGCACCTGCGTTTGCAGCATAGTTTATATAACCATCACCAGCCGCCATAACAGGAGTTCCTGGTCTTGCAGCATAGTCCACGCCGAGGTGCGCTTTCCATTTTTTGAGTATAGGATGGAAGCGACTTTTTGTAAAAGTAGATGAGATTCTTGCTCCAGAAACAGGACGACCGAGTAAAAACTCTTCTATCTGCGAAGCTTTTTCATCGTAATATTTACCATCTTCGTTGAGGTAAATATAATTTTTTTTGCCGCTTAACTCTACCATCGCGGCTTTGAGACTTGGCATAGAAAAGGGTTTGCCGAGGCGATATTTTTGCTCATAAATCATCACAAGCGTATCGCCTGGTTTGATGCCACTTTTGAAGTTTAAAGAGTTTTTGAAGCTTGTCATAAATATTTGTGCGAGTTTTTTCGAGCCTGTTTCTCTTACTATATCCGCAATAGGAGACTGTTTCATAATGACAGAAAAGGTCTCTGTTTGGTTGATGAGAATGATAGGAATTGCTTCAAATTTGTATGAACCGTCTTCTTTGTAGATATGGATTTGAAGTTCATCATTGAGAGGCAAAAGCACCTGCTCAATCTCTCCTTTGGCATTTTTGGAAATTTGATAGTTTACCCCTGCAAGAAGTTCTTCGGTGAGTCTTTGGTCCTCTACATCAAGGTTATAGTAGAGTTCTTTGGTAGGAAGTTTGTTTTTTTCTAAAAATACAAGGTAAGTTTCGCCATTTATCCAACGGTATCGTTCAACTTCAGAACCAAAAAGTGAAACATACAATAAGATAAGGAGAAAAAAACGTAGCATAAAGATAATCCTGAAATAAATTATTTGCAAACTCTATCAAAACTTGGCTTAGTCTGAGGTTTGTTTGATATAATCGCAGAATATTAATTTAAAGAAGAGTCATGAAAAAAATATTTTTGATGTTTGTCGTCGCACTCCAAATGAATGCGGCAATGCTTACCTTGCCTGTAACAGCAATCGATGAAGATGCATCGATTGCTACTGTAAAAATTGAGAAAATTGACGTTGGGATGAGTGGATTTATCATCCATCAAATAGCCCCAGACCATAACAGTATCTTAAAAAATGTTGTTGTAACTTCTTATGATGCAACAAGCAAAAAAGCGACACTTTTGATGAGTGACTATGATGCACTACGAAATAATGCCCTTCCAAAAGGTGAGTGGAAAGTAAAGGTTGGAGATAACGTTATCCTTGCGTTTGGATACGATAGAGCTCTTTTGCTTGCTCCAAGTGAAGAGATATTTTACAAACTTTCAAAAAGTGTAAAGATACAGTGGATACACCCTGATATTTTTGCAACAATGCTCTCATTTGAGGGACATCCTACACCACAAAAAGAGGACTTTGATCTTTTCACTACGGCGGCTTCCGTAGGACTTATCTTTCTCTATCTTGATGAGAAGGTATATACCATCGATGCAAAAAGTTTTGTGATTTTAAATATCGCGGATGCACCGCTCATTCAAGATAATGAAGTGTTGCCTTTTTATACAAGAGTCGAAAAAATCGAACAGGCGTGGTGGGGATGGTTTGGCGGAGGAAGCTCACACATGAGCGACTACGCACCACATTATTATGAACTATTGATAGAACACAATCCACGCAATAAAGTTTTGTATGAAATTATAAAAAAGCAGGGTGAAAAATTTCACTATCTGCTTAATGATTTTGATTTTAAGGAGTAACAAGTGCTAGATTCTCAACATATACAACATTTCACTTCTATCGTCGGAGCTGAAAATATTTTTAGCGACAAGGCGCATCTTATAGCCTACTCTTATGATGCGACAAGAGAACATTTTGAGCCGGATTCGGTTATTTTTCCAAGAGATGAAGCGGATATCAGCAAGATTTTGAAATACTGCAACGAACATCGTATCGTTATCGTACCTCGTGGAGCAGGCAGCGGTTTTACAGGTGGCGCACTTCCGAGTTCTGGAGGGATTGTTCTTGCTATGGAAAAACATATGAACAAAATCCTCGAAATCGATATGAAAAACATGGTGGCAGTTGTGCAACCGGGTGTTATAAACATGGATTTGCAGCGCGCGGTTGAAGAGCTTGGGTTGTTTTATCCGCCGGACCCTGCGAGTCAAGAGTATTCAACAATAGGCGGTAATGTCAGTGAAAACGCAGGCGGTATGCGCGCTGCAAAATACGGCATTACAAAAGATTATGTCATGGCAACGCGTGCGGTTTTACCAAATGGGGACATTATAAAAGCTGGAAAACGCACCATTAAAGATGTTGCCGGTTATAACATTAGCGGTATTTTGATTGCTTCTGAGGGAACTTTGGCGGTTCTCTCAGAAATTACGCTTAAGCTTATTCCAAAACCAAAGATGACAAAAACTGCGATGGGGATTTTCCCAACCGTACATCTAGCAATGGAAGCGGTTTACAAAACTATGGCAAGTGGTATCACACCTGTAGCCATGGAGTTTTTAGATAATCTCACGATTCGCGCAGTTGAGCAGACTTTTCATAAAGGGCTTCCTGTAGATGCAGGCGCTTTGCTTGTAACGGATGTGGATGGAAACTTAGAAGAAGATTTGAATTTTCAACTAGCCGTAATAGAAAAAGTCTTCCGTGAAAACGGATGTTCTGAGTTTAAAATTGCAAAAGATGACAAAGAGGCTAAAGATATCTGGTTTGCACGTCGTAATGCTTCACCCTCACTTAGCGTTTATGGAAGTAAAAAACTTAACGAAGATGTCACGGTTCCGCGTTCTGCTTTGCCGGAATTGTTAGAGAGATTTTATGCCATTGCCGACAAATATAACATCAAAATCCCATGTTTTGGGCACACAGGTGATGGAAATGTTCACACAAACGTTATGGTTGACGGCAAAGACCCTGAGCAGGTAAAAATTGCGTATCAAGCGATAGAAGAGGTTTTTCAAGCGACTATAGATTTGGGCGGAACACTCTCTGGCGAACACGGCATAGGCCTTGCAAAAGCACCGTATATGCACATGGCGTTTACTGACGAAGAGATGGCGCTTTTTAAATCGATAAAAATGGCGTTTGACCCAAACAATATTTTAAACCCTGCAAAAATGGGACTCAACTAAAACACCTCTCGCCATTCCAAACGCACACTCTCGTCATCCCAAACTCGATTTGGGATCTCCGTTAGTCAAAAGAAGTACCTGCGTTTTCACACATGAGATAATTATATAGAGGACTCGATTTGCATAAAAGGGTAAAATGAAAATACAGATACAAAAACTTTATGGGCATCTCAAGCTCTTTGTAGGCTCTTTCATAGATAAAGACCTCACTTTTTATGCAGCTAGTTTGAGTTTTTATACACTTTTTACTATTATTCCTCTTCTTCTTATTGTTTTGACGCTTTTTACTTCTTTACCTGCGTTTAGTGACTATTATGAAAAAATTCAGCTCTTTATCTTCTCAAATCTTCTGCCGGGAAACTCCGAAATGATAATGGAGCATATCAATGGATTTTTACAAAATTCTGTAGAGATGAGCACTGTGAGTTTTGCTATGGTTGTCGTTTCATCGCTTTTGTTTTTTCAAAATTTTGAGTATATCGCAAACAAGATTTTTCATGCGCCTAAACGTGGTCTTTGGCAATCTATTACGACTTTTTGGACACTTATTACATTGACACCTTTGGGGCTTGGCGTTTCGTTTTATATTACAGGTTATGTGGCAAATTTGATGGCAAGTAATACCTACACCTCAGGGATTGACATTCTTCCCTATGTGCCTTATTTTATCATTTGGGCGCTTTTTTTTCTTATATTTCAGATTAGTGCGAATACTAAAATATATGCCAGAGCCTCTTTGATAAGTTCTTTTGTCACTTCTCTTGTCTTCTCATTTGCAAAAAATGCTTTTATCTATTATGTTTTTTATAACAAATCCTACGCAACGATGTATGGGTCATTTTCAATAGTTATTTTTTTGATAGTATGGATTTATGTTTCGTGGATTGTTTTTATTTACGGGCTGAAATTATGTTATATGATACACCGCGTATATGAAAAACGTCAGAGCACTGAGGAGGAGAGTCTGCATGGCGACTTTTTTGAAAATAGAGAGAAGTGAGAG
>MIBW01000036.1:0-14546 GCA_001829625.1 Sulfurimonas sp. GWF2_37_8 | reverse complement strand
CCACAATGGATGCAGTTCTATATGGACTGCGTTTTGTCCAAACGCAATAAAACTCTCAAGTAATCCATCGAATAAAGCCCCAAAACCAATTAGATGTAAAAAAATACTTAAGGGATAAAAAAGCGTAAATAAAGAAGTCCAGACAATTGAGAGTGGATGCCAAAAACTAAAAATTGCAAAGATGACCAAAGAGTAGGGTAGCATCATAAAATAGACCCAAAATGGCAAAACAAAAAATTGCCAAAGTTTACTTTTCTCTTTAAAATAGAGTAAAAAAAGAAAAATATAAAAAACGCCTGCCACTGAGAGCCAATATCCCAAAGCAAAAACTAGCCGTGGAAAAAACGCAAGTAAAAGTACAATACTCACAAAAAGTGTCTGCATAGAGATGATTTTTAAGCCTCTGTCATAAAGAAAAAATCCCACAAGAAGCATCGCAAAAGCCCGCATCACTGAAGGCGGTGAATCCAAAAAAAGAAGATACAGTAAGAGCGTAAACGCAACTATAAGAAACAAGTCTCTGTTTTGATGGCGATAGGGAAAATATCTGTTGTGGAGATATTTGTAAGGGCTTTTGAGCAAAAAGTACAGCAGCATAGAGAGTATTCCCAGATGAAAACCGCTTATTGCCAAAAGATGAGATACCCCGAGGTTTGAAAAGGCTGTTTGAAGTTTTTTATCCAGTGAAGTGGCGCTGTAGAGTGCTTGATAGATATTGGCTATCTCTTGATTTTCATGAGCGGCGGCGATGGAGTGATTGAATTTTTGTTTGAGTGTTTGACTCTCTTTGATATCCGTAATATAGCTGTAGGCAAAAAAGCTTCTCATATAGGTAGAAAAATCTAGTTCCTGAGGGGTAAGCACAAGAGTGACCTCTTTGCCGACTGAAGGCGCAAATGAGAGTTTTGTTGTGGTATAAAAAGTGTATCCATCGTGACTTTTGAGTTTGAGGATGTGATAGGTTCTTGTTTTATTATCTTGACTTGTTTTGATTTTTTTGTACTGTTTGAGTATTGTGGCATTGGTTTGCGCAGTGTCAAAGCGTGCTAGGTTTTTGTAGTTTTGATATTCGATGAGGAGGCTGTAACTGAGGATAAAAAGAAAAAATCCTAAAGCGAAAAAGAGTTCCCTTTTTGTAGAAAAAAGAGAGACTCGCTCAAGCATTGCTAGAGCATCGGCATGGAGATGGAGGATTCTCCCATGTTTATGTTGGCAGAACGGGTATCTACATTTTCAAAAACTGTTTCAAACGCAGGAGCATGTTTTGGCGCATCTACAAAACGGGTGAGTTTTTTCTGGAAAATAAGTTTTACATGACCCGTTGGACCATTTCTTTGTTTACCGATGATGATCTCTGCTTCTTCCTCTTCGCGTTCGACATAGGTAGGCGTAAACTCTTTTCCATCTGCTTTTGCGGCTTTTTCACGCTCTTTTTCTTCTTTGTAAAGATAAACATCATCACGATAGACAAAGAGAATGATATCGGCATCTTGTTCAATAGAACCTGACTCACGGATATCACTAAGCATTGGGCGTTTGTCATTACGAGACTCTAGTCCGCGGTTAAGCTGTGAGAGAGCAACGATAGGCATGCCAAGTTCACGCGCGAGCATTTTAAGTCCACGAGAAATTTCAGAAACTTGTAAGTGTCTGTCTTGTGTGCCGACACCCATCATAATCTGGAGGTAGTCGATGACAGCAATCTCAATCTCAGGGTGCTGGTTCTTGAGTTTACGAAGTTTAGAACGGAGTTGGTTGATGTTGATACTTCCCTGATCATCGACAAAAAGTTTCGCAGAGTTCATCTTATCAATAGCCCCGTTGAGTGCACTCCACTGGTCATTTTCCATATCGCCAACGCGAAGTTTTTGCAGCGGAATCGAAGTCTGGATAGAGAGTAAACGCAACATGAGCTGCTCCGCAGGCATCTCAAGCGAGAAAAACGCAACCCCTTTACCTTGCATAATCAGTGAGTTTACCGTGTTGAGTACGAAAGAAGTTTTTCCCATTGCAGGACGTGCAGCGATAATAACCAAATCTCCTTTACCAAAACCTGTTGTCATTTTGTTGAGTTCATGAAAACCTGTGTCAACGCCGACAAGGACATTATTCCCGCGGGCTTTCATCTCTTTGATGTATTCCATGGTGTCATAGGTCATTTTTGGAGAGTCTTTAAAGTCGCTTGTTTGGTTGTCTTGAGTAATCTCATAAAGCTTTTTCTCTACGATGTCGATGACTTCCGCACTTGAGAGTTGCTCTTCTACAGTGACTCTTTTTATCTCTGTTGTGAGTGTAAGAAGATGGCGTTTAAGAGATTTGTCTTTTATTTCGTTTACATAAGCTTTTGTGTTAGAGATAGGATTTGCGGAGAGAATCTCAAGCATAATCTGCTCATCAAATTTTTTAGCTCTTTGAAGCTCTTTTTTTATAAATTCTTCATCAATCGGCTGGTCTTTTTGTAAAAGCGAAAGCATTGAGGCAAAGATGTCTTGATGGGCTGGGAGATAAAAATCGTCTTTTTTAAGTTGTGAACTGAGCTCATCAAATTGCTGTGGCTCAAAAACTATGGAGCTTAAAATCGAGCGCTCAAAGGCTAGGTTGTAGAGGTTGTCTTGCATTATTTTTCTTCCATATTTAACAAATTTACTAGAAATTCTTTGGTATATTTCTCAAAAAATTCAATTTCTTCGCCATTGCATTTTTCACTTGCAAGTTGCTTGCCTTCCTCTGAAAAATTTAAAATATACTCTTTTGTCATCATATAAAATACCTCTTATTTTTCGCCTTTCTTTTTCGCCTTAAAGAGTACAGGCGTTCCGCTAAAATTAAATGCTTCTCTAAGTTTGTTTGTCAAATATCGTCTATAAGTAAAGTGAAGCCCTCTTGGCTTATTCATAATGATAGCTATTTTTGGAGGACGCGTTTCATATTGTGTTGCATAATAGATACGGATTACCTGACCGCTCATGCTAGGAAGTGTGTGACGGCGAAGGGCTAGTTCTATCACTTCATTGAGTTTTGAAGTCGGGATACGTTGTGAATAGTTTTCATTGATCTCTAAAATCATATCGTGAAGTTTATCAACTCTTTGGTGTGATTTCGCAGAGATGGTGATGATAGGTGCGTACGCCAAAAATTTAAAACGTTCACGAACTTCTCTGATAATTTTGTCATGTTCTTCGCGATTTGAGATATCCCATTTATTGAGAACAATGATGGACGCAAGTCTGTTGCTATCAACAAGCCCTGCTATTTTCTCATCAAGATCCATAAACGGTTCACTTGCATCAAGGACGATAAGTGCCATATTTGAGTTTTCTAGCATCTCTGTTGTTCGCATGAGCGCATATTTTTCTATACCGAGGATTTTACCGCGACGGCGAAGACCTGCCGTATCTACAAATGTAAGCTGTTTTCCTTTGTATTCGATAGTTTCATCAATCGGGTCGATTGTTGTTCCTGCTACAGCACTTACAACAGAGCGTTCTTCACCTAAAAGCGCGTTAAGGAGCGAACTCTTTCCAACATTTGTTCTTCCGATGATAGCTATTTTGATATGATTGAGATCATTTTCATCGAACTCTTTGATAAGATCGTTATTGGCATAGATAGAGTCATCAGGAATCTCTTCATTATCTTCATCTTCAGGATAGTAAAAACCATCATCTTCTTCATCATGTTCGTACTCTTCAAAATACTCTTCATCACTGAGTTCTGGTTCGATAATAGTAAAATTGTCATCTTCATCAAGCTCTTCATGCTCTTGAATGATATCACTATCTGGAAGTTTGGAGTAGAGCCAGTCCATGAGCTCCACTGTATTTCTATTGTGAGCAACAGAGATACCAAAGATGGCATCTGTCCCAAACTCATAAAAATCCCAAAGTTTTTCTTTCATCTTGTCGTTGTCTATTTTGTTTACAACGAGGGCAACATCTTTGCCAAGGGTTTGAAGTTCGTAAAAAAGTTTTTTGTCTTCATCTTCAGGTAAACCTTTTCCGTCCACCATATAGAGGATGATATCGGCTTTGTATGCGGCTTTGAGTGACATCTCTTTTATCTTATCAAAGAGTTCGCATCCTTTGTCAAGTCCACCTGTATCAAGAAGTTCTGCTCTTTTATCGACGATAATCGCATTTCTTCTTTTGACGTCACGCGTTGTTCCTGCAATATCGGAAGTAATAGCATCTCTTTTTTTTACCAGACGGTTAAAAAGTGAGCTTTTACCAACGTTTGGACGACCAATAATGGCGATTTTTTTCATATTTGTACCCTTGTAGTGTTTTGCGTAATTTGTTTTGCAGTTAAATTAATTTTGCAATTATATCCAAATTATAAAAATTTGCTTAATGGAGAGGAAGTTGTGTTGCAGCCAGAAAGAGGGAGATTTTTTGGCTGCGTTTGGGGATTATTCGCTTGGAAACTCTTTTTCTAAACTTTCTAAAGATTGTTTTGATTGAAATTGCTGCCAAAGAGCGTCGTCATTTTTAAAGCTTGAACTGACAGCTTTTTTGACTTCTCTGTTGACTTCACTCTCATTTACAACAACAAGCATATAAAGCGCACCCGATGGAGCACTCCAAACATCTACCGCTTTTGAGCTTTGAAGATCTACTTTTGCAACTTGTTTTGTCACTGCAGTAGAAACTTTATCGACACTCTCTTGTGCACCATTTCCAGTTGAACGGGTAAAGACTTCAACTTTATCTTTTACAAGTGTCTGTATCTGCTGTGCTAAGTCTGAACGACCGTTCGCAAGAGCAACTCTTCTCATGTGGCTCATGCCAGCAGCGGAGTTTTCAGCGATACCAAGACCTGCGTAATGTCCTTCAAGAGTTGGCAGACAAGTCCATGAAGGCGCTAATACTTTCTCTTGCATACATTGGTACTCTTCACTTGCGGCACTTGGAACAACTTCTTTGTCACTACATCCTGTAATAGATGCTGCGATAAAGCCTGCAAAAGCGATTGACGATAAGGTTTTAAACATTTTATATCCTTAGAAATATTATGAATAGAATACTAGCACATATATGAAATACTATTTATTAACCATGATAGTTTTGTTGCTGTTTTTAGTAAAAAAATAAGAATAATGTATAATTGCGTTTATGAAATATTATGCTTATGAAGAATTTAGAAACGATACAAATACTCTTATCAAAAAAGTAAGAGATTTTCACCCTGAGGCGCTTTTGGCGATTGCTAGAGGTGGGCTTACGCTTGCTCATGCAATGGCTGAGGGTTTAGATATACGAGAGGTGCAGTCTATCCAAACAGAACTCTATGATAAAACATGCAAACGCGATACTATCACGATATTTGACACTTGCGTTTTTGAAAATAGAGCCCGTATTTTAGTTATAGATGATATTGCAGATAGTGGAGAGACACTTGAGGCTATTATGAAACATTTGGTAAAAAAATACCCTCAAATCGAGTTCAAATCTGCGACGCTTTTTTATAAAACGACTTCTATCTATGAACCCAACTTTTGGGTGAAAGAGGCGGATGATTGGATAGATTTTTTTTGGGAGAGAGACTTTATCCTCTAGCCTTTTTTACCATCTCATACGCTTGATTGATCTCTTGCGTTTTTGCCGTTGCTTCTTGCATATACGCTTCATCTTTTCCTTGAGATTTGATGATGTCTGGGTGGTACTGTTTGACGAGTTTTCTGTAGGCTTTTTTGATAGTATCCATATCATCGACTGCGTTTACGCCTAAGAGTTTGTAAGCATCGTCAATATTTGCTTTTGGCTGGATGTTCTGCATCATCTTTTCAAACTGGTTGAAGATAGCATGATACGCCTGCGGGTCAAACGCAAGTGCTTCGGCGATTTGCTGGAGCACTTGCTCCTCACTTTTACTTACCTCTCCATCGACAAAAGAGAGTTGGATCAAAAAACCCATAAATTGCTGTTGTTTTGCTTTATTGGTTTTGATAGAGCGTGCTAGTGTTTGGGCAAGTTGCTCTGTATTGTCCGAATGTTCTTTTTCTTCGTTAAATATCTCTTTGAGTATCTCTTTTGTTTTGTGAGGCTCGGGAAAGATGGCAGAGATATCATCAAACATAATACCGATAAGCTGGGCTTCAAGCGCATCCACTTTTCCATCTGCTTTTGCGACTTTTGCGACAAGTGCCACAAAGATACCAAGCTCGCTTTTTTGCAGTGCTTCTTTTGAAACAGAGAAGTTCTTAAACGCCTCTTTTGAGTAGTCGCTATAACGTGCATAACTTTTAAAAATGTAGTAAAAAACAGCTGCCAAAATAGCTAAAACGATTATATTTCCCATAAATATCCTTTGTCTGATTGTGGGATTATACAAAGTTGAGACTAATAAAAAGGTACAATTTGCGTATGAAGATAATTGAAAATATGAATAAAGGTGTCAAATATATGCTTTTGGCATCACTTACTTTTGCCTTTATGGGTGCTTTTGCAAAGCTTGCATCAGAACACATGAGTTCTTTGGAAGTCGTTTTTTTTAGAAATGTAGCAGGTGTCCTCATTATTGGTTTTGCAATTTTGAAAAAACCGATGCGTCATCTCGGAGGTAAGCCATGGCTGCTTTTTTTTAGAGGTATGATGGGTTTTGTAGCACTTCTTGCGTTTTTTTACAATATAGCACATATTCCGCTTGGGGATGCCATGACTTTTTCTAAGACATCGACGATATTTACAGCCATTTTCGCATGGATGTTTCTTAAAGAAAAACTGACATTGGGTGCATGGAGTGCTATCGGCATTGGTTTTATTGGTATCGTGATGATTACACAGCCTAGTGGCGTAGGGTTATCAAAGTATGATATTTTGGGCATATTTAGCGGTATCGGTGCAGCCTTAGCTTATACTTCTATTCGTGAACTCAAAAAATATTATGACACCAGAGCGATAGTGCTCTCTTTTATGGGGGTGGGAACAGCAGGACCGATTCTACTCTTTTTGCTCTCTTCATACATTACAATTCCAGAGCTTGATTTTATGCTCGGTGAGTTTGTCATGCCAAGCGGAGTTGTCTGGTTTTATGTGATTGGCATGGGACTTTTTGCGACACTTTCGCAAGTGCTTATGACAAAAGCTTACGGTGAAACTTCTGCGGGTATCGTCGCTACGGTAAGTTATATGAATATACCTTTTTCAATTGCTGTGGGTATGATGCTTGGAGATTCGTTGCCGAGTTTGCTTGTGACATTTGGGATACTCCTTATAATACTCTCAGGAATCATGGTCGCGAAGGCGAAGTAAATTTACTTTAATGCCATTATGATATAATCTTTTTCTATTTTTTAAAAGGCAAAAAAGATGAAATTACTCGCAGGACCTTGTGTTATCGAGAGTGAAGAAAATATATTTAAAATCGCTAAAGCGATGGAAGTTTATCATAATGATTCAACGATAGATTTTTATTTCAAATCGAGTTTTGATAAAGCAAATAGAACTTCATTGGATAGTTTTCGCGGTTTGGGTATCGATGAAGGTTTGAGAATACTTCAAAAAGTCAAAGATGATTTTGGCTACAAAATCGTCACCGATGTGCATGAATCATCTCAAGTAGCGCAAGTAGCTGAAGTCGTAGATATGCTTCAGATACCTGCGTTTTTGTGCCGTCAGACGGACTTGCTTGTGGCGTGTGCCAGAACTACAAAAGAGGTCAATATCAAAAAAGGGCAGTTTATCAACCCTCCTGATATGAAATATTCTGTGGCAAAAGTTCTTCAAACGCGAGGATGTAATGAAGTGACATACGAAAATTCCCAAAAACATGGTGTCTATTTGTGTGAGAGAGGCAGCTCTTTTGGGTATGGCAATATCGTTGTAGATATGCGCTCACTTGTCATCATGCGAGAGTTCGCTCCAACTATCTTTGATGCGACACACTCTGTACAAATGCCCGGTGCACTTGGCGGAAAAACAGGCGGAGATAGCTCTATGGTGCCCTATCTAGCTTCTGCGGCAGCAGCCGTTGGAGTAGATGGGTTTTTCTTTGAAACACATTTTGACCCGAGTTGTGCACTGAGTGATGGACCAAATATGATTAAGTTTGATGACTTAGCAAAATTGCTAGTTAGAATTAAAAAAATACAAGAAATTTAAAATAAAAAAAGGAAAAAAAATGAATCTAATCGAAGGTAAATTAAAAGTAGTAAACGGCAAAAAAGTTGCTATAGTCAGTACGAGATGGAACCACTTTATTGTGGATAGACTTGTTGAGGGTGCAAAAGATGCGTTTGCACGTCATGGGGGTAATGATGAGGATTTGACACATGTTTTAGCTCCAGGTGCGTTTGAGCTTCCGATGGTGATTGATATGCTGCTTGCAAGTGGTAAATATGACGCTGTTTGTGCTTTGGGTGCTGTTATCCGTGGAGCTACGCCGCATTTTGACTATGTTTCTGCTGAGGCTACAAAAGGAATCGCTACTGTTTCACTTAAATATCAAAAACCAGTCTCTTTTGGTCTTTTGACTACAGACACTATCGAGCAGTCAATTGAGCGTGCGGGCACAAAAGCCGGCAATAAAGGTTTTGAGGCGATGACGGTTGTTATCGAACTTCTTGACTTATATGAGACAATGTAATGGCTACAAGACACCATGCCCGTATGGCGGTTGTAAGCCTTTTGTATGCCTATGATCTTGGAAATGGCAGCATTGCTGAACATACTGATGAGATTTTGGAAGAGAAAAAGATTCGTAATAAACAAAAAGATTTTGCTTTAGCACTTTTTGACGGCGTTATGAAACATCTTGAGATATGTGATAAAGCTATCGTTACACATCTTAAAGAGTGGGATTTTGAGAGACTTGGAAGTATAGAAAGAGCGACTCTTAGACTTGCTTCGTATGAGATTCTTTATGGAGAACTTGATTCGGCTGTGGTTATCAACGAAGCGGTTGAGATCACAAAAGCATTCGGAAGCGAACAGTCTCCAAAGTTTATCAACGGTGTTTTAGACGCTATTGCCAGAGATAAAGATGTTTCTGGAAAATAAATCCAAAGTTTTTGAATATGAATAAGGATCTAATGTCGATATGAAAAGATTAACAAAAGAAGAAGCGCTTTATCTCATCAAAAACGCAGACCTCAAAGAACTTGGGCGTATGGCAAGTGCGAGAAAAAAAGAGCTGCATCCCGATGGTATCACGACCTTTGTCGTGGATAGAAATATCAACTATACAAACATATGTTGGGTGGATTGTAAGTTTTGTGCTTTTTATCGACATGAAAAAGATGCGGATGCGTATGTACTCACTTACGATGAGATAGACGCAAAGATAGATGAACTCCTTGAGATAGGCGGAACGCAGATACTTTTTCAAGGTGGCGTGCATCCAAAACTCAAAATTAAGTGGTATGAGGATCTTGTCGGACATATTCATGAGAAGTATCCGCAGATTACTATTCACGGTTTCTCTTCTATAGAGATAGATTTTATCGCAAAAGTCTCTCGTATCAGTGTAGAAGAAGTGCTCATGAGACTCAAGGCTAAAGGTCTTGCTTCTATCCCTGGTGCAGGCGCTGAGATACTCTCCGACAAAGTACGCGATATCATTGCACCCAAAAAGATAGACTCAGATGTGTGGGTTGATATCCATAGAAAAGCACACAAACTTGATATCAAATCAACCGCTACGATGATGTATGGCACGGTAGAAACAGATGAGGATATCATGGAGCATTTTGATATGATACGAACTCTTCAGGATGAGACAGGCGGTTTTCGTGCATTTATCATGTGGAGTTTTCAGGGTAAACATACAGAACTTTTAGCGCAGATTCCTGATATGGAAAAACCATCATCAAACCGTTATCTGCGTTTGCTTGCTGTGGCAAGGCTTTATCTTGATAATGTGCCAAATATTCAAAGTTCATGGGTGACACAAGGACCATATATCGGTCAGATGGCACTGCGTTTTGGGGCAAATGATCTAGGTTCTACTATGATGGAAGAGAACGTCGTGAGTTCTGCAGGTGCTGCGTATAAAATGGCGAAAGAAGAGATGGTACATCTTATTCAAGATTTGGGTGAGAAGGCAGCTGTGAGAAACACTGCCTATGAAATTTTAGAGAAATTTGCATAGATGACAAAAATATTTTTAATATTACTTTTATTAGGACAGATACTTATGGCGGCAAAAATTGATTTTATAGAGACAAATGGCTTAAAAATACCGATAATTTTTGAGCAAGACAAGCGTCTTCCTTTGGTAAGTTTGCAGTTTACTTTTACAAACAGCGGCAGTATCACGGATGTAGAAAAAGCTGGCTTGGCAAAGTTGAGTTCAAAGATGATGAATGAGGGGACAAAAACACTTGGAAGTAATGGTTTTGCAGATGCGCTCGAAGCAAAAGCTATACATATCTCAGCATCAACAGGCAGTGAAACTTTTGTCATGGACCTTAGCTGTTTAAATGAGAATTTTGATGAAGGTTTGGGATATCTTGACGCACTTCTCAAAGAACCGAACTTCACAAAAGAGTCTTTAGGTAAGGTCAAAACAATGACGCTTGGAAACCTTAGCCGTAAAGAAAATGATTTCGATTATATCGCAGCCAATGAGCTTAATACACTTCTTTTTGAGGGAACAGTTTTGGCAAATCCTGCTGCAGGAACGATGGAGAGTGTCAAGAGTATCGAACTTGCAGATGTAGAGAAGTTTGTAAAAACAAACATTGTTAGCTCAAAACTTATCGTTGTGCTTGGCGGTGATGTAGAGCTTGAAGATGCAAAGAAAAAGATAGCAAAAATCATCGACTCTATGGCGAAGGGTCAAAGTAGTGAAGTTGCACACTTTGAAGTCAATAAAACACCAAAAGAGCGTATCCTCAAACGCGAAACAGAACAGGCATATATCTATTTTGGTGCACCGTACCACATGAGTGCGGATGATGAAGAGCAGTACAAAGCAAGAGGTGCTACATTTATCCTTGGAACTGGTGGTTTTGGTTCACGTTTGATGGAAGAGATTCGTGTGAAACGCGGTCTTGCTTACTCCGCTTATGCAAGGGTAAATATCGCAAAATCAAACAGTAACTTTAACGGTTATCTACAAACAAAACTTGACTCTCTCGAAGAGGCAAAAAAAACGGTTAATGAAGTTGTGGCGACATTTGTAAAAGAGGGTGTCACACAAGATGAGCTTGAACAAACACAGAGATTTTTACTCGGGAGCGAACCACTGCGTGTAGAGACTATGAGCCAAAGACTCAACCGTACATTTTTGGAGTATTACAGAGGTCAAGAACTTGGATTTTCAGCACTTGAACTTGAAAAGATAAAAAAACTCAAACTTGAAGAACTCAATATTTTCATCAAAAAACATACAGAGATAGTCAATCTTTCGTATGCGATTGTCACAAAATCATAACTTTTTAAAATATATTGCAAAACGCAATATATTTTTCCTTAATATGAAAAAGGTGCTACCCTTTTATAAATAAGGAGACAAAGATGAATCTCACAAAAGAACAAGAAGCAAAGTTTAAAAAACTAGGGTTTAGCAGTTATAGTGAACTTGCTCTTTGTACCCCGCACTCTTATGAAGATTATCGTCTGCATGAGAAACTTCAAACCCACAAAGCACAACTTATTGATGCGACTGTTGAATCAGTGTATCGTTCTGCAAATTCTATCCAAATAACTTTTTTTGCCCACAATTTTAGTCATAGTGTCACAGGCGTGATATTTCGTCCAAAACCTTATATGGTGCATCAGTTTGTAGTCGGTGAGCGGGATTATTACTATGGTATTTTGGAGTGTAAAGTAGGGTACTGCAGCATGAGCATGCCAAAAAAAGTGACAAATGCAGGTGCTATCACTCCAAAATATAAGTCACTGTTGCGCTCTGATGTGATGCTGCGTTTTATGGCAGAGCAACTTACACGTGAAAATCTTCAAGAGGAAGGGCTTTGTGAAGAAGTTGTAAACGCAGTGTTGCAAGTACATTTTCCAGATGAACAAATTCTGCAAAATAAAGAATTGCCACAAGAGATGATAGATGCTTTGAAATATCTAGAACTTTTTTCTTATATGAAACAGCTAGGTGCAAAAAGACGCTATTTTCAAGCGCTGCAATCGAAAAAAAGTGATTATAAAAAATGGGCAGAAAAGCTTCCTTTTGAACTTACGCGTGAACAGATAAATGCAATAGAAGAGATAAAAGAGGATTTTTCAAAAGATGTTGCTGCAAAACGCATCGTAGTGGGTGATGTCGGAAGCGGAAAAACGATGGTTATTTTGGCAGCTGCGTTTATGATGGCACCACACCGCTGTGTACTCATGGCACCAACGACTATTTTAGCAAATCAGCTCTTTGAAGAAGCACAAAAGTTTTTGCCTCATCTTCGGTCTGTATTAGTGACAAATAAAACAAAAAAAATCGATATGAGCGGATTTGATTTTATCATCGGAACACATGCACTTTTATATAGAGAGTTGCCGGAAGTAGCGCTTGTGATGGTGGATGAACAGCACCGCTTTGGAACGCAGCAAAGAAATATGCTCGAAAAACTTGTCAGCGAAGGAGTTAAAAAACCCCATTTTTTGCAGTTTTCAGCTACACCTATCCCTCGAACGCAGGCGATGATAGAGACGGCTCATGTAGATGTCTCACTTATCACATCTACACCGTTTATAAAAGATATCAGCTCAAAAGTAATCCATAAAAATGATTTTGCAGAGTTGTTACAGCATATCAAAGAAGAGATAGCTAAAAATAACCAAGTGTTGCTTGTCTATCCATTGGTTGAGCAAAGTGAAGTTTTGGACTATCAGAGCATTGAAGAGGCTAGGGGATATTGGGAAAAGAACTTTGATGGTGTTTATGTGACACATGGAAGAGATAAAGAAAAAGAACAGGTTCTGATGGATTTTAGAGAAAATGGTAAAATTCTTATCGCTACTACTGTCGTAGAAGTCGGTATCTCTCTTCCGAGACTAACTACTGTTGTCATCGTCGGAGCAGAGAGATTAGGACTCTCAACACTGCATCAGTTGCGCGGGCGGGTAAGTCGTACAGGACTCAAAGGCTACTGCTATCTTTATACAAATAAAAGTAGTTCCGAAAGACTTGATGCGTTTGTTATAACGACAAGTGGATTTGATATCGCAAATTTGGATCTAAAATTTCGCAAAAGTGGTGATTTGCTCAAAGGGACAAACCAAAGTGGTACACAGTTTCGTTTTGTGGATTTAGTTGAGGATGAAGCGATAGTGAAAAAGGTGAAAGTGGATTTAGAAATATCACAGCGACAGGTGTTCATGTCACTGTGAGCGTAGCAGTCTAAACTTTAGTAAAGACCAAATGCACCGTTACTTTTTTTGTATAAAACGCGAGTTTTACCTTCGTTATCTAAGAAAATTTCAAAAACTTTTGTGCTCTCTTTGAGGTCTGTTAAAACATCTTCTACTTCACGAGGTTTGTAAAGTGCGAGTTCTACAGGAACGATTTCATCTTCCATTGCTTCAGTCGCTGCTTTAACATCTGCTGTTTCAGCTTTAACATCATTGAGACCGACTTTATGGTGGTCACTGTCACGGTCGTGCATACGACGTAGTGCTTTTTGGGCTCTTGCAGTTGCAAGATCGATAGCAGCGTAGAGATCATCATCGTTTTGCTTGATGATAACAGAGTTTTTGTGTGCGAGGTTGATAACAAACTCAACGCATGAGTGATCTTTGCCTTTTTTGCTTTGAGCTGTAGCGATAACATTCACAGAGATGATATCCATATGAAATTTGCTAAGTGTCTCGATAGAAGTGTTCATATGAGCCTTAATACCATCAGTAAGCTCTACGTGTCTTCCAGTTAATGAAATATTCATTAAAAATCCTTATTTGTTTGAAGTAACAAAAATTATAGCATTAAAAGGTTTATAACTCTTATAACTCTATTAACTTTCTTTTAAATATTCTGATAGGTTCACTAGTTATTGTTGTATCGTTTACGTCAACTGTTATGTCTAAGCGAGCAACTCCAAAGTCGTCAGTTTGAGTAAGTGTAGCCGTCCCACAAGTAGAAATATCATTATTATAAACATAACTTACATTAATATTGATGTTATAAAAAGTATTTTCTACAAAGCTTTCACCGGTATAATTGCATCTAGATGTAGCATTATTATCTGTTCCTATTTTAAGTTTTGCATATTCTCCTGCGCTTCTAGCAAGAAGATTTGCTTGCTCATATACATACAAATCCACACTGCTTTTGCTGGTTAAAGTGCTAAGAGAAAGCGCAAGAGCTAGTAGTGTTGCAACAACTACTATGACGGCTATAGCCATAATCATAGCCATACCACTGCGTTTAGAACTTAAAATATGACTTTTTCTTTGCATATTGAGTGCTCCTCCCCGACAATTAAATCACTTTTTGCGCAGAGCATGATACTGAAGATACCACCACTTGGATTTGTTTTTATCCTAAATGTATCTACATTTTCCATTAAAAGTTGAGCAGTTCCGTCTGTTTGATAATTTTCTCCTTGCCAAGGCTGGTAATTGTAATAAAGTGTTAGATTTGTTCCATCATGCACAATAGCA
>MIBW01000035.1 GCA_001829625.1 Sulfurimonas sp. GWF2_37_8 | reverse complement strand
TTGTATAAAAAATGTAAGCAATAAAATAAAAAATATTGTAAAAAACTTTTGCATGGCCTTTCCTTTTATTTTGATTTAATAAATAATAACATATTTATATGAAAAGGAGTCTTTTCTTAAGAATTCACATGCAAATAGAGTGCACTTAGGGAAGTGTGGGAATGGTTGACACCAACCAATGAATATAGAGCAAAATATGCATAAATAAACTAGATAAATACAAGGAATATTAATGCAAAACGCAACTCTTAACTGGATGCAAACAAACGGTTACACTCCTGAGGCAATCAATCTGCAAGGAAATTATGGAAATACAGCGCTCATGAAAGCTGCAAGAGAGGGAAACGCAGAGATAGTTTCTGAACTCTTAAACGCAGGAGCGGACATTAGTGTAAAAAATGTCGATGGCAATATGGCACTTTGGCTTGCCTGTTTTGGAGAAAATCCAGAGGTAGTGAAGCTTCTTGTAAACGCAGGCATAGAAGTAGATACTTCCAACGTAAACGGGGTAACGCCACTCATGTACGCAGCCTCGAGCGGGAAAGAAAGCATGGTTACAATGCTTTTAAACGCAGGAGCAGATGTCAGCATCAAAAACCCTGATGACTTCACTGCTCTTGATTTGGCTTCAACTCTCAAAATAGTAAAACTCTTAAGAACTGTGCATATTCAAAACGCAAAATGAGCTAAGCCCATCTTTGCTACGCTAGCCGCTTGGGCTACTGAAGCTTGCCTCATTCGAGGCAGAGAAGTTCTTATAATTTGGGTTTTATGAAGCCCAAATAATCTCTTCCATACACTCTGCTAGTGCTTCTATGCAATTAAATTCATCATTGTATTTAATATGCTCATCATCACACTCATCAAAGTGGTGAATGTAGTGGTTAAAGTTAAAATCTTCCATCTCAATTATGTCATTTGAATACATCTTAAATCCTTTGTTTGGCTCTCGCTTTAAGTTATTTACACCATTACATATTGTGTTCTCTCAAAAATGAGCCGATGTATGCAATTATCATACTATTGGAACAAAAACACGACAAAAATGTCGCTATCCTATACATCGAACCATAATTGCATCTAAGAAGATAAATACGCTACAAAGGCAACTCTATGTATCCACAAAACGCAAAACGCTCTTTAGAATATCTCACACAAAAGAAAGTCCCTGTATTTTTATGGGGACCTCCCGGCATCGGAAAATCTTCTATTGTCGCGCAAATCGCGAAAGAAGCAGAGATGGGTTTTATAGATTTGCGTCTCTCATTACTCGACCCTACAGACCTGCGTGGTATCCCTTTTTTCAACACGATAAAAGAGACGGCACTCTGGGCACCACCATCTTTTTTACCTGATGGTAAAGTAGAACGAGGCATACTTTTTTTGGATGAGCTCAACACCGCCGCACCTATGGTTCAAGCATCTGCATATCAGTTGATACTTGATAGAAAAATAGGTGAATACACACTTCCTGAGGGCTGGGCGATAGTTGCAGCTGGCAATAGAGAGAGCGACAGAGGGGTTGTCTTTCGTATGGCTGCACCTCTTGCGAACCGTTTTGTGCACCTTGAAATGGAAGTCTCTGTAGATGACTGGAAAACATGGGCTCTCAAAACTGAAATACATCCTGCCATCATCGCTTTTATCTCCCATCGTCCTGATACACTTTTTACCTTTGGAAACGGTAACGACAGCCGCTCTTTTGCGACGCCTAGAACATGGCAATATGTCAATGAAGTCCTCGCTTGCAAACCTGATGCCGATTTGCTTCTGCCGATGCTTGCAGGAGCTATAGGCGAAGATGTCGCCGCTTCTTTTTTAGGGTTTCTCTCAGTTGCTGGGGATTTGCCAGATCTTGACGCTATTTTGGATGGAACTTGTAAAGATGTACCAAGCGAAGCACCTGCTTTGCATATACTCTCCGCAGCACTGAGTATGCGTGTCAATGAGACGACAAGCTCGAAAAAACTCAACGCTCTTATAGAATATACTCTTGCTCTTCCAGGAGAATTTTCAGTCATGATAGTTCAAGACCTTAGAGAGAGAAAAATAGAACTTGACCACCTCCAAAATTGGACGCTTTGGATGAAAAAATTTAACACACTCCTACACTAATGACTCCTGAAAAGATACTAGAAAAAGCAAAAAGCCAGCTTACTATCAGACATCCCTACTTTGGGATGCTTGCTTCAAGACTCAAACATGAGCCAAGTGAAAAAGTCTCAAGTTATGCAAGTAATGGTGTGCGTTTTTTATACAATCCCGACTTTATCCAAAAACGCAGTATAGACGAGTTGCTTTTTGTACTGACAAACTGTGTCATGCACCATGTTCTTGCACACCAACAAAGAAGACTAGGGCGTCAAGGTTTTCTCTGGCAACTTGCAACGGACTACGCTATCAACAACCTTCTCTATGCCAACGGCGTTTTTGTTCCATCTGGGGCGAATTTCAACGAAGAGTACAAAAATATGTACGCAGAAGAGATTTATGAACTACTCAAAGAAGAGCATTTCAGCGGTGTTGATGGTGCGTATGATGAAACGCAGCAAGAAGAAGATGCAGCTGCGTTTTCAAATCTTGAAAATATTGACGAAGAGCTCGACCCTCAAAACGAATCCGACTGGGAATATGCCGCTTCTGTGGCAAAAGAAGTAGCAAACAGAAAAAGTGCTCTTCCCTCAGGGATGGAGAGACTTGCAAAAAAAGTCAAGGTCTATGATGTGGACTGGAGGTTTGAGCTTTATAATGCCATCAACCGACATATGCGTAACAACTATGCGTTTATGCCTCCAAACAAAAAACATCTTTACCGCGGTTTTGCTCTGCCTTCTTTGACAAGCGATACACTGAGTCTTTGTGTGGCTATAGACACTTCAGGTTCTATACATGAGCAGCTTTTGGGTGCGTTTATAGAGGAGTTTAAAAGTATCATGCAAAACTTTCCCTCTGTAAAAATAGAACTCATCCTAGCCGATGCAAGGATCCAAGCACACCATACATTTCAAGGTGGAGAAAAGATGGATTTTGTTATCAAAGGCGGAGGTGGAACAGATTATAGACCTGTGTTTGATTACATCGAAGCAACTCTGCCTATGAATACTATGTTATTGTATTTTACAGACGGTGATGGATGGTTTCCCAAATATGCACCAAGTTATGAAGTGATATGGGCACTCTCACGAGCTGCAAAAGTACCTTTTGGGAGAGGATTGTTACTCTTTAATGATTGAATCATTTAAAGAGTAGCGTTTAATAGCCACCTTCACTCATAGCAATAACAAAATTATTATCCACAGCAACGACATCAAAAGCGTGTTTACCACAAAATGTTTCATTTAACTCTTGCGCCCACGCTCGAGCTATTCTATGTGCGTTTTCTTTGTCATCAAATGTTTTGATTTGAGGCATATTTTTGCGTTTTGCACAGCCACACATCTTTTCTACTACTACATGATATTCCATTGTTTGTCCTTTTAAGTCAATTACTTTGAGTATTGCATTTACTATTCTTAAAAACAACAAAATTCCTATATTTAGGGGTTTATACATCTTATCTAAAGCTCACAGGCCTCTATAAAACCACCAACTTCTACAGTAATGACAAAATTGTCATCAACATCTACAACATCAAAGCCGTGTTTGCCGCAAAATGTATTATTGAGTGTGTCAGCCCATTCATGAGCATACTCATGTGCCTCTTCTTTTGTCTCAAAACTTCGTATCTGCTCTGTTTTCTTTTGTTTGACACACAAGCATAACTTTTCAAGAACTACATGATATTGCATCATGAGAGCTTTGAGTTCATGGAGATGAGATAGATTTGGTCTTTAAATTTATTGAGATGTTTGATAATAAGGTCATGATGGTCATCACTCAAAACATAGTGCTGCACCATAAAGTCATACATCTTATCAATGTCTGTATATATTTCTTTCATCAATTTTGATTTTATATGTTCTTCTACACTCATATATCTATCCTTGGGTATGTTTATTTACCTATTGCAAGATATATGCCAGCGCAGAAAACAGCAAAAAATCCACCTGTTATCTCATGACCTTAAAAAATAAATTAGTGCATATTATAATTAAATGAGGTTAATTTGTTCTGTGGTGTGATTTTTATAAAAAGAAAAGATTTTCAAAATGTCACTCTCTAAAGAGAAACATTTTGAAAGAGTTTTTAAAGTGTAGAAATGTAGTCTGAGAGTGTTTGGATCTGGGCATCGCTTAGTTTTGACACCTGACCTTTCATTACAGATTTCATTGCTGTGCCGTATGTACCATCTTTGTATCCATGCAGTGCTGCTGAAACTTTAGTAGCAGACCAACCTGTAATAATCTGAGATTTTCCAAGAGCAGGTTTTTCACCTTTTTGACCATGACAACTTGCACATGCTTTAAACAAGTCTGCGCCAGAAACATTTGCTACTGATTCTTTAATCTGAGTAACTGTTTCTTTTATAGTCTCTTCTGGCGCTATATTTTGCACTTCTACAGTAGCCTCTTTTGCTGCTTCTTTGACAACAATTTCCGCTGCTTTAGTCGCTTCGTCCACCGTGTTTTTTACAGGCTCAGATTTGTGTGCAACAACGTTTTGAGTATCCACTGTATTTGTAGCTGCTTTATCATCACTACATCCTAAAAGGAAAAGTGCTAAAAACGCAAAGAGAACTATTTTCATCTTTTCTTCTTAGTTGTTTGTAGTAGCTTCTGCTGCTGTATCAGTTACTGCATCTGTAGTTTCAACAACTGTGTTTGTTGCATCTTCGACAACTTCAGCTGCTGCGTTTGTAGCTTCTTCTATCACTGGTGTTTCTACTGCTGGAGTTTCTACTGCTGGAGCACTCTGCTCAACTACAACACTGTTGTTGTTTTCTACACTTGTTGCTGCTTTATCTTCACTACATCCGAGAAAGAAAAGTGCGAGGGCGATTGATATTACTATTTTCATTTGGTTTATCCTTTAAATTGAATT
>MIBW01000034.1:7968-9017 GCA_001829625.1 Sulfurimonas sp. GWF2_37_8 | reverse complement strand
GTAAAATGCCATTAGCTAGCATTTTTATGATACAATTTTAGGAGAAATTAGGTGTTGACACAGAATTTATTACACTCCCTACCAAAATAAGTACCACAACTCATACACCTTAAACTATCATCTAAATTTTTTATTCCACAATTTTTACAAAACATTTATCCCTCTTTTGTATTACTTACTATAAGTGTATCATGATATATAATAGCTTTTAAGCTCTAATTATCATCAATTCCACCACCAACTTCACCCATTAGATGAAATTAACTACCAAGCAACGATTTTTTTGCTATTTCTGTTCCAATATCAACTGCTATTTTGATAAAAGCATCATAAGTATCAGTTCCTAGCTTTTTTGCAATCTTTTTGATTTTAATTGCATTTAGTTCTGTCTTTGGAGTGTTTTTTGAAATTTCTTTCATTGAATCCATAAGCGTTTCTTTGTCAGCATCATTGATAGCTTCATCTATATCTAACAGCTCTTTTGCACTGTCAAGTGCCATTTGTATCCAAGAAAATGCATTTCCACATTTGTAACAATACGATGGAGGTGTATATCCAGGAGTACCTCCAAAAATACCTTCAACATGGTAATCACCTCTAATAGGTTCATGACAACTTAAGCATTCTGTAATGGTTTTTTCACCACATTGGTCACAAAAATCTTGATTAAATTCTGGACTACTTTTATAATTATCATTTATTACATGTCCATTTAGACATACTTGTGCTACATCATAATATCCCATCTTCATGTCCTTTCACCACTAATTTCTTTTATTTCCAAGCATTCTTTTATAGCTATATCTTGCTTATCAACAAATGCTTTACAGTCTTGAAAATTGCCTTTTTTATAACAAAATACAAGTTCATTTTCAAAAGGAAAACGCTCTTCGTATGTATTCGGTTCTATTATTTTTAACTTTTCACTTATATCTAAAGTCATTTTGTGACCTATCTTATCTGTTACAATATATTTCATATTCTTCCTTACATTTTTCTGTCTGTCTACATTTAGTAAATATTATTCTTATGCTTATAAAAACAGATGA
>MIBW01000034.1:3805-7903 GCA_001829625.1 Sulfurimonas sp. GWF2_37_8 | reverse complement strand
TTAATATATGTATTGTGCCATAATTAACATTCAGTGTAGTGTTCATTTCTAATTTTTATTAATTTATTCGATTTCTTAGAAAATCAAAAATCTCAATCGAACCTACTAAAAATGAATCTCGAATAATTTTCAATCATATATTATAAATATAGCAAAGCCGATAATGCTTTGAGAATCTAACACAACACCCACATTCGATACTTTCAAACTACAGAACAGTCTCATTAGAGACTGTTCTGTAGCTCTTAAACAACCAACCCAATCTAAAGGAGAAAAATTGATTACCGAACAAAAAGAGTTCAAAGTGTTTACTAAGCCTCAAGAGGTATTAGTTCAAATATTACAAGAGGGGAAAGCCGTACTTACCCCTGCCAACAACTCAGATTATTACCCATACTACGGAGCATAAATATGTCACCCATTCAATGTTTAGCTATTCATAGGATGACAAGGAATTATCTCAAGGGGTTTGTAGGAGATCAGATCAATCTCCTGATGGCTGCTTGTGCTTGGAATCTCAAGAAATGGATGAATAGCTTCATCCATGCTCTTTTTTTAGTACTCAATATCGAGCTACTGGTGTTAATGATTACTCTACATATCAAACGCTGGAAACTTTCAAGTGAATCCTCAGCTCAAAACGCTCTGATGCGCTTTTAACATTGAGCTAAAATTTGGTTTTTCAGGGGTGACTATTTAATAAAGAAAATGCTGTGTGTGCACAACCTCTACCTTTACTGTTTAATTTCTAACGCCATTCAAACACTCAATAACTTGTCCTCTATCTTTCCAATGCTTCATTAATGCCATAGTCAAATGCAATATGTGTCATATTCCGATACTCCCTGTAATACTCCATCATAATAGGTAGCATATTTTTCAATGGTTGCTTCATATATTTCTGCTTCCTTTGGAAGTTGCTCGTTTTTTATAAGATAGTGGAGATAACCTTCTGTAGTTAAAGTTGATGAATGATTCATCCGTTTTGCAAGTTCCTCAATGTCTTGTCTCCACATTGTGAAGTTTGTATATTCACCATTTGCCTTACGTTTCATCTCCAGGAAGTTTTTTGCAGCTGTTGCTCTTATACAGTGAAACCAAAATTCAAAGTCATTTCCCGTATTTTTTAAAGTTTTTTTCAATGTTCCACTGATCCATTGATCAAGACAATTTCCTTCATGAACCTCATTTAAACCTGTTTTGGCAATATCGTTATAGTAAAGATCGTTTTTGGCATGATACATCGCATGTCCAGACTGAGTAAGAAAAACATATTGTTTCAACTCATTGTCTTGAGGTAGAGCTTTTGACCGTCTTTTAAAAGCTCTTTGTGATACTATATATACGATAATACGTTTCCATAACCAACCGAAAATATATATTGGATAACTTTCATATCGTCCTTTTTTAGAGTCTGCATCTTGTCCTAGACCAACCATTATTGTTTTTCTTTCAACATCGCTCGGCCAGGTAAGAATTTTAAACCATTTATCTATATCTTTTGGAGAGTAAGATTCTGGTAGTGAATCTACAAAATGATGAAGTCGAAGAGTTAGAATAGTTTGTTTGCGAGCCATCGACTCAAGTGCAATATAAAAAATAATTGTATATTCTGGATTTCCAATTCTAGCCAAGGCATCTAATAAAGCATTTTGTTCTTTATCACTAAGTGGACGAAGATGCTCTTCATCTGTTACATAAGTAGATGTCGTTGGCTCCCTATGCTTTTCTCCAATAAACTGACATACATCTTTAACTTTTACCGGCCAGCCTTTTTTGTTAGGAACAATTTTTTCTTTCCATAACGGAAAGGGTGTGCTAAAACCATTGTACTCAAACATCCATTCGTAAAAAATTGTTACTGCTTGCATACATCTTTTAGCTGCCTTTGGAGTTTTGTCAGTTACATGTTCTAAATAATTACGATAACGATGTGTAGGTGTATCATTAAATCCAACAGGTTTTAAATAATCAGTATCATAATTATCACAAAATTCTTTAAACTTTGTAAGGTTGTCAACAAAATACTTCATTCTACTTGGAGATAATTTTGGATTATCTTTCACTTTATAAAGAAGAAATAAATTAGCATCACTCCACAAAGCACCATCTTTATCAAGAACAAAACGAAAATGGGAATACTCATGAAGGTTTTGATTATTATTGGGTATTTGATAGTAGGTTTCAATCATATCGTTTTCTTGGTCCCAGATATAACATTCAATTGCATTTTTAACTTTTCGTGTGCTAACAAATCTATTTTGTACTTTTGCTGGTATAGAAACTTGCATATCACTCTCTCTTGTTAATTAAATTTATTATATCAAAATGTCTATTTCTTTATCTCTCAGTATGGAAGCTTATATTAAAAACTCTCAGGGGTGCCATATTTCCATATTTCTCTATAAAGAATAGAACTTAAAGCTACAAAAAAAGAACCCTCTGGAAGAGTTTCTCAAAGAGTACAATCGTAAGATTTGAGTATCTCCAAAGCATGATTTTTGGGAGCATAATGGGAGAGTGTTGTCTGCTCATGTAGCCTTTTTATAGGAGGCAGGATGAGATACGCTTCACTAGGATGCAGATTGCCGCTAGAAGCGTTACATCGAAGCGCCCACTGATTTTGTCCGTCGGATTTGATAGCTGCAACTCCCATAGAAAACTGTAAAAACTGGGAGATGGAGTCTATCAAAAGTGGAGCAGAGGGCATATTTTTTTCAAATATCAAATGATAAGGCAGTGTTACATGAACATCTGCCAAAGGCAAAAGTAGTTCCTTTGAACCTTTATAATTACGATAAGGATTTGGTTGATTTGCCCAGTCCATATAGCCCAAAGATCTGGCGTAGCGTTTTTGTGAGTGTTTTGTCTCTTCGTGGTATCTAAAAATGGTCTGTAAATTGTTATCAATCATCTGTATCACCCAGCTCTTGTATTTGAGATTTTCGTAGATTATCATAGAGTTCTTGGGATGAGATTAAGTTTATTGTTTGTCTGAAAGGATTAATGTTGTGTGCAGTTGTGCACACAATATGAGCGAACTAGAAGTGACCTTGCGGATCTGCGTCGCTAAAATGTCCCCATCTGAGTTTTGCTCCACCTAGTATGTGAAAATGGAGATGTCCGACTTCCTGACCGCCATTTTCTCCGATATTTGTTATGACTCTGTAGCCACTTTTGTGGATATTTACTTCCTTGGCTACATTTTGAATAAAAGGAGTCATCTTTTGCATCATATCAGCGCTCATTTGATCAAAACTATCTACATGCACTTTTGGTATCGCCAAAATATGCACAGGAGCCTTTGGATTTATATCATGAAACGCAATAAAATTCTCATCTTCAAGGATGATATTTGAAGGGATTTCTTTGTTAACTATTTTACAAAATATGCACATTATTTTTTTCCTTTTATATATTTGTTGCCCGATTATAGCATATAAAATTTTAAGCTAGTCTCTGTAATCAAGCTGTATATAAAATATATTTGACTATAATCCAAAACTAATTTTACAACTATGGAGACTCTATTTGAAAGAGTGGTATGACGCAATAAAAGCAGCACAGAGTGTTGAAACGCTTGAAGATATTCGTATCTCTGTGTTTGGAAAAAAAGGTGTTTTGACAGATGCATTTGCTGCTATGAAAAACGCCCCAGACAATGAAAAATCACAAATAGCAAAAGAGTTAAATACTCATAAAAATGAGCTCATGAACGAGTTTACAGCTAAAAAAATAATCTTACAAACTTTAGAATTGCAACAAGCAATGAAAGCTGAAGCTATTGATGTTTCTTTGTACGGTGCATCTTCTGATGCAGGAGCCTTACATCCTGTGATGCAGACGATGGATAAAATCGTGGAGTATTTCTCTTCTATGAATTTTGCTGTAAAAACCGGCACGATGGTAGAAGATGATTTTAACAATTTTGAAGCACTGAATCTTCCAAAATATCATCCTGCACGTGATATGCAAGATACATTTTATTTTAAAGACGAGATGTTGCTTCGTACCCATACGTCACCTGTACAGATACGTACGATGATGCAGACAAAACCACCTATTCGTATGATAGCGCCAGGGGCTGTTTTTCGCCGT
>MIBW01000034.1:231-3785 GCA_001829625.1 Sulfurimonas sp. GWF2_37_8 | reverse complement strand
GTCTTGTCGTTGATGAGGAAGGTAAAGTTTCATTTGCAAATCTCAAGTATATTTTGGAAGATTTTTTAAAGTATATGTTTGGTGATGTAGAAGTGCGTTTTCGTCCTTCATTTTTCCCCTTTACAGAACCTTCCGCAGAAGTGGATATCTCTTGCGTTTTTTGTCAAGGAAAAGGATGCCGTGTTTGCTCACAAACGGGCTGGTTGGAAGTTCTTGGCTGTGGTATAGTGGATCCAAATGTTTTTAAAGCCGTCAAATATAAAAATGTAAGCGGTTACGCTTTTGGACTTGGTGTAGAGCGTTTTGCAATGTTAATTCATCAAATCGGAGACCTTCGCTCATTATTTGAGGGAGATATTAAGTTACTGGAGCAGTTTCAATGATCGTCACAAAAACTTGGCTAAACGAGTGGATAGACTTAGAAGATATTACAACAGAGACTTTAGTAAAAACACTCAATTCCATAGGCTTGGAAGTAGATAGTGTTCATACTTACAAAATACCACAAAAGATAGTTTTTGGACATGTTTTAGAGTGTGAAAGTCATCCTGACGCTCAGAAGCTCAATGTCTGTAAAGTAGATATCGGTTCGGAAGTTTTACAGATAGTGTGTGGTGCTTCAAATGTTCGTGTGGGACTTAATGTTGTAGTTGCAACACTTGGTGCTGTGATGCCTGAAGGTCTTGTTATCAAACCTGTTGTTTTACGCGGTGTCGATAGTAACGGTATGATTTGTTCTGCCAGCGAGATTGGACTTGGAAAAGTATCTGAAGGCATTATCGAGCTTGATGATAGTATCGGAGAGTACACTTTGGGTACAGAAGTCGCCTCTCATCCTCTTTTTTGTGATGATGTGATAGAGATAGAACTTACAGCAAACAGAGGGGATTGTTTATCTATTAGAGGTGTTGCCCGTGATTTAAGTGCAGCATACGACAAACCGATCAAAGAGTATAATCGAGTAGAAAATGATGATAAACGCGGCATCGGAAGAATTTTGAGTATCTCACATGATAAAGATTATGATCTTAGTCTTCGTTATAAAGCCGTTGATTTAAAAAATTTAAAACTTCCTTTTATTTTGAAGCTAAGACTTGCTCAGATTGGTGAAACTATACAAAGTGATTTAGATGCAGTTATGTCTTATGCAACACATAGTAGCGGAGTTATTTTACGTGCTTATGATTATGAGTTTTTTGCAAGTGCTACAAAAGGTATGGCTAAAATCGTATTAAATGAAGATACTAACGGATATGCTTATATAAAAGGGGAGCAAAAAGCTTCGATTATTGGTGTGAATCAAGAAGATACTTCTAAGTTTCTATCCAAAGAAGGTATCGTTCTTATAGAAGCAAGTTATATTCCGCCTGATCTTATTTCCAAAAAGATGGCAGAATATAAAGTACCTGCGGGAGTGATGTTTTACAAAACTTCACGCGGAAGTGAACCTGAACTTGAAGGTGGACTCCTTTATTCTCTTGATTTACTTGAAACAAACTCAGAATCATCTATTTTTGGTGGAACCATAGAGTATGAAAACTCTTCTAAAGAGAAGACTGTTATCGTAAGTAAACAAGAGATACATGATCTTATCGGGGCAAAGATAGATAAGGCTGTTATCAACAAAATACTTACAAATCTTGGTTTTAATATCTCCAAATCTTCTATGGATAATTTTGTTATTTCTATTCCGCAGTTTCGTCATGATATCATCAATAAACAAGATATTGTCGAAGAGATTGTGCGTTTGGTCGGTATTGACAATATCCCTTCAAAACCTTTTGTTTTTAGTGAAAAAAACAGACTTGAAAGTGATTATTTTGATTACAAAAAAAGAACTATCTTTAGACATAAAGCGGCACAAAGCGGTTTTTTTGAGAGTGTTCATTTTGTTTTTGACGAAAAAAAAGTTTTACAAGAATACGGTTTTGAAACTACTTTAGAAGAACTTGAACTCTTAAATCCTATCGTAAACACGCTAGATACACTCAGACCGACACTTTTAAACGGACTACTCAAAGCGGCTTCTCAAAATACTAAAAATGGCTACTCATGTGTTAAACTTTTTGAAGTCGGATCTGTTTTTTCTCCAACTAGAACGGAGTCGCTCAAAATGGCTCTATTGCACTCTGGTGATAAAGAACGTGATGTTTTAGGTAATGCAGGCAAGCCAAAAAAGATAGATTTTGCTGTGTTTGTTCAAAAAGTCACTGATGTTATAGGTGTCTTTGAACTCCAAGAACATCAAACAAAACATACACTTTCTCATCCCTATCAATGTGCTAAAGTTATTGTTGGCGGTGAAATAATCGGTGAACTTTTTAGAGTACATCCTGAAGTAGAAAAAAGTTACGATTTAGATGTGACCTATGTATGTGAACTGGAGTTTGAAAAGATAACACACACGCTCAAAGTTGCCAATAAAACTTCTAAGTATCAGGCTTCTTTTAGAGATTTAAGTGTTATTATGCCTCAAGATATGCCATATGAAAAAGTAAAACAAGCGATAGAACTATCTGTAAGTAATGAAATTGTAAGATTTTATCCTGTAGATAAATATAGCGATGCTACACTTGGTGAGAATATGAGTCTAACACTGCGTTTTGTGCTTCAGTCACATGAAAAAACACTTGAAGAAGTAGATATAACTTCTTCAATGAGCCAGATACTAGAAACGTTACATACACAACTAGGAATCGGCTTGAGATGAGTAAAGTTGCTATTACTCCATGTGAGGGATTTACTTTAAATATTTCAGAAATTGCGCCAGATAAATCTATCTCACATCGTAGTGTGATGTTCGCAATGCTTGCATCAGGTACGAGTGAGATTACAAACTTTTTACGCGCAGAAGATACTCTCAACTCCTTAAATATTATTAAAAATTTGGGTGCGACTGTTGTAGATGATGGAATAACAATTAAAATTTCTTCGGAAGGTATCAAAGAGAGTAGTGAAATACTTGACTGTGGAAACTCTGGAACGGGTATGCGACTTTTTTGCGGACTTTTGAGTTCTGCAGAGGGGCATTTTATTTTAACGGGAGATGAATATCTTCGTCGTCGTCCTATGAAAAGAGTCATAACACCGCTTATAGACATTGGTGCAAAACTTGATGGTAGAAATAACGGAGATCTCGCACCGCTTAGTATTCGAGGTGCCACACTTAAGGCTTTTGACTATGAAAGCAATATAGCTTCTGCACAGGTGAAAAGTGCGATGATTCTTGCAGCGCTCAGAGCAGACGGTATTTGTACCTATACTGAGCCAGAACTCTCACGCGACCACACAGAAAGAATGCTCAAAGGTATGGGAGCGAATATCAAAGTAGATGCTCTTAAGACTACTATAGCACCTATGAAAAATCTTTTATCTCCTTTAAAAATCCGTGTTCCTGCTGATCCTTCTAGTGCATTTTTCTTTGCAGTGGCGGCAGCTATAACACCAAACGCAAGTATTATACTTCAAGGTGTTACCTTAAATGAAACACGTATAGAAGCTTTTCGAGCGTTAGAGCGTATGGGCGCGGACATAAAGTATGAACAAACGGATGA
>MIBW01000034.1:0-171 GCA_001829625.1 Sulfurimonas sp. GWF2_37_8 | reverse complement strand
GCTGATTGATGAACTTCCTGTTCTCTCTATTGCGTTTGCATGTGCGGAAGGTGAGAGTATCGTTAAAAACGCACAAGAGTTACGCGTCAAAGAATCAGATAGAATTTCTACTGTAGTGAATGGACTGAAAGCTTGTAGCATAGAAGTAGATGAATATGAAGATGGATACAA